>NZ_SRIC01000261.1 GCF_004684775.1 Streptomyces sp. MZ04
CCTCCCACCGAACAGGCTCGTCCATTGCCAGCAGGCAGAACTGGTTGGTGCGCAGGACTGCGGTCGTTAGCCGTGCCCATTCTGCGGCGTCACGTGTGGCGCCCGACAGCCGCTTCTCCCGCGTCCAGGTTTCGTGGTGGGAAAAGCAAAGACCCGCGAGCATCTGCTGGTTGGCGCAGTCCCGGACGATGCAGGCTGGTTTGGCTGCCATCGGCATGGCTGTGCTCGTTGCCAGCCACTCTTCGAGGGTGATGCCCTGCCGTGAGTGGCGCCGCCAGCGGCAGTAGTGAGTTCGGCAGAGACCGACGCTGTGGGCCGGTCGCTCGCACCGGCCCGAAGAACGTTCCAGGACGCAGCGCTCCGAGTCCGTTCCGCGCTCCTTCCGGACCCGGGGTCGCTGGTAGGACGCGAGGAACTCGTCGCGGCTCAGGCCACTGGCCTCGTGAGTGTCGGTGCAGTGCCGACAGATCATGTTGGGTCCGCGCACCAGGGTCCAGCACGAGGCAGTGATGCACTGGCCTGCTGCAGTGCGGGGATTGTTCAGATCGCCGTCGAAGAACCAGGGCTGCTGGGACCATTCACCAGGTCGCCACTCTGGATCGACGTGCTCCTGGAGCCAGCGCATCCAGGCCGCGGGATCTAGCAGCGGAGGCGAGGGGGACGTCTGTGGGATGAGTTCAGCGGCGCTGGTCATGACTGCCTCCGTCGAGCCGCCACCAACTCGACGGCGGCCCGCCGATCTGCCCCATTGCTGTGCAGGTAGGGGGTCAGAGAGGCCGGGGAGATCTGGCCCATCAGGACCTGGACGACGTCCGGGGCGACTCCGGCGCGAATCCAGGATGTAGCCGCCCCGTGCCGCAGCATGTGCGGCCGGGCCGTGAATCCTGCCCTCTTCGCGAGGCGGTCGAAGAGCTCCTTCGCCGTGCCGTAACGCATAGGCCGGCCCAACGGAGCGTGGAAGAGGTTCACGAAGACCATGTCGCAGTCGGCCGCCTCAGCGACCTTGTCCCGCTCGAACTGGTAGTCCGCGTAGAGCCCGACCAGGTCGTCGGTGACCGGAATCGCCCTGGAGAAACGGGACTTGGCCAGCGCCCCGTTCGCGTTGTTCGCCCGCCGCCGGACATGGACATGCGGGCCTTCGACCCGGCAGCCGAGCATCCGCGAGGAGGACAACAAGTGCATGTCCATGCGCCGAAGCCCCAGGGCCTCGCCGATCCGCTCCCCTGTGCAGCCCAGGAGGGCGACCAGGAACCGGTCCCGGGCATGCGTGGTGACCTGCAACAACTCCTCAGCTTCCTCTGGCGTCAGAAACTCGACGGCCTCTTCGACCGGCTCCGGAAGCTTCAGCATCCGGGCCCGAACGCTGCGGAATTGCCCGTCCTCACCCGCTTCTCGCCCTGGCGGCAGCCAGCGCAGGTACTTCGTCTCCGACAGGCGGGCCGCCAGCTGCGGATCCACCCACTCGTTGCGTGAGCAGAACCGCAGAAACTCGAAGACCCCGGTCATCACGGCGTTCGCCGACTTCTCGATGCGGAACTGCGGCGGCGAGCTCACTCGCGTACTCCGAGGCGGCAGCGGCTCGTCCACCAGCCAGCGCAGGAACCGGGCCAGGTCCAGCAAGGAGACCCGTGTCCAGTCCAGGTGCTGCCCGGAACACCAGGTCAGCAGCATGGCGGTGCGGCCCGCGTACGCCTTCTCGGTGTTGAACGATCGGCCCATGCCTCGCAGGGCCGCCAGAAATGTACAGGCCTCGTGATGCAGCCCGTAAGACTCATCGACCACGACCCACAACGGGCGCCCGTCCACGGGCGATTCGGCACACACAGCACGGAACTTCATGCCTCCATACGACCGCGAGAACGTGCCTCACGACCGGCAGATATCTCACAGCCACACGAAGAGGTGACCACCGTGCCTTACACAACAAATGCCAGCGAAGGACCCCAGATAGTGGTCGCAGCGACCGCCCACGTGAAGTACACGCACAAGGCGGGCGCCCCTCTCACGGAGGTTCCAGACGTGGGTGACGGGGCGGAGATCTATGCGGACGGCACCCGCGGTGGCCTTCTCATCGGCGCTGCCGAGGATGCGCCCGGCTGTGAGGATGAGCTGGACTTGGAGGGCTGGAAGCAGGGGGAGAGCCATGTCCTGTGCCAGACCTACCTGGTTCCTGCTGGTTCCAAGGACCTTGAGGTCCATTGGGTTCCGGAGGACGGCGAGGATGAGCCGTTCGTCTGGAAGTTCTCCGCGGAGTAAGCTCCCCTAACTCCGCGGCGGTATCAGGAGCGTTGCCCTGCCACACACTTGGCTCTGATTCACGCCACGGGCTGACATATGAGCATGCCGCGACGAGGCCCCAGCTGCTCCTGGCTGGGGCCTCGAGCATGCGGTCACGGGCGCTTCTGCAGAGCTGGCCCAGGCCCGCTGGCTCACAACCGGATGGGTGCAGCTCGTTCTGAGTGAGATCGCAGTCAGGCCGTGAGGGTTTATCTGGCCTGGTCGCAGGCTGGGTAGAGCCGTCGGTGTTCGGCGGCGAGGTGATGTTCCCAGTAGGCGTCGAGATCGTCATTGGCGCGGACGGCGCGGAGTTTCAGGACAGCTTCGGCGCCGTCGAGGCCCCAGCGGGCTCCCGAAATATCGAGTCTGTCGGCGATCAAATGCCTGGCTGCTCCCTCGATGATCCCGGTGGCGATGGGCCATCCGGCCTTAAGGGCCTGGTCGTAGTGGAGGAACTCGCTGTTGTTCCGCAGGTAGCGGACACATGCCTCCACGCCGCGGTGTTGCTCACCACTCAGCTCGGTGTGATCGGCCTGGTCCTGGATGACATCGGCGACCTCAGCGGCATGACCTGCGAGAACAGTCAGGGCGTGGGTGGCGACCCACCTCTCGGTGGCCTTGTCGCCGGTGCGGTGGAAGCACCAGGCCGCTGCCCACAGCTTCTCCAGGACATGGATGATGTCGATGACGATGTGGACATCGACGCCGTGGAGGCGGGCTTCTGCCTGGACCAGGTCGAGTTGGTGGCGGGCGCCGTCGACCAGGACCACCCACCTGCGGCGATGGTGGGGATCGCGGGCTTCGGCGTGATCGAAGACCTGCCCGACGACATGCTCCGCATCGTGACGGACCGAACCGCACAGCCACTTGCCCCGGGCGACGGGCCCCGGCCGCGGGGTGTAGTTGGCGGACCGTCCGCCGGGCGGGGTGATCACGTCGTGCGGACGGCGCGGTGCGGGGTCGGCATCGTAGACCGCGCCGAGCGTGGCCATCCGCTTGCGGGCGTTCTTCTCTCCGATGGCCAGGCGGGTGCGGAAGGTGTTCTCCCGGCGGGCGGCGGCCTGCCGGGTGGCCTCCCGCAAAGCCTCGGGCCTGTGAGGTGGGCCCACGGGCGCGGTTCCGGTCTGTTGACCGGTCCGGTTCCCGTGAGCCTCCTCCCGAACCGGACTTGATCGCTTTCCGATCATCCGGCTCTCCAGCTATTCATGCCGTTATCGTGGCAGGAGGGTCGGCATGGATAGCGTCATGGCACGGCGCACACACCACGAGGGTTTTTGCGCCGCTTCTTCGCCATGAACACTGTCCAGGCCGGTTGTTGTTGAGGGCCTTGGAATTGGAGATCGGCGAGTTTGCGAACGTGGTGCACTTGGATGTTGTCCGCGCTCCCGCAGAGTTCGCATTCCCCGTGGCGGAGCCGACGGATCAGCTCGCTACCAGTGAGGGCGCTCCGTACTGGTCGGCGATCTTTGATATTCGCCATGCGCTGTCGTTTCAGCGGAATTCCTCCAAACGTCGCGACCAAGGGGTTTCGCCCTGGGCCGCGTTCGATGCGGGCTTGCAAGCAGGTCCGCAGTCCCTCAGGCGTCTCGATCTTAACTTTGTATTTTCGAGACATCTTGGTGACCTTGGAGTCGTGCTTGTGAGCCAGCGTTCTCAGTAGGGAGGTTTGCATCACCCAGTGCAGCCTGTTCAGCCAGTGCACATTGCTGGCGAGTAGGTAGTACTGCACCATGCCCCGGTATTCGGCTCCGAATCTTGCCACGATGTTGTAGTCGCTGCGGTGCAGGAGCCTGGCCTGGGATGCGGGTTTGCCGCGTTCCATGTACTGGGCGCATTTGGTGGTGAGAACATCGACCGGGACTCGCAGCCCTATCACGCCGTTGACCGCCCTGTTTTGACGGGTAATCTGGTCGTCGGCGTGCTGGGCGACGATGTGATAGCCGAGGAACCTTGCCCCCTTTCTGGCGTGAGTGATCAGCGTCTTGTCTTCCGACAGCTCCAGTTTGAGCTCGCCTTTCAGGAACTGGCGGATCCGCTGTTTTATCTCCTCGGCTTCGGTGATGGGTCCGCTGAACCCGAGTAGGAAGTCGTCGCAGTACCGCACGTACCGCAGCCGCCGATATCCGGGATCTTGTGGGTTCCCGTAGGGGATACGGCGGCGCTGCTGGCGCAACTTGCGGAGAGCCAGAAGGTCGCCGCTCTGTTTTGCCCGTGCGATCGGTGAATCGAGCCTCCGGTATACAGGGTTGGCGGCCCTGCTCTTTCCCCGGGTGTATTCGGGCACGAGAACTTTCTCGACGAATTCATCCAACTTGTGCAGGTAGATGTTCGACAGGACGGGTGAGGCGATGCCGCCTTGCGGCGCGCCAGACCAAGTGGCGTGCCATTCCCAATCCTGAAGGTACCCCGCTGTGAGCATCTTGTGGATCAGCGCAAGGAACCGGCCGTCGTGGATCTTCTCGCCGAGCGTCGTAAGCATGACAGTGAAGTCCAGGCTCCCGAAGCAATCGGCGATGTCTCCCTCAATGAACCAGTGTGTTCCTTTCCAGGTTTCGGCAACCTCCCGCAAAGCGGTATGGCAACCTCGGCCTGGTCGGAACCCGTGTGAATGGTCGGAGAACTGGACGTCGTAGTACGCATCAAGCAGCATGCGCACCACTTCAGCGACCAATTTATCCGACCAGGACGGGACGGAGGCGGCATACGGCCGCATCGTCCAGGAAGCATTCGGGTTGGTTGATGGTGACGCATCCGTTTCACCCGCTGGCTGGGCGCCGGGTCGAGGTCCTGTACTCGATGAAGCGGGGCAGCACTCGGATGTTCGTGGTCGATACGGGAGCCGGGGCGAGGATGACGCTGCCGGTGGCGTGGACTGACCGTGGGCCGGCGGCCGAGGATGTACGGGTCTCACAGGAGTCACTGGTCGAACTGCGCGCTCTGCTGGATGCGTTGGCCAGACGTTGCGCTGACCAGCGGCGAAGCGGAGAGTCGTCATGAGGCGCCGACGCGGCACGAGCCGCGGCCGGCAGCCGGGGGCGAGGCCGGATGAGCATCGAGGGCTGGCTGCGCGAGGACGCCGTGATGGCGGTGGCGAACATGCTCGAGACGTCGCTGCGGGCGAGAGGTGGCGGTCGTGAACGGCGAGGGGAAGATAACCGCTCCGCACCGTTCTCGCCTGGCGATCATCTACCTGTTGACTGAACTGCCGGGAGGGTTTGTGCAGTTCAGGGGACATGCCCGTGTCTGCAGGTCTACGGTCCCTGCCCATGACTGGATGGGATGGAAGGGAGCCTCGGGACCTCGCGGTGCTGACGGTTCCGATGGTGGGCTCGGTGGAAGAGACGGACGATCCCTGGGAGCCGTACCGATTACTCGACCCGGGCGGCGCGGTCGTCGCCTCGGTCGCCGAGTTCCTCAAGGACCTGCAAGCGATCGGCCGGCCGGAGACTACGCAGCGGTCGTACACGCTGGCGTTGTTGCGCTGGTTCCGGTTCTTGTGGGCGGCGGAGGTCGGGTGGGACCGGGCCACCCGCGTCGAGGCCCGCGACTTCTGCCGCTGGATGCAAATCGCTGACAAGCCGGAGCGGGCCCACTGGCGCCACCAGGGCCAGGACGCTGCAGCGAGCGTGTCGCCGACTGCCGGCCGGGCCCCGGGGGCTGCCAATCCGGTGACGGGCAAGCGGTCGCCGGGCAGGAAGTACGCGCCAACGACGCGGGTGCACAGCGAGACCGTGCTGCGGAGCTTCTACGACTTCCACCGTGACGCGGGCTCCGGGCCGATCATCAACCCGTTCCCGCTGGTACGCGAGCGCCGGAGTGGACGGGCTCACATCCATCACAACCCGATGGATCCCTATCCCGCCGAGCGGAGCGGCCTCTACCGCCCCAAGGTCGCCACCCGGGCACCCCGCAGGATCCCGGACGACCGCTTCAACGAGCTCTTCGCGCAGCTGCCCTCACACCGGGACCGAGCCCTGGTCGCCTTCTACGTGTCGACCGGCGCCCGCGCATCCGAACTGCTGAGCTCCAGATGGACCGACGCCGATCCCGGACAGCAGCTGATCACGGTCATCCGCAAGGGCACGAAAGCCCTGCAGCCGCTGCCCGCCTCGCCCGATGCCTTCGTCTGGCTGCGGCTCTACCAGGCCCAGATGCACGGGCTCATGCCCACCGGCACGGACGAGCCGCTGTGGTGGACCCTGCGGCGTCCGTTTCGACCGCTGTCCTACCCGGCCGTCTACCGAATGTTCCAGCGGGTCAACGCTTCGCTCGGCGCGAACTGGAGCCTGCACGACCTGCGTCATACCGCCGCCTATCGCATGGCACGAGACCCGAAAATGCCGCTCACCGACGTCCAGTGGGTCCTCGGACACGCTCAGTTGACGACCACTCAGCTTTACCTTTCTCCCGTTCCGGAAGACGTGATCGCCTCCGTTCTGGCCCACCATCTCCGCCGCTCCGGCGGTCAGACGGAGCCCGACCTCGGCGGGCAGACCATGCCGGCCTACCGGGCCGAGTCGTTGAACGTCCTGTTCGGCAAGGGCACGTCGTGAGCGGCCGGCCGACCCCGGCCGCGGCCCCGCCCCGGTCTGCGGCACCGTCCGTGTCCGGGGTGACCACGCTGCTGGATCGATTCCCTCCGAGGCCGCCGGAACCGACCTGGCCGGCCACCCGGCAAAGCCGCGCGATGCTCCTCGAACGACTCCTCACACCACCCTTCATCTCGGACAGCGCACGCAACCAGGAGGGCCGCGAGGCCGGGCTGATCAAGGTGCTGGACTGGCTGGAGGACGAGCCCGGCGACACCTGGCAGGAACGATGGCTGGCCAGCGGCGCCCAGCAGGCTGGCAACGTCGCCTGGCGGCAGACGGCCTCCCGCGTCCTGCGTGGCAGCGAGTGGACCGGCCAGGCGCCCCGCAGTGAGTTCATCCAGCTCGGCCGCGGTCTGCTGCCCCTGCTGGCCGCCGACGTGATCCGCCCGAGTCTTGCCTGGATGTTCACCCCCGGCAGCATCAAGCATCTGATCACGGAGATGGCCCGCGGCCGCGACCCGGACGGCTTCGCGAAGCTCACGCTCCTGGCGCAGGAGGACCCGGCCAACGCCAACACCAAGGAGGCCGCGCTGCGGAGGGTCGCCGGGCTGCTGGCGGCCAAGGGCGGCACGGTCGCCGACATCGTCGTCGGCGACTGCCTCCAGGTCGTGCACATCATGGCCGCGCGGGGGCGGCGTGACACGAGCCTGTACTTCTACCAGATGCTGCACGCGCTCGGTGTGTTCCCCGCCACCGCTCCAAGGACGGTGCGGGTCTTCGCCGCCCAGGGCCAGGTCGGCATCGAGGACCTCATCGACCGCTATGACCTGGCCTGCCGCCCCATCCGCGATCTCCTGGTCGCCTACCTGCGCGAGCGCCAGCCCGCACTCGACTACGCAACCTTGCGCTCGATGTCCTTCGGCCTGGGCCGGATGTTCTGGAAGGACCTGGAGATCCACCACCCCGGCATCTCCTCGCTCCACCTGGAGCCCGACGTCGCCGCCGCCTGGAAGCGACGCGTCGCCCGCAAAACGCTCACCGTCCCCAACCTGGACGGCACCACCTCACAGACCGAGGCACCCCGCGCGGACCTCGGGATGAACTACATGTCCATGGTCCGCGCCTTCTACCTCGACATCGCCCAGTGGGCGATGGAGGACCCGCCGACCTGGGGACCATGGGCGGCACCCTGCCCGATCCGCGACGCGGAAATGTCACGCCGCAAGGTCCACGCGCATCGCAAATCCCGGATGGACCAGCGCACCCGCGAACGTCTCCCGGCGCTGCCCGCCCTGGTCACCGCCGCCGACACCGCACGCAGAGCTGCGGCCGAACGGCTCGCCGTCGCCCAACAGACCTCGCCCGGGCAGCTGTTCACCGCCGGCGGTCAGACCTTGCGGGCCGCAGTGCTCAGCAAGCACACCCTCGCCGCCAAGACCTGGGCCGAAGACCCTGAATCCGGCAAGCGCCGAGATCTCACCCTGGAAGAACACCGGGCCTTCTGGAGCTGGGCCGCCGTCGAAGTCCTGCGTCATACCGGCATCCGCGTCGAGGAACTCGCCGAACTCAGCCATCACAGCCTGGTGCAATACCGGTTGCCGACCACCGGCGAACTCGTGCCCCTGCTGCAGATCGCCCCGTCCAAGACCGACGCCGAGCGGCTTCTGGTCATCAGCCCCGAGCTGGCCGACGTGCTCAGCGCGATCATCAGCCGAGTTCGCGGCAGCAAGCCCACGCTGCCGCTCGTGGTCTCCTACGACATCCACGAACGTGTCTGGAACCCGCCGATGCCCTTGCTGTTCCAGCACCGGCACGGCGTCGAGCACCGCCCGATCACCATCCACACTGTCAGGGCCCTGCTGAACGCCACCCTCGCCGCCACCGGCATCACCGACGGAAGCGGGCGTCCGCTGAACTACACGCCGCACGACTTCCGGAGGATCTTCATCACGGACGCGATCCTCAATGGCATGCCCCCGCACATTGCCCAACTCGTCGCCGGACACAAGGCGATCACAACGACCATGGGCTACAAGGCCGTCTATCCCGAGGAAGTCATCAACGGACACCGGGCCTTCATTGCCCGCCGCCGGGCCACCCGCCCCGGCGAGGAGTACCGCACCCCGACTGACGAGGAATGGGACGACTTCCTGGGGCATTTCGAGCGACGCAAGGTCGCCCACGGCACCTGCGGACGTGCTTTCGGCACTGCCTGTATTCATGAGCACGCTTGCATCCGATGCGCTCTTCTGCGGCCTGATCCCGCCCAGCTTCACCGGCTTGCCGAAGTACGCGACAACCTGCTCGACCGCATCACTGAGGCCGAGCGCGAAGGCTGGCGCGGTGAAGTTGAGGGACTGCGCGTCAGCCTCGCCGGGGCCGAGCAGAAACTCGCCCAAGCAGACCAGATCGCCACCCATCGAACCACGATCGACCTCGGCATGCCCGACTTCTCGCACATCGCCGGCCGCCATATCACCACCACACGGCACCCCACGAACGAGCCCCCGTGACCGCGAACAGGCCGCTGGGCCCAGGCGATTACACATTCTCGAAAGTTCAGAGAATATCTGCGGCAGTCGACGATGCTGCAGGTCCGCGATCACACGGAGTCGACCACGCGGCAGTACGCGCTGGTGGACTTGGCGCTCGCGTTGGGCTGGACGGCGGAGAACATCCTGGTCATCGACAAGGACCTGGGTGTCTCGGGCCGGTTCGGGGTCGAGCGCGGGGGCTTTCACGAGGTGGTGGCGAAGGTGTGTCTGGCCGAGGCCGGGGCCGTGTTCGGCCTGGAGGTCTCCCGGCTGGCCCGCTCCAACGCGGACATCGCCCGCCTGCTGGAACTCGCGCGGTTGACCGACACCCTCGTCGTCGACACCGACGCCATTTACGATCTTGCGGACTTCAACGACAGGCTGTTGCTCGGACTCAAGGGGAGCATGTCCGAAGCCGAGCTCCACCTGCTCAACGGCCGTCTCCAGGGCGCCAAACAGACCGCCGCCGCACGCGGTGAACTGCGGGTCCCGCTGCCCGTCGGGCTGGCCTACGACGAGGACGGCAGTGTCGTGCTCGACGCAGACGAGGAAGTCCGCACTGCGGTCGCCGACGTGTTCACGGAGTTCGCCCGCACCGGCTCCGCCTACGGGGTGGTCGCCGCCCTGACCGCCCGCCTGTTCCCGCTGCGTGCCTACGGCGGCGTCTGGGACGGGCAACTGCGCTGGGGCAAGCTGACTCACGGCCGGGTCATGGGCGTGCTGACCAACCCGGCCTATGCCGGCGCCTATGTCTACGGCCGTCACCGCACCCAGCGCACCGTCCGGCCCGACGGCACCGTCCTGACCACGAATCCTCGTGTTCCGCGGGCCGACTGGCGCATCGTCATCACCGATCACCACGACGGGTACATCACCTGGCAGCAGTTCCTGGCCATCGAGGCGAAGCTCACCGCGAACTGCACGCACACCGGCGCCCGTCCGCCCCGCGAGGGCGAACCTCTGTGTCAGGGCATCATCGGCTGCGGGGGCTGCGGCTGCCGGATCGGCACCCGCTACCAGGGCACCAACCGGCTGGCCCAGTACGACTGCATGGGGCATAGGGACGCTGCCCGCACCACGTCCTGCCGGTCGATCGCCGCCACCGTCGTGGATGACGCGGTCGCCGGCCTGCTGCTGGTGACCCTGACACCCGAACTGGTCACGCTCGCCCTGGACGCGGCCGAGCAGGTCACCCAGCGCCACACCCGCGCCCACCACGCGGCCGAACTCGCTGTCGAACGCGCCCGCTACGAAGCCGACCGCGCCGAGCGGGCCTTCAGCCAGGTCGAACCGGAAAACCGCCTGGTCGCACGGACCTTGGAGAGCCGCTGGGAGACGAAACTGGCCGCCCTCAACGACGCCGAGGCCACCCTGGTCGCCACCCGCGAGGCCTGCCCGCCGCTGCCCGGCCGCGCCGAGCTGGAGAAACTCGCCGCCGACCTGCCCCGGCTCTGGGACGACCCCACCACCAGCGCCAAGGACCGCAAACGCCTGCTGCGGACCCTGATCAGCGACATCACGCTGCTGCCCGACGGCGCAGAAGACGAGGTCCGTATCGGAGTGCGCTGGCACACCGGCGCCACCGACCTGATCACCACCTCGCGCAGCGGGGCGCCCCGCACCCCGGCCGCCGCCGTCGAACTGATCACCCGGCTCGGCACCGTCCTCAGTGACGAGGAACTCGTCACCGAACTCGCCACGGCCCGCCTGCTCACCGGCAAACGGCGGCCCTTCGACATCAAGGCGGTGCGCTGGGCCCGGCACGTCTACCAGATCCCGGCGCCCAACCCGTTCCTCGACGGCGAGATC
>NZ_SRIC01000262.1 GCF_004684775.1 Streptomyces sp. MZ04
CCCACACACAAGCCCTCCTCCGGCTCGCCCGGCAACGGATCAACGTGCTGTTCGCGATACTCCGCGACGGCACCTTCTACGAACCCCGCACCCCACGCCTCGCTTGACGAAAGACATAGAGGCACCCCCCCAGATGCGGCCCGACGCGGCCTTCACCTCGCGGGAGGGCGCGGCCGACCTCACCGCACCGCCGAGCGGTCACGTGCCGCGGACCGACCTGGACGGCTCGCCCCGGGCCTGATCAGGTCGCGGTGGAGATGGCCAGGACGCCGACGAGGGAGAGGGCGATGCCGAATTGTTGCAGCCGCCCGAGCCGTTCCTTCAGCACGATCCGAGCCAGGGCGATGGTGACGACGGTGTGCAGCGACCCCAGGACGGCGGCGGTGCTCGCCATGCCGAGGTTGGAGGCGGTGGCGTACAGGAAGTCGGCCGTAATGATGAGGACGCCGATGGCGGCGGTCGCGGGCAGGTCGGCTCCCGTGATCGTCACGCGTCGGCGCTGGGCGACGATGACGGCCGCGATGGCGGTGACCGCCGTGAGCCGGGCGACCAGCAGGGCCCACCCGACATCCTCGCCGCTGGCGTTGTGCATGGCGAGGAAGAAGGTCCCGAAGCCCAGCGCCGCCAGCAGCCCATAGAGGAGGCTCGGCAGTGCCCGGCGGCCCGTGCCGCCGTCGGCCGGGGACTTCGAGGTGATGACGAGGCCGACGAGCGCGAGGGCGAGCCCGCCGAACTGGAGCGGAGCGGGGACCTCTCCGGTCACCACCCCGGCCACCAGCGGCACGACGGGTGCCGTCGCCGCGACCGGGGCGACGATGCCCATCCGGCCGACCGCCAGCCCTCGGTAGAGGGCGGCGACGCCCGCCGTCTCGGCCAACCCGGCCACGGCCGCCTGGCCCAGTGAGGAGACGTCGGGAAGAGGCGTGCCCTTCGCGGCGACCATGGCCATGAGCAGGGCCAGCGCGGTGGTCTGCGAGATCAGCAGTACCGATATCAGGGGGAGCGAACGGCTTTTGAGCCCACCCAGGAAGTCGGATGCTCCCCAGCCGAGGCTGGCGCCCAAAGCGAGCAAGACGGCGAGCATAGGGTCCCCCAGTCGTTCAGTGGCGGGCGGTGTGGTCGAGGATCGCCGGGACGACGGTGTCCCACTGGTTGCGGGGGAAGACCTCGTGTCCGGTCCGCGGCATCGCGAGGAAGAGCGCACCGGGGATCTCGGCGGCAAGGGCGTAGCCGTGCTCGACCGGCAACAACGGGTCCTCGGTGCCGTGCAGGACCAGCGTCGGGGCGGTGATCTGACCGACCGGTGCCGCCACGGCTCCCCAGCGTCCAACAGGAACGGGTTGGTCAGCTGCGCCGCGATGTCGGCCGAGCGTTCGAGGACACGTCTGGAGAGCTCCCGCATGGCCGCCACGTCGAAGGGACGCGAGGCGGCGGCGAAGGGACACTCAGCCTCGACCAGATAGTCAAGAACGGCATCGTGGTCCGACCAATCAGGTTCGGCCGCCTCGGCCGCGAACACCTGCTGGAGCCGCTCCGACATCTGAGGCAGATCATCGTGGATGTGGCCCGGCCCGCCAGGCGTCGAGGAGGCCAGGGTCAGGGAGGCGACCCGTTCAGGACAGTCGAGCGCCACGAGCTGGGCGACCGCGGCCCCCTGCGACATGCCGACCAGATGGGCCGTGTCCAGGCCGAGCGCGGGCACCAATGCGGCGGCGTCGGAGACCAGGTCGCGCAACGTATGGGACGGGGCACCGGCCGGAGAGACGACAGCCTCTCGTCAGGAAGTTCCGTCACCCGCCCGGTCAGGCCAGGGTGAGGACGGCCTTGCCCCGGACCTCGCGGGACAGCAGCGCTCGGGCGGCCTCGGCCGCCCGGTCCCAGGGGCCCCGCCAGCCCACCTGGGCGTCGAGGTCGCCGGTGGCCAGCAGCCCGACCAGGTGAGCCAGGTCGTCGCCGAACGGGGCCCTGATGTTGAAGTTCTCGATCCGGCCGCGCAAGGATCGGACGCGGGCCTCCTCAAAGTCGATCACGGTGGGTTCCTTGGAAGCCTTGCCGATCGCCTGGACCACGCCGTCGTCCTCCAGCCGGTAGAACGCCTCGGCGAGCTGGCTTCCGCCCACGTTGTCGAGCACGCCGTACACGCGCTCCGTCAGGCCCTCGGGGCCGACCACGGTCTCGGCCGCGCCCAGCTCGCGCAGCCCGGCCGCCCGCTGCGGCCCGCCCACCGACGCGACCACGTGAGCCCCAGCCTGGGCGGCCAGCTGGACGGCGAACCGACCGACGCCGCCCGAGGCGCCGGTCACCAGCACCCTGCGGCCCTCGATGGGACCGAGCCGCCGGAGGGCCTGAAACGCGGTGACGCCCGCCACTGGCAGCGCCGCGGTCAGGGCCAGATCGACGTCGGCGGGGACGACGGCCAGGTCGGCGGTGCTGACGGCGCGGCGCTCAGCCCAGGCCCCCGACCAGCCGAACGTCACCACACGGGTGCCCACGGCCGGGCCGGAGCCGTCGGCCGCCGCCCGCGCCACCACCCCGGCGGCGTCCCAGCCCGGAACGTGCGAGGGACGGGGCGCCGACGACCGGTAAGCCACCTCTCCGAAGTTGAGGGAGACAGCCGCCACCTCGACCAGGACCTGGTCGGCAGCAGGGATCGGGTCGGGAACGTCAGCGAAGGTCAGGTCGGGGGTGAAGACGAGTGCTCTCATGGGTCCCACCCTGCCGAGGGCCACGCACGATTCGCTGACGGTCCCCTCACGGCCCGATCAGCGAGCGGATCCGGTCCACGTCGCCGCGTTCGGCGGGCGGGAGCGGCGCGCCGACCGACGCGCGAAGATCCTCGGCCTCCCCGAGGAGCCGGGCCGCCTCATCGGAGGAGCCCTCCAGCGCCTCGACCTCGGCCAGGCCCTCCAACGCCAGCGCCACCGAACGCGGATCGCCGACTTCACGAGCCGCGTCCAGCCCACGCGTATGCAGGCCACGCGCCACCGCCGTCTCGCCCCGCGCCGCCGCGACAAAGCCAAGCTCGGCCAGGATCAGGGTCACCCCGTAGAACGGCACTCCGAACTCGGTCTCCAACCGTCGGTTCCAGTTCAACGACTCCCGCAGCAGCGTCTCGGCGCGGTCGAGTTCGCCCGACCTGCGCGCCACCAGCGCCAGCCCGACTCGCGCGAACTCCTCGGCGAACCGGTTCGCCTGCTCGGCCGCCACCCGCATACCCTGCTCGTGCAGGTCGGTGGAGCGTTCCAGATTCCCGGTGAGCAGCGCGACCCGGCCCAGGCTGGACAGTCGGTATGACACGTCGGTCCGCAACCCCAGGTCCTCCGCGATCCGCAGCCCTTCACGGTGCAGCCGCCCGGCACGCGCGTGGTCGCCTGTGACCTCGGCGAGGTAGCCGAGCATGTCGGACGCCTGGAGGTGCCCCCAGCGGTCGCCGAGTTCGCCGAACAGGTCGATGCTCTGCTCCCCGCTGGTCGCGGCCACCGCGAAGTCGCCCCGGAACATCGCCAGCTTGGTACGGCTCGCCAGCGTGGCGGCCTCACCCCACCGATCTCCCCGCGCCCGGAACTCGACCAGCGCCTCCTCCAGCAGCCCGAAGGCGGCGTCGACGTCCCCGAAGTGCAGATGGGCATGGGCCAGGAACCACCGCGAACGCGCGTCGGTGAACACGGGCTCTTCGACACGGCCCGCACCCGACAGCAGCGCGAAACCCGCGCCCCAGGCCGTTCCCTTCGTGTGCCGGTGCCCCTCCTGGTGCCTGCCGCGCAGGTACCAGTACCAGGTCAGCGCCTGGACCAGCCTGGATGGCGCCGTCCGGTCGAGCACGGCGCGCAGGTTCAGGTCCTCCTCGTCGAGCCGCGCCAGCCACTGCCGCTGTCCGCCGCTCTGCAGGTGTGGGGCGGCCCGTTCCGCCAGGCCGGTGTAGTAGCGGTCGCGGAGCTCGAAGACGGGGGCGTCGGCGTCGAGCCGTTCCAGGCAGTAGGCCGTGACGCTCTCCAGGAGCCGGTACCGGGGAGCGCCGGTCACCATCGACCGGTTCACGAGCTGGTCGAGCAGGTCGAGGTCGACGCCGACGGCCTCGGCGGCCTCCAGCGTGCACCCGCCGGGATGGACGGCCAGCGCCAGCATCGCGGCCCGCTGCTCCTCGGTGAGCTGCTCCCAGCTCCAGTCGATCACCGCCCGGAGGGTCTGCTGCCGGGCGGGCCTGCCCCGGCCCGAGCCACGAAGCAGCCGGAACCGGTCGTCCAGGCGTTCGGCGACTCCGCGCACACCGAGCGCCCGCACCCGGGCGGCGGCCAGCTCCAACGCCAGCGGAAGTCCGTCCAACCTCGCGCAGACGGCCTCCGCCCAGGGGGCGTCCTCAGCGTCCAGCGGCACGCCCGCCCGTTCGACGAACAGGTCGAACGCGGCGGCCCGGTCGAGCGGCGGCACCACGAAGACGGTCTCGCCAGGCAGCGCCAACGGCTCCCGGCTGGTGGCGAGGACCCGAACGCCGGAGGCGGCCCGCAGCAGGGTCTCCGCCAGGGCCGCGACCTCCTCGGCCAGGTGTTCGCAGTTGTCCAGCACCAGCAGCAGCCGTCGGGTCCGCAGCGCGTCGGCCACCCGGTCCGCGGCGTCGGGGACGGGCACCTGGGGCGCCGCGGAGGTCTCATCCCGGACACCGAGCCCGGCCGCCACCAGCTCGGCCACATGGCCGTCGGCGCCCGCCAGCTCGACCAGGCACACGCCGTCGGGGAACGCGGCCTGCGAGGCCGCCGCCAGAGCCAGGCGTGTCTTGCCGACCCCACCGGGGCCGGTCAGAGTGACCAGCCGTTCCTCCTCCAGCAGCTCATGCACCCTCGCGACCTCGCCCTCCCGCCCAATGAGCGACGTGACCTGCGCGGGCAGGGACGAGGAACGGGAGACAGCGACAGGGGCGAGCCCCAGATCCTGGTTCAGGATCGCTCGGTGCAACGCCACCAGGTCGGGGCCGGGGTCAAGACCCAGCTCGTCGGCGAGCCGTTCGCGCAGGTCGGCGTATCCGGCCAAAGCCTCGCTCTGTCGTCCCGCGCCGTACAGCGCTCGAAGGTGCGCGGCACGCAGCCGTTCCCGGAGCGGATGCCGGGCCACCAGTTCGCCCAGCTCGTCGGCCAGCCGGTGGTGCTCGCCGAGCGCTAGCCGCACCTCCGCCTGCTCCTCCAACGCCGTCAGTCGCTGCTCGTCGAGGCGGACAGCCGAGCCGTAGGCGAACGTGTCGCGAAAGTCGGCGTAAGCGGGGCCGCGCCACAACGCCAGCGCGTCGGTCAGCAGATCCGCCCTGGTCCGCAGGTCCGGGCTGGCCAGCGCCGCCGAGAACAGCGCGCCGAACTCCACGGCGTCCACCGCCGTGCTGGCCAGGGAGTACCCGGTCGGCCCGTAGGCGACCAGCGCTCGGTCGCCCAAGACGCGCCGGAGCTGGGAGACCTTGGTCTGAAGGGTGTTGGTGGGATTCCCTGGCAGGTCCTCGCCCCACAGGTCGTCCAGCAGCCGGTCGGTCGACACCGGACGCCCCTCGTGCAGAAGGAGCGCGGCGAGCAGCGCCCTCACCTTCAGCTCCGGAACCCGGACGGGCGTGCCGTCCGCCGCCCACACCGAAAGCGGGCCCAGCACTCCAAATCGCATCGCACGAGACTATCCCCAGCCGACCCCCAGCCGATCATGCGCGGCCCCACGCACAGTGGAGCCCGCCAACTACGCGGGAAGGGGACGAGATGCGCATCGCGATCATCATCGGGAGCATCCGGGAGGGCCGTTTCGGCCCGACCGCCGCAGACTGGCTCGCCGCCAGGGCGTGCCGCCGCCCCGACCTCGACGTGGACATCATCGACCTTGCCCAGGCGTGGCTGCCCACGACCCTCCCGGCCGAACCTCCGACCACCGGCGGCCCACCCGCCGTCGAGGACCTGCGTCCGTGGCTCGCCACCGCCGACGGCTTCGTCATCGTGACCTCGGAAGACAACCACAGCTTCCCCGCCTCGCTGAAGAACGCCATCGACTGGTACCGCGAGGAGTGGCGGGCCAAGCCCGTGGCCTTCGTCGCCTACGGGGCCGAGTCCGGTGGACTACGCGCCGTCGACCACCTCCGCCCGGTCTTCACCTCCCTCGCCGCCGCATGTGTCGGCGACCCGGTCGCCTTCCGCTTCCGCAACGCCCCCGACGACTCCGCGGCCGAACGGCTGCTCGACGACCTCAAGGACCACCACCATGCACACCGTTGAGAACCACCCGCGCGCGGTGCTGGCGATCGCCCTCGGCATCTTCGCCCTCATGACCTCGGAACTGCTGCCTGTGGGCCTGCTCACCCCGATCGGCTCGGAACTGGAGGTGTCAGCCGGAACGGCTGGCCTGATGGTCACCGTCCCCGGCCTGCTCGCAGCCGTCTCGGCCCCCACGATCACCGTGCTCGCCGCCCGCCTCGACCGGCGGACCCTGCTGGTCGCGTTGACCAGCCTCATGGCCGCCGCCAACCTGGTCAGCGCCATAGCCCCCACATTCCCCGTGATCCTGCTGGCCCGGCTCGCGATCGGCGTGAGTGTCGGCGGATTCTGGGCCGTGGCCGGAGGACTGGCCGTACGGCTCGTCCCGGAACACGGGGTCGCCCGCGCCACCGCGATCATCTTCGGCGGGGTGTCCACCGCCTCGGTCGTCGGCGTCCCTGCCGGGACCCTGCTCGGTGACACCGTCGGCTGGCGCGCCGCGTTCGCGACGGTAGGGGTACTAGGTCTGATCGCGGCGGCCGCGTTGCGAGCGCTGGTACCGCCGCTTCCACCAGGAGAGCCCGTCACCATCAAGACTCTCCCCGCACTCCTACGCGGCAACCGGGGCGTGCGGACCGGGCTCCTGATCACCACGCTGCTGATCACCGGCCACTTCGCGGCCTACACATTCGTCCGCCCCCTGCTCCAGGAGACCTCGAACATCACCGGCGGGACCACGGGACTCCTCCTCATGGCCTACGGGATCGCCGGGATCACCGGCAACTTCCTGGCCGGCTCCCGAGTACGCAACCACGTACGCGAAACCCTCCTGACCGTCGCCCTCGCGATCGCGTCCACCCTGGCGCTGCTCGCGGTACCCGGCCAGGGGCCGGTCACCGGAACGCTCCTGCTCGCCGTCTGGGGCCTGGCCTACGGCGCAGTCTCGGTCAGCCTCCAGACCTGGATGCTCCAAGCCGCCCCCAACGCGGCGGCCGCCGCCTCGGCACTGTTCGTCTCCGCCTTCAACCTGTCCATCGCCCTCGGCGCGCTACTCGGCGGCCTGGCCGCCGACGGCCTCGCCACCAGGGCCGTCCTCGGTGTCGGAGGCGTCCTCGCCCTGCTCACCGCCCTGACCGTCGCCGCCGGAACCCCGGCGACGACCCGCACCCACCACTGACGGGAAGCACAGCCATGTCGCACACCATCATCAACCCCGAGACCCTGCACAACCCGGTCGGCTACGGATACAGCCACCTGGCCCGCACCAACAGCGGCCTGGTGTTCGTCGCGGGCCAGTACGCCTCGGACGGCGAGGGGCACGTGACCTCGCCCGACTTCACCGACCAGGTCCGCCAGTCGCTGACCAACCTGCGCACCGCCCTGGCGGCCGTAGGACTCGACTACCAGCACGTGATCCAGATCCGCACCTACATCGTCGACCACGACGCCGCCAAGCTCGCGGTGATAGCCCAGCTCATCGGAGAGATCTGGGGAGACGTCCCGCCGACCCAGACCCTCACCGGGGTGGCCGCCCTGGCCCTGCCCGACATGCTCTTCGAGATCGACGCGATCGCCGTCCCGCCGACCGAGTGACCCGCCCCTCCCGATGTCCCGGCGACCTGGAACGGTCGCCGGGACATCGGCTATGAGGATCAATCCGGGGTGGACCCACGAGAACGGGTCATACGGTCTTGAGCAGACCCCCGTCGATGACGTAGTCGCTGCCGGTGATGTAGCTGGCCGCCGGGGACCCGAGGAAGACGATCAGGTTGGCGACCTCCTGGGGCGTCCCCCAGCGGCCCAGCGTGACGTTGATCTGGTCCGGCAGGTCCGTCATGAGCTGGGTGAAGTCGGCGCCGCGGGCCTGGCTGACGCGCGGACCGTACTCGTCCCACAACGGGGTGCGGATGAGCGCCGGCGAGACCGTGTTGACGCGAATGCCGCGCGGGCCGAGCTCGTCGGCCAGTCCCTTGCTGAGCGCGGTCACGGCCGCTTTGGAAGCGCCGTACCAGTGCGGGCCCGACGCCGGCCAGTGGGCGACGCTGGTGGAAACGTTGACGACCGCCTCACGTAGCAGGGGCAGCAGGGCGCGGGTGATGCGCACGTTGCTGAAGAAGTTGAGCTCGAACGCGCGCTGCCAGGTCGCGTCGTCGAGGTCGGGCAGCGCGCCCAGGTCGAGGCCGGCGAGGCCGCCGACCCCGTTGACGAGCAGGTCGGCGCCGCCGAGCTCGTTCTCGGCGACCCGCCGCAGCTCTGCCACACCCTCGGAGGTGAGCAGGTCGGCCTCGACGGTGAGGGCGCCGGTTTCCTTCAGCTGCGCGGTGACCTTGCGGTCGGCGCCGAGTACCGTCACGCCCTCGGCGACAAGGGTGCGGACGACAGCACCTCCGATGCCGCCGCTCGCGGCGGTGACGACGGCGGTCTTTCCGGCGAGTTCCAGATCCATGATGGAGTTCCTAATCGTTGGGTGAGCTGCTCAGGCGTTCAGCGTCGGGTAATCGGTGTAGCCGCGGTGGTCGCCGCCGTAGAAGGTGGCCTTGTCCGCCGCCGTATAGGGGCCGCCGGCCTGGATCCGGGCGGGGAGGTCCGGGTTGGCCAGCCACAGCTCGGCCAGAGCGATCGCGTCGGCGACGCCGTCCCGGAGCGCCTCGGCGCCGATCTCGGGGGTGCCGGGGAAGGAGTCCGCGGCGGGGTGGGGGTTGAGGATCAGGACCCCGGGCCACTGGGCGCGGATCAGCCTGGTGATGTCGCGGGTGAGGAACTCGGCGACGTGCAGGTACGCCAGCGGGAGCGGTGCCAGGGCAGCGACGAGCTCGGTGTACAGCTCGGCGGTGTCGCTCTCGGCCATCCCGTTGTAGGTGATGCCCGGGGAGAGCTTGATCCCGACGCGTTCCGGACCGATCGTCTCGCTGACGGCCTGAGCCACCTCAAGGGTGAGACGGATACGGCCCGCGATGGAGCCGCCGTACCCGTCAGAGCGCTTGTTGGTGCCGTCGGCCAGGAACTGGTGGAGCAGGAACCCGTTGGCGGCATGCAGTTCGACACCGTCGAACCCTGCCTCGACCGCGTTGAGCGCGGCGGCGGCGAAGTCGGCGACGGTCTGGCTGATGTCGGCCGGCGTCATCTCCCGCGGCGCGGGATGGTCCAGCATGCCCTCCGGTGTGAACAGCTGCTCACCGGAGGCGATCGGTGACGGGCCCATCGGCAGTGCCGCGTCGGGGTACAGGCTGGGGTGACCAATCCGGCCGCAGTGCACGAGCTGGGCGACGATGCGACCGCCACCGGCGTGGACCGCGTCGGTCACCACGCGCCAGGCCCGGACCTGCTCGGCCGAGTGAAGACCGGGCGTCTGGATGTAGCCCTGCCCGATCTCGCTGATCTGAGTGGCCTCGCTGATGATCATTCCCGCCGCGGCGCGCTGCGCGTAATACTCGGCGGTCAGCTCGGACACGAGGCCGCCATGCGCACGACTGCGGGTCATCGGCGCCATCGCCAGCCGGTTGGGCAGATGCAGCTTGCCTGCGGTCAACGGTTCGAAATAGCCAGACACATGTGGTCCTTATCGAGGGAGAACAGGGCTGGAGCATTGGCAAACGAGACGTCTCGTTTGCTTCATTGGAATCCGGACCGCCGCACAGAGGGCGGCAAACGGGACGTCTCGTTCCGGCACGGTGGAGGCATGACTCCCGCACCGAATCCCGAACGCCGCAACGAACGGTCCCGGCGCGCGACACTGGACGCGACCATCGAGCTGACCACCACCAGGGGCTACGCCAAGGTCTCCGTCGACGCCATCGCCACCCACGCCGGTGTCAGCAAACAGACCATCTACCGCTGGTGGCCGTCCAGGGCGGTGCTCACCCTGGAGGCCCTCGCCGATCACATCGGGGATGCCACCGCCTTCCCCGACACCGGCGACATCACCGCTGATCTCACTACCCAGCTCGAGAGGGTCGTCGCCGTGCTGACGTCCCCGATCGGGGACGTCTTGCGCGGCATCATCGCGGACGCCCAGACCGACCCGGCCGTCGGCGCCGCGCTACGCGAGAGCCTCATCGAGCCGCCGACCCGGCTGTGCCAGGCCCGGCTCGAGGCCGCCATCGCCGACGGGCAGCTCCGCAACGACGTTCCCACCAGCGCCATGGTCGAGATGATCTACGGGACCATGTATTACCGGCTGCTGCTCGGGACCGCCACGCTCGGCCTCGACGACGTCCCGCTGTTCATCGCCCGCACCCTTGACGGGCTCCGGCCGAGGAGCGTCGCCGACTCGGCGCACCGGCCCCAGTGACCACCGGCACGCGCCCGACGCTCCGTCGGTGAAGTCCGGTGCCGGTTTCCTTACCGGGCCCGGTCGTAGACCATGGCCCTCTCGCCCGGCTCGCCGGTCTCCTGGTGAGCGAGCGTCCATTTCGTGGCTGGCAGGCCGTCGTCGAACAGTCGCTGCCCGCCCCTGGCGATCTCAGGGAAGATCATGAGATAGAGGCGGTCGAACAGGTCTGCCGCAAGGAGCGGCTTGATGAGGCTTGCGCTGCTGTTGATGAGGATGTCGATCTCCGCAGTGCCCTCAAGCAAGCCGACGGCAGCCTCTCCCTCACGGCGGCAAGTCCCCAGGGCGACATGTGCGGACTCGAGCCAGGTGTTGCGCAGTCGGGACACGGGGCGGACGTCCCGTAGCTGCTCGTCCGGCAGAAGCGCTGCCTGCCGGACGCACACATGGTTCTCCTCGATGGCGAGCTGTAGCCGCGCAAGCTCCGCCAGCGCATCCTCTGGAGCCACATCGACTTGATGGAGGGCGATGCGTTGCGCACCGGCAACCAGCGCGGCGTGCCGCTTGATCGGCCTGAGTCCAGCCCCGATGACGCCCACCGCACAGGCTGCCCAGTGCGGTCGCCATGATCCGAGAACGCCGTACACTCTCGGCGCCTCTTCCACCGGGATTCCCAACGTCTCCTGGCCGCATCCAGCTCTTTTCTCCGGGACCCAGCCCGATGGTGTCCCGCCGAGTGGTGTAGCCGGTCTGGGTTCTGGAACGCGCGGGGGTCTGCTCGGGGTGTGCATCCGCTGTCGGTGACTGCTCCCTGAGCAGAGGCAGGCCATCGCGCAAGTCTCTTTGGTGAACGGCCAGTTCAACCGAGGAGGACGCGATGGCCTTGTCCCAGTCTGACCTGATGCGGCTGCT
>NZ_SRIC01000263.1 GCF_004684775.1 Streptomyces sp. MZ04
CCCCACCACCGCCGCCACCAGGTACAGGACCCGGTAGCCGCCCAGATACGTCACGATCGGGGCCGCGATCGCCGGGGCCGCCACCTGGGGCAGGGAGTTGGCGATGTTGATGACGCCCAGGTCCTTGCCGCGGTCCAGGGCCTTCGGCAGGACGTCCGTCATCAGGGCGAAGTCCACCGACGTGAAGACGCCGAAGCCGATGCCGAGCACCGCCGCCGCGACGATCGCGCCCGGCCAGGTCTGCCACACCGCGAGGAGGCTCGTCGCCACCGCCATCAGCGAGCCCGACCAGATCACGAACGGCTTGCGGCGGCCGACGCGGTCCGACCAGGCGCCGCCCACCACGACCGTGGCCAGCATCGTCACGCCGTTCACGGCCGTCAGGATCAGTACGCCCGCCTCCGGGTCGGAGCGGTGCAGACGGTCGCGGAGGAAGTAGAGGAGGTAGAGCAGCACCACCGAGTTGCTGACGTTGATCAGGAAGCGGGTCAGCCACGCCCAGCCGAGATCCGGATAGCGGCGCGGGCTCAGCCAGAAACCCGCGAGGAAGCCGCGCCCGTTCCAGGGCGGGCGGTCGGCGGCCGCCAGGCGCAGGTCCCGATGGCGTACGACATAGGGCAGCACGCCCGCCACGGTGAACACCGCGCACGCCGCGTACCCCGCGACCGTCCCGCCCGCCACCGTGGCAAGGCCCGTCCCGACGACCACGCCGAGCAGCTGCGCCGCACCCAACCAGCCCCCCACAGAGCCCCGTTGGAGGCGCGGTACCCGGTCGGGGACAGCCGCGGTGACCGCGGCGAAGGCGGCGTTCAGGGTGAGCTGGACCAGGCACCAGCCCGCCGCCATCCACCACACCGAGCCGGCCGCGGAGAGCAGGAGGAGCGAGGCGGCGCCCCCTGCCGTGCCCGCCACGATCCAGGGAGTGCGGCGGCCCCAGCGGGACGTCGTGCGGTCCGACAGCGCGCCGAAGAGCGGGTTCGCGGCGAGGGACACCACCGCGCCCACGCCCGTCACCCAGGCGAGGACCGTCTCCTTAGACGTGCCCGCAGGGGCCAGGTCCTCCGCCTGCACGGCGAGCAGGATCTGCAGCGGGCCGTACCAGCCCACCCAGATCGCCCCGTTGGCGGCCGACAGGGAAGAGGTCCAGCCCCGTCCGACCCGCTCCGTCGGCTCCGCCAGCGCGGTGGCGGTCATGGTCGCTGCGCCCGCAGGGCATCGCGCAGCCAGCCGTACGACGCCTTAGGGGTGCGTTCCAGGGTGTCGTAGTCGACGTGGACGAGCCCGAAGCGCTGCCGGTAGCCCTCCGCCCACTCGAAGTTGTCCATCAGGGACCAGACGAAGTAGCCGCGTACGTCCACGCCCGCCTCCAACGCCCGGTGCAGGGCCCGCAGATGGCCGTCCAGGTAGGTGATGCGCTCCTGGTCGTCCAGACCCTCGTACGAGCAGCCGTTCTCGGTGATGACGAGGGGCGGAAGCCGGTCGCCGTACCGGTCGCGGAAGCCGGTGAGCAGCTCCGTGAACGCGTCCGGGACCACCGGCCAGCCGAAGTCCGTCACCGGGAAGCCCTCGATCTCCCTTGGCGCGAAGGGGAGTTCGGGCGGGAGTGTGAGGCCGGAGAACTCGGTGGTGTGGGGGAGCGGGGCGCCCACCTTCGTCGGCTGGTAGAAGTTGACGCCGTACCAGTCGAGCGGCTCGGAGATCACCTTCAGGTCCGCTTCGAGGTCGTCCGACGGCATCAACTCCCCGATGTCCTCCGGGTATCGGCCGAGGAGCAGCGGGTCGGCGAAGAGGCGGTTGAGGAGTACGTCGTAGAAGTCCGCCGCCGCCGTGTCCTCGTCGGCGGCCGACGCGGGCCAGGTCGGGCCGTGCGAGTTGGCGATGCCGATGTCGCGCGCGCCCGCCGCGCGCAGCGCCCGTACCGCGAGGCCGTGGGCCAGGAGCTGGTGGTGGGCGACCGGCAGCGCGTCGAAAAGGAGCTGCTCGCCGGGGGCGTGCTGGCCGAGCGCGTGGCCCAACAGGGTGTGTTCCGCAGGCTCGTTGAGGGTGATCCACTTCGTGACGCGGTCGCCGATGCGGGCGGCCACCACGGCGGCGTAATCGGCGAACCGCTCGGCCGTGTCGCGCCGCAGCCAGCCGCCGGCCTCCTGCACGGCCAGCGGGGTGTCCCAGTGGAAGAGGGTGGGGACGGGACGTATGCCTGCCGCGCACAGCTCGTCGACCAGGCGGTCGTAGAAGTCGAGCCCCGCGGCGCTCACGTCGCCCGCACCCGCCGGAAGTACCCGCGGCCACGACACGGAGAAGCGGTACGCGTCCACGCCCAACTCCCGTATGAGGGAGACGTCCTCGCGGTAGCGGTGGTAGTGGTCGCAGGCGACGGCGGCCGTCGTGCCGTCCTTCACGTTCCCCGGGACGGCCGTGAACGCGTCCCAGACCGAGGGGCCGCGTTCGTCGACGGCGCCCTCGATCTGATGGGCCGATGTGGACACCCCCCACAGGAAGTCGCGGGGGAACTGGGGTATCGGTGCCATCGGTTCGCGCGGATCGCTCGCAGCCATGGGCGCGATCTTCCGTACCGCCCAGTAAGGAAGTCAATGGGTGTACACGAGAAAAGATGAACACTTCTCAAGTTCTACGAGAGTGCTACGAGCCCTCCTTCAGGACCCGCGAGATCAGCTTCCGCTGCGGCTCGGTCAGCCGGGGATCCGAGCAGTACACCGTGTGCCCGTCGACGGTGAGCTGGTAATTGAAGCCGTCCGGCACCCCTATGAGCGGCGTGCCCCGGCCATCGGCCACGGCCTGTTCGGCCAGGGCGTGCCACTCGTGGGCATCGGGCAGTCCCGAGGTGTCGACCTCGGCGTGCCGCTCGATGCCCGCGAATCCTCCCGTGCGCTTCACCTGGATACGCATGGGTCCTGTCTACTCCAGGAGGCGCTCAGGTGGTAGGCACCCCGACCTGGGACCACGCCTTCAGGACGGCCCCGTGCTCCTCGCCCTCGCCGTACTTGTCGCGCGCCGCGGCCACCGTCAGCTTCGCGAAGTCCGCGAAGGAGGCGTCCTGCGCCAGCTCGCCGCCGGTCAGGACGGCGTACCAGATCTGCCCGGCCCGCTCCCACGCGTTGCCGCCGAGCGCCTCGGCGAGCAGGTAGAAGGCGTGGTTGGGGATGCCGGAGTTGATGTGCACGCCGCCGTTGTCGCGGCCCGTGCGGACGTAGTGGTCCATGTCGGCGGGCTGCGGGTCCTTGCCGAGCACGTCGTCGTCGTACGCCGTGCCCGGCGCCTTCATGGAGCGCAGGGCCTTGCCCGTGACGCGCGGGGCGAGCAGCCCGGCGCCGATCAGCCAGTCGGCGTCGGCGGCGGTCTGGCCGAGCGTGTACTGCTTGATCAGCGAGCCGAAGACGTCGGACATCGACTCGTTGAGCGCGCCCGGCTGTCCGAAGTACGTGAGGTTCGCCGTGTACTGCGTGACGCCGTGCGTCAGCTCGTGGCCGATGACGTCCACCGGAATGGTGAAGTCGAGGAAGATCTCGCCGTCACCGTCACCGAACACCATCTGCTCGCCGTTCCAGAAGGCGTTGTTGTACTCCTCGGAGTAGTGCACGGTCGCGATGAGCGGCAGGCCGCTGCCGTCGATGGAGTTGCGCTGGTACGACTTCAGGTACAGCTCGAAGGTCGCGCCGAGGCCCGCGTACGCGCGGTTGACGGTCGCGTCCTTGCCGGGCTTGTCGCCCTCGCCGCGGACCTTGCGGCCCGGCAGTTCGGTCTTGTGCTTCGCGTCGTAGATCGTGCGGTGCGGCTTGCCTTCGGCCGCTTCCTTGGGCGGTGTGACGGAGGGGGCGCCGATGACGGTGGTCAGCCGGCGGTGGGTGCGCTCGATGGCGTCCCGCTCCAGGGTGCGGCGGGCGGGTCCGGCGAGCGAGGCGTCGTCACTCTGGGCCAGAGTGTCGAGCACGTGGGGCGGAATGATGGTGCAGAAGACAGGCTCGAAGCCTGGGTTGGCGGTCATGGCGGCAATGTGGCACTGAGCTATGCCGCTGTCACTACCTGCAACCATGATTAGTGAAATAGAGGGATTGATCACCACTAGGCCGTAACCTGACCGCGATCCCGCATACTGATACGCATCCGCGCACACAGCGCGGCTCGGCTAGGCTGCGGAGCATCATGCGTTACGGGCTGCTTCTCCTTAGCTGCCGCGGCGAGGGCCTGTAGTCGAGGCCGACTCCCTCCCCGCGGAGTTCGGTGTTGCTCGCGAAGCGACCGTCGGCCGTCCTTCAGGACACTCCCGAGGAGCCCCGCATCATGGCGATCAAGCCGAATTTCCAGCGCGCCACGTCCATGCCGATCCACAAGTACGGCCAGTACGAGCAGGTCGACATCCCCGACCGCACCTGGCCGCAGAACCGGATCACGGCCGCCCCCCGCTGGCTCTCCACGGACCTGCGTGACGGCAACCAGGCGCTGATCGACCCGATGTCACCGGCCCGCAAGCGCGAGATGTTCGACCTGCTGGTCCGCATGGGCTACAAGGAGATCGAGGTCGGCTTCCCCTCGTCCGGGCAGACGGACTTCGATTTCGTACGCTCGATCATCGAGGACGGCGCGATCCCGGACGACGTCACCATCTCCGTCCTGACGCAGGCCCGCGAAGAGCTGATCTCCCGCACCGTCGAGTCGCTGGTCGGCGCCAAGCGCGCCACCGTCCACCTGTACAACGCGACCGCGCCGGTCTGGCGCGAGGTCGTCTTCCGCGGCTCGAAGGACGCGGTCAAGCAGATCGCCGTGGACGGCACGCGTCTGGTCATGGAGTACGCGGAGAAGCTGCTGGGCCCCGAGACGGTCTTCGGCTACCAGTACAGCCCCGAGATCTTCACGGACACCGAGCTGGACTTCGCGCTGGAGGTCTGCGAGGCCGTCTGTGACGTGTGGCAGCCGGGCCCGGACCGCGAGATCATCCTCAACCTGCCCGCCACGGTGGAGCGTTCGACCCCGTCCACGCACGCGGACCGCTTCGAGTGGATGTCCCGCAACCTGACCCGCCGCGAGCACGTCTGCCTGTCCGTGCACCCGCACAACGACCGCGGCACCGCCGTCGCCGCCGCCGAACTGGCCATCATGGCCGGCGCCGACCGCATCGAGGGCTGCCTGTTCGGCCAGGGCGAGCGCACCGGCAACGTCGACCTGGTCACCCTGGGCATGAACCTGTTCTCGCAGGGCGTGGACCCGCAGATCGACTTCTCCGACATCGACGAGATCCGCCGCACCGCCGAGTACTGCAACCAGATGGAGGTCCACCCCCGCCACCCGTACGCGGGCGACCTCGTCTACACCGCCTTCTCCGGCTCCCACCAGGACGCCATCAAGAAGGGCTTCGAGGCCATGGCGGTCCGGGCCGAGCAGCAGGGCAAGACCGTCGACGACATCGAGTGGGCCGTGCCGTACCTGCCCATCGACCCGAAGGATGTCGGCCGTTCCTACGAGGCCGTGATCCGCGTCAACTCGCAGTCCGGCAAGGGCGGTATCGCCTACGTCCTGCAGAACGACCACAAGCTGGACCTGCCGCGCCGCATGCAGGTCGAGTTCTCCAAGATCATCCAGACGAAGACCGACACCGAGGGCGGCGAGGTCACGCCGGACGCGATCTGGGGCATCTTCCAGGACGAGTACCTGCCCAACCCGCAGAATCCGTGGGGCCGCATCCAGGTCAAGAACGGCCAGACGACCACCGACAAGGACGGCACCGACACCCTCACCGTCGAGGCCACGGTCGACGGCGCCGACACGGTCCTGACCGGCACCGGCAACGGCCCGATCTCGGCCTTCTTCCAGGCCCTGCAGGGCATCGGCATCGACGTACGCCTGCTGGACTACCAGGAGCACACGATGAGCGAGGGCGCCTCCGCGCAGGCCGCCTCGTACATCGAGTGCGCCATCGGCGACAAGGTCCTGTGGGGCATCGGCATCGACGCGAACACCACGCGTGCCTCGCTGAAGGCCGCGGTTTCCGCGGTGAACCGCGCCGCGCGCTAATCGGCACTGCATTCGGGGCTTAGCCCCCGGACCCCGGTCATCGAGCGCCGGACGGGCTTGTTTGAGCCCGTCCGGCGCTTTTGTGCGCTTCCGCGCTCTGGTCATCTACCGGCCATCTCTCGCACAGGGTGCTGACGTCACATCAACAATGTGGCTAACATCACGCCCAACCAGGCAATGTCGCCGGGGCGTTACGGAGGTGCGTGGTGCTGCCAGATCGGGGACCAAACGGCCGGGAATCCCGCATCTTCGGCAGGCCCGTGTCGCGCGCGCGGGTGCTGCGCAGGCGCGTGATCGGCGTACATACGGCCTGGACAACCGTCGGGGACGGCGAGTTCTTCTGCCCCGGCTGCGGAGGCGACCGCAACTACCAGCGGCGCACCGGCCGTCGCCGCTTCGTCCTCCTCGGCGTCCCCGTCCTGCCCCGCGGCGCCACGGGCCCCATCGTCGAATGCGCGGCCTGCCAGGACCACTTCGGTACGGATGTTCTCGGCCATCCCACGACCACCCGGCTCTTCGCGATGGTGCGCGACGCCGTGCACACCGTCGTCCTCGCGGTGCTCTCCGCGGGCGGCACCTCCTCGCGCACGACGCTCGACGCGGCCGTCGCGACGTTGCGCGGTGCCGGGTACGACGACTGCTGCGAGGAACAGCTCGTCGCGCTCGTCGACGCGCTCGCCGCCGACACCGGGCGGGCCACGGTGCCGGAGTACGTGCCGGGTCTGGCCATAGAGCTGCACGAGGCGCTCGGCCCGCTGGCCCCGCACCTCGCCCCCGCGGGACGCGAGTCGATCCTCCTGCAGGGCGCGCGGATCGCCCTCGCCGACGGGCCGTACACCCCCGCCGAGCGCGAGGTGCTCGGCACGGCGGGCGGGGCGCTGACCATCGGCGCGGACGAGGTGACGCGTCTCCTGGTGGCGGCGCGGACGACGCAGTCGTAGCGGGCTTCCGGCACCGGAGGCGGGCGCCCTCGTGGCGCGGCCGCAGTACTCCCGCGGGAGTACTCGCACCCCGTTGCCTCCCTGGGGCGTACGCCCCAACTCGCCCTCCGGCCCGACGGATTGGCCCCCTTGCTCCGGGAGCGTTGGCGTTGAACCTGCCAACCTGCCGGAAGGAGGCCCGTCATGCGGGCCGAACAGACCACCGCACGACGGCGACGAGCCGTGCCCTGGGTGTTCCTCGGGCTGTGGATCGCCGTCATCGCGCTCGCCGGGCCCTTCGCGTCGAAACTGGCCGACACCCAGCAGGACCGCGTCGTCGACTACCTCCCCGCAAGCGCCGACTCCACCCAAGTCGCCGAACTGGAAGGCCAGTTGCCCGGCGGCGAGGCCACCGAGATGGTGCTCGTGTACCACCGCGACGGCGGCCTGAGGGCCGCCGACCGCGAGACCGCGGCGGCCCAGGTCGCCGACATCGACCGGGCCCACAAACTGACCTCGACGCCCCGCGCCGTACCGTCCAAGGACGGCACCACACTGATGTACCCGGTGGCGAGCACCGAGCCCGGCCAGGACGAGAAGGCCAGGGACGCGCTCGTCGAGGACGTGCGTGAAGTCGCGCGCGGCGAGGGCGGGTTGAGTGTCGAGGTGGGCGGCGACGGGGCGCTGAACACGGACGCCGCGAAGGTCTACAACTCGCTCGGCGGCCCGCTGCTCTACACCACGGCCGGCGTGGTGGCGCTCCTCCTGATCCTCATCTACCGCAGCCCGTTCCTGTGGCTGGTTCCGCTCGCCGTCGCGGGCATCGCGGACTACCTCGCGATGGCGGTCGCGTACGGACTGCACGAAGGGTTCGGGACGTCCGTCACCGGCCAGAGCAGCGGGGTGATGACCATCCTCGTGTTCGGCGCGGGCACGGACTACGCGCTGCTCCTTGTCGCCCGCTACCGGGAGGAGCTGCGCCGCATCGAGCGTCCGTACGACGCGATGGTGGCCGCCCTGCGCGGCTGCGGCCCCGCGGTGCTCGCCTCGTCGGGGACGGTCGCGGCCGGGCTGCTCTGCCTGCTCGCCGCGGACCTCAACAGCAGCCGGGGCATGGGCCCGCTCGGCACGGTCGGTGTGCTGTGCGCCCTGGCCGCGATGCTGACACTCCTGCCCGCGGTCCTCGTGCTGCTCGGGCGCCGGGTGTTCTGGCCGCTGGTCCCCGCGTTCGGCAGTGTGCCCAAGCAGCGGCGCAGTCTCTTCTCCATGATGGGGAGTTCGGCGGGACGCAGGCCGCTGACGGTCCTCGCCGGTGGCGCGCTGCTGCTCGGCGCGCTGGCGCTCGGCGCGCTGAACCTGCCGGGGGCCCTGAAGCAGGAGGACTCCTTCACCAAGACGCCCGACTCGGTCTCCGCGATGGGGACGCTCGCCAAGGCCTACCCCGAGCGAGGCAGCCAGCCGATCACCGTGATGACCCCCTCCGACGACGCGGGGGCCGCGCTGGCGTCCATCCGGGACACGAAGGGTGTGGACAGTGTGGCCAAGGGGCGTACGGCGAAGGGGTGGACGGAGATCTCCGTCATCGCCTCGTCCGCGCCGCAGTCGGCGGGGGAGACGGCGACGATCAAGGAGCTGCGGTCCGATCTCGACTCCTCGTACGTGGGGGGCGCGAGCGCGCAGCAACTGGACCTGGAGGACACCAACTCCCGCGACCGGATGATCATCGTGCCGCTGGTGCTCGCGGCGGTGTTTCTGATCCTCGTGGCGCTGCTGCGGAGTCTCGTCGCGCCTCTGCTGCTGCTCGCCGCCGTGGTCGCGGTGTGGGGCGCGTCGCTTGGCATCGCGGGACTCGTCTTCGAGCCGCTGTTCGGCTTCGAGGGCACGGATCCGGGGCTCGGCCTGCTGTCCTTCGTCTTCCTCGTCGCACTGGGCGTCGACTACGGCATCTTCCTGATGCACCGGATGCGCGAGGAGTCCCTGGCGGGCGCGGAGCCGGGCGCTGCCGCGCTGACGGCGCTGCGGACCACGGGAGGCGTCATCGCCTCGGCCGGGCTCGTGCTCGCGGCCACGTTCGCGGTGCTGACCAATATGCCGCTGGTGCAGCTGGTCGAGCTGGGCTTCGTGATCGCGGTCGGAGTGCTCCTTGACACGTTCCTGGTGCGGACGTATCTCGTGACGAGCGCGAGTGTCGCCCTCGGGCGGCGCGTGTGGTGGCCCGGCGCGCTGTCTCGCCCCGCCGCCGCGGTGGGTGCGGCGGCGGAGCCTGCTCGGGTGCCGGTGCCGTAGCTCCCACGGGGGCGGCGACGTACGGGAGGATGGAGCGGTGGTGGACACCCAGCGAGTTCATGGCAGTTCAGGCGCGCCCGGTGGCCCGCCCGGTGGCGCGAGCGGTGTCGGCGGGCGGAGTGTTTCGCTCCCCTTCAGCGGCGCGGCACCCGGCACCCGCCGGGCCCTGTGTGACGACGCCGTCCTCGCGGGCGGCATCGCCGTCGCCGCCGCTTTCCTCGCGGCCCTCGTGGAGGACGGCCGGCACCCGGACGCCATCGGGTGGGTGCTGCTCATGGCCGCGCACATCCTTCTCGTGTGGCGGCGCAGCAGGCCCGTGCCCGTGCTCTTCGCCGTGGCTGCCTGCGTCGTGCCCTACCACGCCGCCGACTACACGCACATCGCCGCCGTCCCGGTGGGCCTGGTGGCCCTCTACACCGTCGCCGCCACCGGTCGGCCCTTGCGCGCCATGCTCACCGGGCTCACCGTCGTCGGCTTCGCCCTGGCCGTCAAAGCGAGCGTCTCCCCGCACCAGGTCGCCGAGGTGCTGCGGATCTCCGGATGGGTCGTGGCCGTACTCCTCTTGGGGGTGTACGTGCGGATCCATCGGCAGTACGTGGCCTCGGTCGTGGAACGTGCCGTGCGCGCGGAACGTACACGCGAGGAAGAGGCGCGGCGGCGCGTCGCCGAGGAGCGGCTGCGGGTCGCCCGCGACCTGCACGATCTGCTGGCGCACAGCATCACCCTGGTCGGCGTCCAGACCTCCGTCGCGGCGCATGTCCTTGCCGCCGATCCGGAGCGGCTCGACCGTGCGGCGGTCGCCAAGGCGCTTGACGACATCGCCGAGACCTGCCGGTCGGCACGGGGTGAACTCCGGGCCACGCTCGAGGTGTTGAGGTCGGGGCCCGAGGAGTCGCGGGGGCCGCTGCCGGGGCTCGGCGGGCTGCCGGATCTGGCGGACGCCGCGCGGATCTCCGGCGCGGAGGTCGACCTCGCCGTGCGCGAGACGGACGCCCCGCCGGCGGTGGGCGCCGCCGCCTACCGCATCATCCAGGAGGCCCTCACCAACGCCGTCCGGCACGGGGGCCCCGGTCTCACCATCCGGGTGGGCGTACGGATGGAGGACGCGGCGCTGAAGGTGACGGTCACGGACGACGGCCGGGCCGACGCCCGCGACCCGTCCCACACCCCCGGCTTCGGCCTCGTCGGCATGCGCGAGCGGGCCCGCAGCGTGGGCGGCACCCTGGAGGCGGGGCCTCGGGACGAGGGCGGTTTCATGGTCAACGCCGTACTGCCGCTGGTGCCTGTGGGAGGCCTCCGATGACGATCCGTGTGCTGCTGGCCGACGATCAGACTCTCGTCCGGGTGGCGTTCGCGCTGCTCGTGGAGTCGGCGCCGGACATGGAGGTGGTCGGGCAGGCGGGGACGGGGCGTGCGGCGGTCGAGCTCGCCCGCTCCGAGCGGGCCGACCTCATCGTGATGGACATCCGCATGCCGGATCTGGACGGCATCGAGGCGACGCGTCTGCTGGCCGGGGACGAGGACCTGGCGGGTGTGAAGGTGCTGATGCTGACGACGTACGACACCGATGAGCATGTCGTCGAGGCGTTGCGGGCCGGGGCGTCCGGCTTCCTGGTCAAGGACACGAAGCCGGCGGAACTGCTTGATGCGATACGGACGGTGGCGGCGGGGGAGTCCCTGCTGTCGCCGGGCCCGACATCCCGCCTGATCGCCCGCGCGCTGCGGGCGCCGGCGGCTCCGCCGTCCCTGGGCGCCGAGGGCCCGGAGGGTCTCTCCGAACGGGAGAGGGAGGTGCTTTCGCTGGTGGCGCGGGGCCTGAACAACACGGAGATAGCGGAGGCGTTGGGGTTGAGCCCCCTGACCGCGAAGACGCATGTCAGCCGGATCATGGGGAAGTTGGGTGCGAGGGATCGGGCGCAGCTGGTGATTGTGGCGTACGAGTCGGGGTTGGTGCGGCCGGGTGGGGCGGTGGGGTGAGGGCGGTCTCTTTCCCCAACCCCGCCCCTTCCCGAAACTTTCCGGCTGCGCCGGCCTCGAGGTGACCGCAGATCACCGGCTCCGCCGAGTTCGTCCTCAAACGCCGGACGGGCTGATTGGTTTCAACCCCGCCCCCGCCAGAAAC
>NZ_SRIC01000264.1 GCF_004684775.1 Streptomyces sp. MZ04
GGTCGGGGAGACCAGCTCCGGGCGCTGCAGGGCCCGCGCTGAACCTGCGCAGCCCCGCCCATCGCACCGAGCGCGAGCTGCTCAAGCTGGCCCTGCAGCGCCCGGAGCTGGTCTCCCCGACCTTCGACGCGTACGGAGTGGACGAGTTCACCGCGCCGCCGTACGCCGCCGTGCGCCGCTGCGTGGAGGAGGCGGGCGGCGCCGACGCGGGCATCGCCGAGCCGCAGGCCTATCTGGCGCGGGTCCTGGACGCGGCGCCCGACAACTCGGTGCGCGCCATGGTCACCGAGCTGGCCGTGGAGGCGATCCTGCGCAGATCCGTCGACGAGATGTACGCGGGCATCCAGCTCGTCCAGGTCAGGCTGCGCGCCGTCGACCGCCGCATCCGCGAGGTCCAGGGCAGCCTGACCCGCCTGGGCGGCCAGGGCGACCCGGCGCAACTGACCGCCGTACAGAACGAGTTGTGGGTCCTCCAGCAGTACGCCCAGGCGCTGCGCGAGCGAGGCGCGGAGGCCCTTTAGGGCTCGCCCCGGACGCCCTTTAGGGCTCGCCCCGGACGCCCTTTAGGGCCCGCCCCGGACGCCCTTTAGGGCCCGCCCGGACGTGCTTTGGGGCCCGCCCCGGATGCGTTCCGAGGTTCACCCCTGACGGCTCCGGTTACCCGTCGGGTAACCACCCGGTCACGGACCGGACTCAAAAAGTCACCGCACGCCCCTCGTGGCGGCCGTGTGTCGTGCCCCACACTGGGTTGCGGTGCCTGAGTCCTCGGAGCGCGGCCGGCCCGCAGACAGCGAATGCGGATCCGGTACACCCGCGGTTCCACACATCGTGTTCGGGACGGACAGCGGCGAGGCCGTGGAAGCCGATCCCGCTGTACCGCTGCCGCACGCCTCAGCAGCGATCATCATGGAGGTCGCCCCCGTGCAGACCCAGACCCTCACACAGAGCCAGACCGCCGTGCCCGCGGAAGCGGGGGCGGAAGCCGGCGCGGACGTCATAGCGGCCGTGCCGCCGCAGAGCCGCGCCGCGCGGCACCCGGAGACGGGTCCCGCCGGCACGGAGACCCCGGACGCCCCGGAACCCGCCGAGGCGCTCGAACCGGACACGGGCGAGCTGCCCCCGGCGCCCCGCGGCCGCACCGACACCGGCGGCCCGTCGTCCGACCTGTTCCGGCAGTACCTGCGCGAGATCGGCCGCATCCCGCTGCTCACGGCGGCGGAGGAAGTGGAGCTCGCCCGCAGCGTCGAGGCCGGTCTCTTCGCCGAGGAGAAGCTGCGGCTCGCCCCCGACCTGGACTCCCAACTGGCGCTCGACCTGGACAAGTTGGTGGTCGCCGGCCGGATGGCCAAGCGCCGCCTGATCGAGGCGAACCTCCGCCTGGTCGTCTCCGTCGCCAAGCGGTACGTGGGACGCGGCCTCACCATGCTCGACCTCGTCCAGGAGGGCAACCTCGGCCTGATCAGGGCCGTCGAGAAGTTCGACTACGCCCGGGGCTACAAGTTCTCGACGTACGCGACCTGGTGGATCCGCCAGGCCATGTCGCGGGCCCTCGCCGACCAGGCCCGCACCATCCGCGTACCCGTACACGTCGTGGAGCTGATCAACCGCGTCGTGCGCGTCCAGCGCCGCATGCTCCAGGAGCGTGGCTACGAACCCACGCCCGAAGAGGTGGCGGCCCACCTGGACCTGCCGCACGAGCGGGTCAGCGAAGTCCTGCGCCTGGCCCAGGAACCGGTGTCGCTGCACGCGCCCGTGGGTGAGGAGGACGATGTCGCGCTCGGCGACCTCATCGAGGACGGCGACGCGACAAGTCCCGTGGAATCAGCGGCGTTCCTGCTGCTCCGCGAGCATCTGGAGGCGGTCCTCTCCACGCTCGGCGAGCGCGAACGCAAGGTGGTCCAGCTCCGCTACGGCCTCGCGGACGGCAGGCCCCGCACCTTGGAGGAGATCGGCCGGATCTTCGGCGTGACCCGAGAACGCATCCGCCAGATCGAATCCAAGACCCTCAACAAGCTGCGGGACCACGCGTTCGCGGACCAACTGAGGGGTTACCTGGACTGAGGGGGCGCGCCCCGAAGGGGCGCCCCTGTCCTCCCCGACGGCGCTAGTCGACTTCGGCGACGGCCTCAGCGAACTGGGCCTTGTACAGCCGCTCATACGCCCCACCGGCAGCCAGAAGCGCATCATGCGTCCCCTGCTCCACAATGTCCCCGTCCTCCATCACCAGGATGGTGTCCGCATCCCGGATCGTGGAGAGCCGGTGCGCGATGACGAACGAGGTCCGCCCGTGCGCGAGCCGAGCCATCGCCTTCTGGATCAGGACTTCCGTCCGCGTGTCCACGGAACTCGTGGCCTCGTCGAGAACAAGGATCACCGGGTCGGACAGGAACGCCCGCGCGATCGTGATCAACTGCTTCTCGCCCGCGCTCACCCCCGTGCCCTCGTCGTCGATCACCGTGTCGTAGCCCTCGGGAAGCGTCCGCACGAAGCGGTCCGCGTGGGCCGCCCGCGCCGCCTCCTCGATCTCCTCGCGGGTGACGTCCTTGGCCGCTCCGTACGCGATGTTCTCCGCGATGGTGCCGCCGAACAGCCAGGTGTCCTGGAGCACCATGCCGATGCCGGACCGCAGTTCGTCGCGCGACATCCTCGCGATGTCGACCCCGTCGAGCGTGATGCGCCCGCCGGTGACGTCGTAGAACCGCATCAGGAGATTGACCAGGGTGGTCTTGCCCGCGCCGGTCGGGCCGACGATGGCCACCGTGTGACCGGGCTCGACCTTCAGGGACAGGTCCTCGATGAGCGGCTTGTCCTTGTCGTAGCGGAAGGACACATGGTCCATCTCGACCTGCCCGCGCAGCTGATCCGGACGCTCGCCCGGCATCGGGTCCGCCTCCTGCTCGTCCGCGTCGAGCAGCTCGAAGATCCGCTCGGCGGACGCGACACCGGACTGCACCAGGTTCGCCATCGACGCGACCTGCGTGAGCGGCATCGAGAACTGCCGCGAGTACTGGATGAAGGCCTGCACGTCGCCGATCGACAGCGCGCCCGACGCGACCCGCAGGCCACCCACCACGGCCACGAGGACATAGTTGAGGTTCGAGATGAAGAGCATCAGCGGCTGCATGGCCCCGCTGATGAACTGCGCCTTGAACCCGGCCTCGTACAGCGCGTCGTTCTGCTCGGCGAAGGCCTTGGCCGACTCCTCCTGACGCCCGAACACCTTCACCAGGCTGTGCCCGGTGTACATCTCCTCGATGTGCGCGTTGAGCTTGCCGGTGGTCTTCCACTGCTGCACGAACTGCGGCTGCGACCGCTTGCCGACCTTCGTGGCGACGAAGAACGACAGCGGCACGGTGATCAGCGCCACCAGCGCGAGCAGCGGCGACACATAGAACATCATCACCAGTACGCCGACGATGGTGAGCAGCGAGTTCACCAGCTGACCCATGGTCTGCTGCAGCGTCTGCCCGATGTTGTCGATGTCGTTGGTGGCCCGGCTGAGCACCTCACCGCGCTGCCGCTTGTCGAAGTACGACAAGGGGAGGCGCGACAGCTTCGACTGTACGTCGCCGCGCAGCCGGAAGACGGTCCGGTTGATGGCGAGGATCGAGAGCCGCGTCGCCACGGCCATCAGCAGCCCCGCCACCAGGAACGTGCCGAGCGCGAGCAGCAGCACCTCGCCGACGGCGCCGAAGTCGATGCCCTGGCCCGGCGTGAAGTCGACCCCGGAGAGCATGTCGGCCATGCCGCCGTCGCCCTTGTCCCGCAGGTTCTCGATCGCCTGGTCCTTGGTGACGCCGGCCGGCATGTCGCGGCCGACGATGCCCGCGAAGAGCAGGTCGGTCGCCCTGCCGAGGATCTTCGGGCCGAGCACGCTGAGCGCCACGCTGAGCACGCCGGCGGCGATCATCCCGTACATCGTGGTGCGCTCGGGCCTGAACTGCGCCAGGAGCCGCTTTCCGGACCCCTTGAAGTCCATGGACCGGGAGTCCGGCCCCATCATCTGTCCGCCCGGACCGGCCATTACGCGGCCTCCGCTTCCGTCAGCTGGGAGAGCACGATCTCCCGGTAGGTCTCATTGCTCTCCATCAGCTCGTGATGGCGCCCCGTCCCCACGACCCGGCCCTCGTCGAGGACGACGATGCGGTCGGCGTCCCGGATCGTCGACACGCGCTGGGCGACGATCACGACGGTCGCCTCGGCGGTCTCGCGGGACAGGGCGCTTCTGAGCGCCGCGTCCGTCGCGTAGTCGAGGGCCGAGAACGAGTCGTCGAAGAGGTAGATCTCCGGGCGCTGGACCAGCGTCCGCGCGATGGAAAGGCGCTGGCGCTGACCACCGGAGACGTTCGTGCCGCCCTGCGAGATCGGCGCGTTGAGCTTCTCCTCCAGGCCCTCGACGAAGTCCTTGGCCTGGGCGACCTCGAGGGCGTGCCAGAGCTCCTCGTCCGTGGCGTTCGGGTTGCCGTAACGGAGATTGGTCGCGACCGTGCCCGCGAAGAGGTACGGCTTCTGCGGGACCAGGCTCACGGTCTTGGCGAGCAGCGCGGGCTCGACGGTGCCCACGTCGACGCCGCCGACCAGGACCTGCCCCTCGGTCGCGTCGATGAGCCGCGGTACGAGGCTGAGCAGCGTCGATTTGCCGCTGCCGGTCGATCCGATCACCGCGGTCGTCTCGCCGGGGCGCGCGACCAGGTGGATGGCCTTGAGGACGGGCTCCTCGGCGCCGGGGTAGCGGAAGCCCGCGTCCCGGATCTCCAGGTGGCCGTGGCTGAGCAGTTTGCGCACCGGGTCGGCCGGGGGCACCACGCTGCTCTCGGCGTCCAGGACCTCCTCGATGCGCTCGGCGCAGACCTCGGCGCGCGGCACCATCATGAACATGAAGGTGGCCATCATCACGGACATCACGATCTGCATCAGATACGCGAGGAACGCGGTGAGCGCCCCGATCTCCATGCCGCCGCTGTCGATGCGGTGCGCGCCGAACCACACCACGGCGACCGACGAGATGTTCACGACGGTCATGACGATCGGGAACATCAGCGCGAGCAGCTTGCCGGTGCCGAGCGACACGTCGGTCAGGTCGGTGTTGGCCTGCCGGAAGCGGTCCTTCTCGTAGTCGTCGCGCACGAAGGCGCGGATGACGCGGTTGCCGGTGATCTGCTCGCGCAGGACCCGGTTCACGGTGTCGAGCCGCACCTGCATGGTGCGGAAGAGCGGGCGCAGCCGCTTCACGATGAGGCTCACGCAGATCCCGAGGACGGGCACGACCGCGACCAGGACACCCGAGAGCGGTACGTCGAGGCCGAGGGCCATGATGATGCCGCCGACGCACATGATCGGCGCCGACACCATCAGCGTGAACGACATCAGGACCAGCATCTGCACCTGCTGGACGTCGTTCGTGGTCCGGGTGATCAGGGACGGTGCCCCGAAGTGGCCCAACTCCCGTGCGGAGAACGACTGCACGCGGTCGAAGACGGCGGCCCGGATGTCGCGGCCGAGCGCGGCGGCGGTGCGGGCGCCGTAGTAGACGGCCCACACGTTGCAGACCACCTGGACGACGGTGACGGCGATCATGAGACCGCCGAACGACAGGATGTAGCCCGTGTCCCCCTTCACGACACCCTCGTCGATGATGTCGGCGTTGAGCGTGGGCAGATACAGCGAGGCGCAGGTCTGCAGGAACTGCAGCAGCACCAGCAAGGCGATGGGCTTTTTGTACGGGCCCAAGTGGGCCCGCAGGAGTCGTATGAGCACGCGGGTCTCTCGAGAGGCGTGGGCGGGTTTCTGGCGTGGGCGCCCCTATCCTCCGGTACTGCACCGGGGTGCGTGCAACCGATTAAGCCATGACCCGGTAAAAAGTTTGCCTGGGTCAATAAGTAGGTACGTCCCCGCGGGTGCGTCGTGGCTTGTCGCGCCCACGCGGCGGAGCCGCACATGTCACAGCCCCGCGCCCCTTCGGGGCGCTCCTCCCCGGCGCCCTCAGGAACCGCTCGCCGCGAGTGCCCCCGGGTGTGACTGCTCCCGCACGGTCCGGTACTGCTGGCGCACCGCCTGGCCCACGGCCAGTTCCTCGCCCGGCTCGAAGACCTGCGCCGACGCCCCCTGCCAGTGCGGCAGTTGCCCCGTCAGGGCCCAGGCCGCCTGGCGTGCCGCGCCGATCGCCGTGTAGTCCGCGGGCTGCGGCACCACGACCTGCGTACCGAGCAGCATCGGCGCCGCCGCCTGCACGGCCGACAGCTCGGCCGCCGCGCCGAGCAGGAAGACCCGGCGCACCTCCACACCGCGCCCGCGCAGTACGTCGAGCGCGTCACCGAGCCCGCACAGCATGCCCTCGAAGGCGGCCCGCGCCAGATGCTCGGGCCGCATCGACTCCCGCCGCAGCCCGGTCAGCGTGCCCGCCGCATGAGGCAGATTCGGCGTCTTCTCGCCCTCCAGATACGGCAGCAGTACGAGCCCGTGCGCACCCGGCGTCGACTTCATGGCCAGATCGGAGAGCCCTTCGAGATCGGCAACCCCCAGCATCTCGGCGGCGCCCCGCAGCACCCGCACCGCGTTCAGCGTGTGCACCACCGGCAGATGCATCCCGGTGGCATCGGCAAGGGAGGTGATCGTCCCGCTCGCATCGACGAGCGCCTCGTGATGCACGGCCATCACCGACCCCGAGGCCCCCAACGAGACGACCGCGTCGCCCTGTTGGACCCCGAGCCCGAACGCCGCCGCCATCGTCTCGCCGGTCCCCGCCGAGATCAGCAGCCCCTCGGGAGTGGTCCCCGCCACCTCGGCGGGGCCGATCACCTCGGGCAGCATCACCTGGTGCCCGAGCGCGAGTTCGACGAGATCAGGGCGGTACGCCCCCGTCGCCGCCGACCAATAACCGGTCCCGGAGGCCCCGCCGCGGTCGGTCGTGCGCCGTGCGGGACGGCCGAGGAGCTGCCACACCAGCCAGTCGTGCGCCTGCATCAGCGAGGCGACGCGCTGCGCCGCCTCCGGCTCGGTCCGCGCGAGCCAGCGCAGCTTCGTCACGGGCTGCGCCGCCTGCGGCACGCACCCGACGGCCTGCGCCCAGGCCTCGCGGCTGCCGAACCCGTCGATCAGATCGGCGGCGGCGACCTGCGCCCGCCGGTCGTTGCCGACGAGCGCGGGCCGGACGGTGTTGCCGTGCTGGTCCAGGGCGATCAGGGCGTTCGGCTGCGCGGCCACGCCGATGGCCTGCACGCCCTCGAGCAGCCCGCCGCCCGCGGCCTCGCCGAGCGAGAGCAGCCAGGCCTGGGGATCGACGTCGGAAGGCCGCCCTCCGCTCTCACTCTCCAGCGGATGCGGGGCATGGCCCTGCCTGAGTACGGCGCCCGTGTCCGAGTCACAGACCACGATGCGCGTGAAATCGGGCGAACTGTCCAGCCCAGCGACTATCCCCATGGGGGAATTCTGCCGCACCGCGCACCGTGTCCCGTACCGCAGGCCCCAGCCGGCGCTCCGGCTAGGTGTTGCTGGTGCCCCAGTCGTCCTCGACGGGGGACTGCCCCCGCTCGCGCAGCGACCGCACCCGGTCGGCCACGGAGTCGGGCACCCGGTCGCCGACCTTCTCGGACACCGAGTGGAAGGCCTTGCCCGCCACATCGCGGCCCTGCTGGCTCGCGGACTCGACGGTGTTGCGCACGGCCGGGTTCTGCGCGAACTCGCGGGCGGACTTCTTCAGCTGCTCGTAACGCTCGCGTCCGGCCCGGGTCCCGAGCACGTACCCGAGAGCCAGTCCCGCCACGAATGTGAGCCGGTAGCGCATGGCTGCCACCCTTCCCTTGCGTCGGAGGGGGATACCGATTGGCGGAGCACCCCCCTGCTTGCGCTAATGTATGTGTCGCAGCGAGGGACCGCCGCCCGGGAATCCCCAGGTAGGTGACATCGTTGCGAACGAGACGATCCCCTGTAGCTCAATTGGCAGAGCAGCCGGCTGTTAACCGGCAGGTTACTGGTTCGAGTCCAGTCGGGGGAGCTCGGTCTCCTGTAGCTCAATTGGCAGAGCAGCCGGCTGTTAACCGGCAGGTTACTGGTTCGAGTCCAGTCGGGAGAGCTGTGAGAAGGACCCCTGAGACTCCTCTCAGGGGTCCTTTTTTCTGCCCGGTGGAACCATGCGGGCAGCACTGCGGTCCTCATGGTCGAGCGATGCCGACCATCCGAAGCAGGAGATCGTATGAGCGGCTATGCTGCGGCAGACGGCGCGCACAAATGTGCGCGACGCGCCGTTAGGGGCGGTAGCTCAGCCGGTTAGAGCAGCGGACTCATAATCCGTCGGCCGTGGGTTCGAGTCCCACCCGCCCCACCATGTGTTGCCCCTGCAGGATCGTTTTATGCAGGGACGACGTGCGGCCCCCACCATCGGAGGGGGCCTTTTTGGTGTCCTGGAGATCGTTGGCCGGCCCGTTGCTGGGAGATGCGCACGGTCGGGCCATGCGCATCTCATGCACGTCCGGTGACAGACGAACGATGTCCGTGCCCACGAACACTGCCATCGTGGAAGGGACGAGGCACCGGGAAGGTGGCCTGAACACCCCGGCCGTCCGGACACCCCGGCCGTCCGGACACCCCGGCCGTCCGGCGCCGCCCCAGCGCTGCGAGGCATCCGCCCAGGAAGGAGAGCGCGCGCCCGCCCGGGAGGCTTTTCGTGGACAAGCGTTACGAGGTGTACTGCCTCACCCACCCGCATTTCTACGATGCGCCGCACCACGGCCGGACGCGTGGCCGCTTCCCGCAGGCCGGGCGTCCGCTCCCCACATCGTGGGCGCGCGAGGAACTCGACGAGTGGCTGGTCTGCCGTCCCACCGACGTGGTGCTCCCGCCGCAGGGCTGGAAGATCCACGTCTCGGCGTGCCCGGACAACGCGGAGTCGATCCTGGAAGCGGTGTGGGCCTACCGCGTCCCGCGCCGCATCGCCTTCAAGTTCCTTCCCGGCATGGATGCCCTGTTCCTCGCCAACACGAAGTACGCGCATCGCGGGTCGAGCGGGAAGTTCGTGACGGTCTACCCCGTGGACGAGGCCCAGTGCGCGTGTGTGCTCACCGGGCTGGGAGCCGTCCTCGACGGCAGACCGGGACCGCACATTCTCAGCGATCTGCGCTGGGGGGGGGGACGGTCCCCTCCATGTCAGGTACGGGGCCTTCGCCGACCGGTACTGCGTGTCGGCCGACGGCGTACTGGAGCAGGCGGTGTTCAGGTGGTTGCGGACCGTTCCCACGGACAGCGAAAGCCGGTCGGCGATCTCACGCGTCGGCGTGCCGTCCCCCGCGAGGCGCAGAATCTCCAGCTCCCTACAACAGAGCCCGGGTGACGGTCTGTTCGTTCCCCGGTGCCTCCCCGACCACCTCGATGTCCTCTTCGGATGTCAGCAGGGCCGCGAGTGCCCCGCGCACGAGGTCTGTCTCCTCGACGAGAAGAACACGGATCACATCGCTCCCGCCCGGCCGTACGGGGCCTCCGTCATGCCAAGCGCTCCCGGTCACTCCGACGGCGCCGTACGAAGTATGTGCGGTGGTCACCTATTTGTCCGGAGCCGCCCCGCCCCTCCGACGCCGCCCGTCAGCCCAGGCCGATCTCTGATCAGACCGGCGACTGCCAGGTCAGGGTCGTGCCCGTGGCGCCGTCCTCCGTCGCCCCGTCGTCGTGCACCGTGAGCCGTACGCCGCTTCTGCCGTCGGGCAGGGTGGCGCGGGCGTCCACGACGACGTCGATGCGGGAGCAGTCCTGGCGCTGGGACGCGGCGGCCAGGGCGCGGCGCAGGGCCGCGAGGAGCTGGGTGCCGACCGGATCCGTGACCTTCGTGTCGACCGGTCCCGCGAAATGCACCGACGGCTGGAAACCGAGCACCGCGGAGGCGCCCGCCGCCTCGCGGAGCACCTTGCCGCGGAACGTCGTCGGGGCGTCGGCGGGCGGCTGCTGGAGGGCGAAGATCGCCGTACGCACTTCCTGGATGGTCGACTCCAGTTCGTCCACCGCCTGGTCGAGGGTGGACTCCACCTTCGGTGAGCCCGCCCTGCGCCGGGTCGACTCCAGCATCATGCCGGTCGCGAAGAGCCGCTGGACCACGAGGTCGTGCAGGTCTCGGGCGATGCGGTCGCGGTCCTCGAACACCGCCAGGCGCTGCCTGCTCTGCTGGGCGTCCGCCAGGACGAGCGCGAGGGCTGCCTGCGAGGCGAACTGGGTGGCGAGCAGCCGCTCCACCGAGGTGTACGCGCGGGCGCCGCGGGAGCGGGGCAGGGCGAGCGTCCCGATGAGCCTGCCGCCCGCCTGCAGCGGCAGCATCATGCTGGGGCCGAAGCGGGTGCGGACGTGGGTGGTCATCCGGGGGTCGGTCGCGGAGTCCTCGATGAACACCGGCTCGCCGCCGAGCAGTTGTTCGAGGACCGCGCTGCCGGGCTCGATGGTGGTGCCGATGAGGTCGCTCTGGCGGGACTGCAGGGACCGGGCGGGCGCCGTCCGGGGGGCGTCGTCCTCCGTCGCCGCCGCGACGATCCGCATGCCGCCCTGGTCCGTCGGCTGCAGGATGACCGCCGCCGTGGCGTCCGCGAGGATCCTGGCCTGTTCCGCCACCGTCATCAGCGCGTCCGCCGCGGGCTCGCCGGTCAGCAGGGCGGTGGTCACCGCCGCCGCGCCGTCGATCCACCGCTCGCGCTGCCTGGCCGCCTCGTACAGGCGGGCGTTGCCGATCGCGATGCCCGCCTGGCTGGCCAGGACCCGCAGGAGCTGGAGGTCCTCCTCCGTGAAGGGGCCGCCGCGCTTCTCGGTGAGATAGAGATTGCCGAACGCCTCGTCGTGGACGTGGATCGGTACGCCGATGAAGCTGTGCATCTCCGGATGCCCCGGCGGTACGCCGCACGAGCGCGGGTCGGCCGTCAGGTCGTCGATGAGCAGCGGCCGGGGGTCGGTGATCAGCGCGCCGATGAGGCCCGTGTGGCCGTCCGGGAGGCGGCCGATGCGGTCCCGTTCGGCCTCGGTCAGGCCCGTCGTGAACAGGTCGGTGACCTTGCCGTGCGCGGGGTCGATGACGCCGAGCGCGCCGTACCGGGCGCCGGTCAGCTCGGCCGCGCCGGCCACCAGGTGCTGGAGCGTGGCGTGCAGTTCGAGATCCGTGCCGACGCCGAGCACCGCGTCGAGCAGCGGGTCGAGGGGG
>NZ_SRIC01000265.1 GCF_004684775.1 Streptomyces sp. MZ04
CCGGCAGGGTGCCGAGCGCGGCGTCGGCCTCCAGGGCGAGGACGGGGTCGTGCCGGTAATGGTTGAACGTCCGTGCCAGGAGCGCGGAGACGGTGGACTTGCCGACCCCGCCCCGGATCGAGGTCACCGCGATGACCCGTCCCGTGGTGACTGGCTGCTGCACCTCACGGGCCAGCCGGGTCTGCTCGGCGACCTCCTGGCCGGCCGACGCGGTGAGCTTGCGCAGCGAGCGTCCGGTGCGCCGGACCGCGGAGTCTCCGTGCTGCGGGGAGCCCAGGGCGCGGGCCAGGCGCGGATCGACGGTCGGCACGGACTCCGGGGTGGGCAGCGGAAGGCGGGGATCACGGGCGCTGCTGCGTAGGGGACGGGCGGGAGCCGTCGGCTGAGGAACCGGCCGTGGATCCACGGGGGCCTCATTCTCCGCCCTGCGGAGTATGGCGGTCGGCTCGACCGCAGGGCCGGTGGTGCCCGCGCCCAGATCCCTCAACACGTTCCGCTGCCAGTCGTCTTCCTGTTCCTGAGCCATGCCGCACCCCTACGCGAAGGTGTCGAGCAGTCGCCCGTACACACCGAACACCCCGATGACGAGCGGCAGCAGCGCGATCACGCCGACCGACTCCAGTACGTCACCGAAGCGGCGAAGCCGCACCCGCACATGCTCGGCGGGCTGCACCGCAAGCACCACCAGCGGAGCCACCGCGAGCCCGGCCAGCAAGGCCAGCGGCCCACCGCCGACCGACCGCTCCAGCCAGACGCCGACCAACGCCACGACCACGACCGCGGCAGCCGCGAACAACGCGACGACCTCGGCGACCAGCGGGAAGGCCCGCGCCCGCAGCGCGAGCACCACTGCGGTGACCACGGCCAGGAGCACGGTCCACACGGTCGGCGCCTTGAGCACCATCACCCCTGCGGCGGCCGCCGAGACGGCCAGCACGACGGTGGCGATGGCCAGTCCACGATGGGTGGCGCTCAGCGCGGTGCCCACGCGATACCGGCTCACCGACGCTCCGCCCGAACGACGGTCATCGAGCCCCGAAAGCCCGGAGGCCATCAACGCGAGCCGGGGCAACACCCCGAGCACCACCACCGAGACGAGGACGAGCAGGGAACCCATCCGAGCCTGCTCGGTCGCCGTCCGCGCACCGTCCTGCAGGGCGACGGACGCTTCCCACAGAACCAGGCAGCCGAGCATGGCCGCGGCCCCGATCAACCCGCCCCGCCCCAGCGGGGAGAACCACCCAAGGAAGAGCAGCACCAGCATTGCGGCCAGGGCCACCCCCGCCAGCCGCACGGCACCGGACCAGCCATGGGCATCGGCCAACGTCCAGGCCCCGAGCGCCCCCAGGGATCCGGCGGTGACGATCAACGTGGCAGAGAGCCCCCGCTGCTTCATGCGCCCCAGCACGATCCCGGCGACGCAGGCCAGAACGGCAACACCCACGAGGGCGTTGCCCACGTCCTCCACTGCGAATGCGCCGCGGGCCAACACCCCGGCGACGAGCGCCCAGAGGACGGTGGCAAGACCGGCAACCACCCGCCGGGCCGCGGACCCCCACCGCCAGGCCCTGACATCCAGATCATCGGCGGCTTCATCGGTGACGTCATGCACGACGGGCGCCGAGGGCGCATCCTCGGCCCGTACCAGCCGCAGCACGGCACCGTCCGCTATCCCGGCGGACTCCAGGGTGCTGTCGTGGGCCAGCGCCGATCCGTCGGCAGTGACGAGATGCCGGAGCATGGGCCGCGCCCCGGCCTGATCGCCGAGCAGCCGCAACACTTCAGGGAGCAGCAGCCCGACGGGCTCCTGAGAGGGAAGAACAAGGTCCACCCGCCGCCGCTCTCCGACCAGGGTGACCCGGCTCAAGGCCGTACGACTCGTACCGCTCGTGCGGCTCAACGGCCCCGCAGATATCACGCGTTCGAACCTATCATCGAGAAGACGGCGTTATGGACGGCGAAGACGGGGAGGTGGAGGGCACGGAGGAGCTGTAAGGGGTCTTCCCGATAAGCCGATGCGAAATGAACGACCACCCCACACACCCGGCACACAACACGGCCCCGATCACCACCCCGGCAAACATCTTCCCCAACCGCTCATCGATGGTCCGCCGCTGCCGCTGGGCCCCGAACAACAGGGCATCCCGCAGCCGTCGGCGCCGAACCGACACCGACTCCAGCAACTGGCTGTCGTAATCCTGCGCTGACACTGGTGTCCGAGTCCCGTCCCGTTGCTTTGTCAGGGTGTGTTATGGAGTGAACCACCGGGATTCGGCTGGTTCCCTGAATCACGTATCGAGCTCGCCGGCCCAGGCGTGCTCCAGGAGTGCCCTCGGTAGATAGTCGGATTCCACTTCAATGGGGAACCCTGCCTCACGGGCGAGGCAGGCCAATGCAAGCGGACCGAGAGCAACAAGCCCTGCGCTGCTCATCATGCGGGCTTCGTCGCCGGTCCAGTACTCCTTGTGCCATGTGAGCGCGTCGACCAGCGCCTGATTGAACTTCTCGTGCTCCTTGAGCAAATAGCGGTGGAAGAGCTCAAGCGGCGGGTACAGGATTTTCAGCATCGTCTCACTATCGGCCACTTGAGCCACCTGCGGACTGGTGCCGTCGAATGCTTGCACCAGCTTTTCCATCACCTGAGGCTCGCCGAGCCAGTACCTCTGCAAGGCATCTACCCACGCGTAGATGTACTCGTCGTATACAGCCCCGGACTCCCTGAGGAGCCGGATTGGCACCCTGGCCAGCTGGTTGAGACGCTCCTGCTCTCGGCAGATGAGGGCCAGGTAGAAGGACGAGACCCAATTCCCGGCGTCAGTGTAGGACTGCGGGCCGATCGCCGGGATGGTTCTCGTTTCTCCTGCGATGCGGCAGTCCACACTGTCTTTCGGCGCAGTCGCCGCAGCAAACAGCGCGGAGCCGGTCTGCATGGCAGCGACCCAAGCCTCCCAGCTCTCGATGTTCCCGGCCATCGGGTCCAATGCGCAGTGCGACTTCGCCAGGGTCACCATGGTGCTCAGAGCCTGGGCGCGAGCGACGTCCGATCGTTCGAGCCGCTCAAGGATCCAGTCCACGGTCTCATTGAGCACCGCCACGCCTTCGGCCGCGTTGTCCGTGGGGTACTCGTGGCGAGCAATGCTCGTGACCACTTACTCTCCTCTAGTAGATCTTGAGGTGTTCCAGCACGGACCCAGCGTACGTGCCCGTGTTCTCGTTGGCCTTGACCATGACGTAGTGCAGTTTTTTGTTCTCCAGGGCATCGAGAATCCTGAGTGCCAATACGCCGTCCCTAGGGGAACGAATTGCCCGATCCAACATTTCGGCGCATATTGTCTCGATGTATTCACGAGTGCCCTGTTTGACCATCTTGCCCGTTGATACCTTTACGCCATCCCGGATGACCTGTTCCTGGCGCCACTCGAGATCACCTTTGGGGCCCTTGGCCTCGGCGATGACGAGTCCGTCGTCCTTGATCTCCCAGAGCTGGTCGAACGCATCCGCGCCATTGGGAGTCTTGGGGAGCTCAATCCACTTAGGATTCTCAAAGCGTTGCGGAACTACATGGTATCTAGCTGCATCTTCCCCGAGTTTTTCGCCCAACTTGCTATTATTGACGTGATCGCCGAGAGTTTCCCGGGCCTTCTTGACTGATTCCAAATTCTCAGGGGAGGCGTCCTTCTTGTATGCCTTTTCTGCGGCAGTGAGGTCCATGCCTTGCCTGCGGACTTTAGATACTCCATCAAGGTAAGTTCGGACAGTGCGTGGGGCTGAATCGGGCGCGTACGGAGTCGGGTTGAACCGGGTTTCTGGAGCGGCACGCGGCCTGTCGTGCTTGGCAATGAAGTTGCCGTCCGCGTCCATCTTCAGTTCGGTCAGGAAGTGGCCTTTGTATTTTGCATAGGCGTTTTTCCGCTGATAGTCATTCTGGCGGTAGTATTTATCGCGCCACTCGGGGTTTTCATTGGCCAATCTGACATGCTCGTCCCGGATCTCTTTCAGCTCTTCAGCGGTCAGCTTTCGGGGCTCGCCAGCGCCTCCCCCATGACCGTCGGAACCGGCGCCGACATGCCCGTTGCCCGCTGCTCCGGAGGGCGGCTTAGACGTCCCGGAGCCGACGGTGCCCGTGCCTCCAGCTCGGTTGGCTCCTCCTCCTGGGCCGATCGGTGCGTCTGCGCTGCTACCGCCAGTTGGATTCCCGTGGCTGGCCTGCGGGGGAAGATTTCCGCCTGCGTGGGCATGGGCTTCGGGCCCCCGCGCCCCGGAGTTGGCCATCGCGGGTTCCCGCTGGGGCGATGTTCCTTCGGGAGCTGCCCGCTCGTCGGCGGCCTTCTCGACCGGTGCCGTGTCATTGATCGGATTGCCCTCTGCGTCGACCCGGATGAACTTGCCGTCCTCGATGCGAACCCTGGAGCCGTCGAACTCGAGGTCGCTGTGTACGCGCCGCAACTCGGGCGTGGAGTTGGTGCCGGTGCGGACGCGAGCGGTGAGGTCGGCGACGCTGGGCAGCTTGCTGAAGGCCTTGCCGCCCACCGTGAGCCCGGCGGAAAGCGGGTCTGCGTAGGTGCCGATCTTCGCCCCCACTCCGGCGGCCTTGGCCGCCGCCCCGCCCTTGCCGCCCTTGGCGACAGCTCCCAGGGGACCGGCACCCAGTGTGAGGATGTTGAAGGTGGCGGTCCCCGCTGCCTGGACGGGGTGCTCTTCCCACTGGTCCCAGGCGACCATGGCCTTGGCGAACTCGCGGGCGGCCGTCTTCTGCCGCTTCTCCGTGGCGCTCTCCTCGTCCGGACCGATCGTGTGGTCCAGGGCCCAGTCGACGGGAGTCATCGTGTACTGGCCGATGCCGCTGACGACATCGGCGAGACCACTCCAGGCGTCCTTGGCCGAGCCCCCGATGCCGACCAGGTGGCCCAGGCCCTCGAGGGTGGCACCGCCACCACCGACGATGAAGCCGTCCCACACGTAGTGCTTGACGTGCCGGTGGATCTCCCACACGTGGATGGACTCGCTGACGTGGCTGCCCCAGGGCAGCTCCTTGGCCTGCTTGAGGACGTCGGCGTCGTAGCCGTACATCACGGTCTTCTTCGTCGCCTTGTGACTGCCGTCGTCCTCGATGAACTTCGGGCCGTTCACGATTGCCGAGATCTTGGTGGCGGCTCTGCGCTCGGCCGCCTCGAAGGCGGTCTTGGTGACGGCGACATCGTCCACGAGCTCGTTGTTACGGTCGGTCTTGTCCTCGTCGTAGTGCCAGTCGTCGTCGCCCTCGACGCTGGCGACGAACTTCCTGGCATCGGCCTCCAGCGTCTGAAGGCGCTTGGCCAGCGGGCGCGCCTCGCTGGAGAAGGTGTCCAGGGCGTTGGCCACCGTCTCCAGATCGGCGGCGAAGGTGTCGGCCCTGTCCATCACCGGCTGGGTGGTGGCGAACAGGTCGTCGGCCTCCGGCGCGGTGTAGTACGCCCCGAGCATCTGGAAGCGGGAGTGGACGTCGGCCCCGCCGTTGCGGATCCCGATGGCGTCGCTGCGCAGCGCGGAGACGTCCTTGTCCAGTTGCTCGAAGTCGCCGATGAACTGCGGTATGCCCGCCGGCTCGATCATCTTCACTTGTCGGCGCCCTTCTTGCGGGCGTCGGCGAGAACAGCCTTCATGTCAGGGGCCTTCTCCGCATTGCGCTGCGCGGTCTCGGCCTGCTCCAGGTCCCCGTTGATGTAGTGGTTGGTCGCCTCGATCGCGCCGTTCACCGACTTCGTGGCCCGTGCACCGAGGAAGAGCACATCACCTGCGGTCTTGTCCACGAACAGCGCCAGTGCCACGCCGATCGGACCGACGGGCACATCCCCGCAGTACCCCGAGCTGATCGTGCCGGCCGAGGCGGCCGCACTCTTGGCGTCGGTCCCGTACGCCTTGACGTCCTTGGCCACGTCGTCCATCGCGAGCCCCACCAACGACGTCACCGAATCCACCCCGGACGGCGAAATGTCCCACGCAGGCATCCCAAACCCCCTACTGATCCCCGTAATTCAGCCCAGCTGCCAGACGCTGTCGGCCTGTCAGCCGATGTTGTCGACCGCGGCCCGCGCCCGGGCCAGCGTCGACTGCGCGGTGCCGTCGTTCTGCTCCAGCGTGGTGCGCACGAGGCGGATGATCTCCCGCACCTCGTTGGCCGCCTTGTTCCAGCGGACTTCCTTGCCGTGGTAGTCGTCTGACACACCGTCGGCCTGGTAGTCGGCCATAGCGGCCTTCACCGCGCGGTCGCGGTCGCCGAGCACCCGCTCCAGCTGGCCGATGATGATCTGCAGGCCGCCCTGCACGTCGGACGAGGCGCCGGTGTCGTAGGAGCGGCGGTCCTGGGTTCCAGCCATGGCGAAGTTCCCCCTGCGTACGAAAGTTGGGTGTGGTGAGGCGCTCAGCCGGAGAAGCGTGCGCCGTCGAAGTTGGCCGCGCCCATGTTCTGGTGGGCGTTGTCCGACTGTTCCTGGTCGCCGGAGCCGAACGCGGTGTCCATGCCCGCCTGGCCGCCCAGGATCGAGGACAGCGCCCCGTTCAGATCCGAAGTGATCTCATCCGCGCGCAGCTTGAACGAGTCGAAGGTCGCCTTGCCCGCCCCGTTGAACTTGCCCTCCAGCGGCTCCGCCGCCTGGACCAGCAAGCTGATCAGCGTCCCGAGATCGTCACTGGACCCCACGGTGTTCTTCCCCAGCACCGCGAGAGTCGTGTCTCCCATGTCGAACTTCATGACCCCACCCCGAATTGTGTTGTACGCGGCGGCAGTTCCTCATCACAGAAACCACATGCGTCACTCACGCCACGTAGCGTATCGAACATCCTCTCCCATGGAGAGTTGCAGGCGCAACGTGGTTGAGGGTCGAGTGGCGTGATCTGTGCCATGGTGGGTGGCTTGCGGGAACTTGAGCGACGGCGCCAGACGGTGAAGACGATGCGGGTGAACGCCGCTTATGCGGACCGGCTGCTGGACGCTGCGGCGCGTCGGGTCCTGCTCAACGCAAGGGAGGAGGCGTCGGTCCGCTACTTCGAGGAGTTGGTCACGGTGGCCCCACGCGGCCAGCAATTCGTCGAGCGTGCCGAAGAGGTGCTCAGCCAGGAGCTCTTCGGTGAGATGGACGCACTGGTGGAGGAGGCGAACGCCTGGACGGCACGAGTGGAAGAGATCCAGAAGGGAGACAACTATCGGCATCAGCTGGCACTGCTGCCCCGCTTTCAGGAGCTCTTCGATATGCATCACCGGGAGTTCGAACACTACATAGCCCAGTTGCTGCACTTCGACGGCTTCGCCGTCGAACGCTGGCACGGTGGGGCCGGTGACCTCGCGGCCGATGTGATCGTCCGGCTCCCCGGTGACGGCCGTCGCATGATCGTGCAGTGCAAGCACGTAAGCGATATCCGCACCACGATCGGCTCGGGGGTCATCCAGCAGGTCAATGGGACGAAAGAACTACACAATGCGGAGATGGCTCTCGTGGTCACCCCGGGCAAGTTCACGAAGCCGGCTCGGTCCCTGGCTATGCGGCTTGATGTGCAGCTGATCGACAAGACCGACATGTTCCGGTGGGGCCTGTACGGGCACCGGCTCCTGGACCTCCTTGCCGATCGCTCCGAGGGCCAAGTCCCGGACACCATGGAGTCGTAAGCCTGTGGCCGTGTGCCTGCGGGTTGTCCAGGTACACGGCCACGTTCGCGTATGCGCTCGGCCGTCAGCTTCACACCGCCGCGCGAGGCGCCACCAGCACTTGTGGACGGTCGACGTTAGCCGGTTGGTCGATGTGGCAGTCCGGGCATCGCCCCTCGGCTCCGTCCGCGACGCGGTAGCGGCTGCCGGCCGATTCGCACTTGCCGTACCAGTCTGATCCGAACATGAGAGCTCCGGAGGGCGTGCGCTGTCGTCCCGCCGACAGCTGGTGCGGTCCGCGGGATGGCGGCGGCGTTTGGTGGAGTCAGGCAGCGGGTTCGATGACGATGTGAACGGTCGTGATATACCCCAGGGAGAAGTTCACGAGTTTCCCCATGGGGATTCCGGACGCGGCTCCGTCGGGGCCAGGCCCCTGCCGGAGCCGCGACGCAGTTCCCGGGCGACTGGTCAGCTGTCCGGCGTTGCCGGGGTCTCCAGCGTCTGCTTGATCACGCTCGCTCCCTGGTCGACCATCTCGGCGATGGGGCCCGCGACGTCATCCGGCGTCACATCGATGATCCAGACGAACCGACTGCGGTCCTTGCCGTCGGCGAAGACCTGCATGGACGCGTGGTGGTGCTTGGGGGCCAGTGAGCCGCCGACCACCGCATAAGCGACCCGGCGGGCTTCGTCGTCGATGTCGACGAGGAGCTCGTGCACCACGACGCCGTTCGCGAAGGTCACGACCCTGGTATCCGCCTCCAGCTGTGTGTCCGTGACCACGCCAGGTGCCAGGCGCCGGTGCACCTCGCTGACGTCGCGGACTGCCGCCCAGACCTGGTCGGGGGCGCTGTCGATCAAGAATTCCTTGTGTATGTGAGCCACTGTGTCTCTCCTGTCTGGCGGGTAGTCAGTTGCCGGTGGTGAGGCAGAAGGGGTGCCCCTCGCGATCAGTGAGCACCACCCATTCGCCCTGGCCGGGCTGGAACTCGGGCCTCGCTGCCCCAAGGGCGAGCAGTTCCTTGGCGGCGCTCTCCAGATCGGTGACCGTGAGGTCGAAGTGCGCGTGCTTGCGGGCGTCGGGCCAGCCCGGCGCCCGGTAGCCCTCGATACGCTGGAAGGCGATCTGCATCGGACCGCCGTTGCCCAGGTAGGCGGAGTCCTGGTCGCTGCAGGTGATCTCCCAGCCGGTGGCCTTCTTGTAGAACTCGGCGAGCATCGCCGGATCGGCGCAGTCGATGATGACGGCGGTGAACTCCGCGAGTGCGGGCATGCCGATGACTCCTTCATATCGGTACTGGTGAGATGTGAGGTGGCCCCGCCGTGCCGATGACGCAACCCGGTGCACGGGGCCGGCCGGCCGGGCCGGGATCACATCGACCAGCCTGCTCGCCGCCGACAGTCCCGTCTTGAACATCCTTGCGCCGGTGACTGTCAGACCCCCGGCGTAGCGTTCAAGGGTGCTCTCAACCACCGCTCTCGCCACCCGGCCCGACTTCAGCATCACCGCTGTGACATGCCAGGACGACCACGCACGCTGGTCGGAGGCCGAAGTACGCGACGACTACCGGGTGGTGCTCGTGCGCCGTGGCCGGTTCCGCAGACGCACAGCCGGAACCCACGCCGATATCGACCCGACGATGGCCTACGTCGGCGAGCCGGGCGAGGAAGAGCACTTCGCCCATCCCGCCGGGGGCGACGACTGCACATCGATCAGCCTCACGCCGTCGCTGTGGCAGGCCATGGCCGGCGATGTCACGTGCCTGACCACACAGAGCGTGTACGTCGACGCCCGCCTCGACCTCACCCATCGCCGGCTCCTCGCGACCGCCCGGACCGGGGACATCGACTACGCACTGACGGAAGAGCTGCTCGGCCTGCTCGCCACCACCATCGGCCAAGTCGTCTCCGGGCCCACACCGCTCGGCGCACAAGCTCCCAGAACCGAAGCGGCTCTCGTCGCGGCAGCCCGCCAGGCGATCAGCGATGGCCACCCGGCCTCGGACGGACTGCTTCCGCTCGCAGAGCTGCTCGGGGTCTCGCCGTACCGCTTGAGCCGGTCCTTCACCCGCGAACTGGGGGTGTCGGTGACCCGCTACCGCAATCGCATCCGCATCGGCCGGGCCCTGGACCGCCTGGAGGAGGGCGAGACCAGCCTCGGCGCCCTCGCCGCAGACCTCGGCTTCGCCGACCAGGCACACCTGTGCAGGACCATGCGCCAGTACCTGGGCCGTACTCCGACGGCACTTCGACGCCTGCTAGCCCCTCGGACACATTGACGGTCTCCGTTGCTCGACAACGTCTTCGCCTGGGGAATTACGTGACGCGCAAGCTGCCGAACGTGGGGAATTACTTGACCGTCGACACCCGCCAAGTGTGGCGAGCCGGACCCGGAGCGAGAGTCCCTGACGACACAGCAACTCGTGAGTCAGCGGTCCGTTCTGTGCGAAGACCCAGTCCACCCCATCGGCGTCTTCGGCGAACTCGTCGTCGGTGTGGCGCTAGGCGAAATAGTCGAGGGCACCCACCTGAAACCGCACTCGGCGTCGCGTAGCAGGAACGAAGAGATCCACGGCATCGCCCGGACCAGTGCCGAGATCCCGGGTGCTCACCTTGCCTCGTACACCCTGCCGCTTGAGGAGTCGCTCCACGCCGCGCTTGATGAAGAGGTGGTCGGCGCTGGATTCGCCATTTGCGGTGCGGTGACACACGGCATTGGGGTGGTGCGCGAAGTGGCGCACCTTCCCTGTTGCATCAGCGTGTTGAAGCTGATGCAACAGGGGTGGTTCTGTGCCAGGTTGGCGTACGTAGTGGGTATCCAAGACCCGGGTGGTGACTGCACATCAGGAAGGCGTGCGATCGCCGGGCTCACCGGAGCCCCGCCCATCGTCGCCCTGGCCGCGGAAGCCGGAGTGCCCCGCAACGCCCTCACGCAACGGCACCTCGACCTGAAGAACGACTTCTACGCGAGGGTCCGCACTCGAGGAGGCACCCCCGACCGGGAATTGCGGCTCCGCAAGCAGATCGTCCAGCTCAAGGAGCTTCGAGCGACAGACGCGGAAGAGATCAAGCAGCTACGGGCCGATGTCGAAGCCCTGTTCGCAGCGCTCCATGTGTCAGAGAGCGAGAGCAGACAGCTTCGCGAGCAACGGATCTCGCCCGACTCCGTCCTTCGCGTCCTGCCCGTGCAGCCTCGGCCTCGGCTCGCGGGCAGAGAGCCGAGGAGCCCCAGAGCCTGAGATCGGTCGAACACGGTTCGGAGAGACCGCAATACGCACCAAGTCAGACGGGGTCAGGATCGGACGGCGATCGTGGTCGATGGTGTCCCGCCGAGTGGTGTAGCCGGTCTGGGTTCTGGAACGCGCGGGGGTCTGCTCGGGGCGTGCATCCGCTGTCGGTGACTGCTCCCTGAGCAGAGGCAGGCCATCGCGCAAGTCTCTTTGGTGAACGGCCAGTTCAACCGAGGAGGACGCGATGGCCTTGTCCCAGTCTGACCTGATGCGGCTGCT
>NZ_SRIC01000266.1 GCF_004684775.1 Streptomyces sp. MZ04
AGAGGTGTATAAGAGACAGCACCTGCCTCACTGGCCCCACCGGCCGCACTGAGATCCGCCTCCTCGCCCCCGGCTACGCCCATCCCCTCGCACGGAGCCGCCTCGTACGAGAGCCCCCCAACTGCCGTCTCCAGCTCCTTCACCGTCTCTACCGCGCCTTCCCCGGACGGAGGCACCGGCGCCTCCTCCTCCCCCTCGACCCCAGGGACGTACACCGATGACCCCTGATCAGATCCCGGCAACCGCGGAGCGCCCGGGTCGAACGCGTTCGGTGCGAGCGGCCTCAACCTCGGCCCCGGTGCCCTGAGGAGACGGTCCACGAAGTCGTTCATCCGGTGCTCGCCTCCAGATAGAAACTCCGCCGCGTCGGGCTGATCGCGAGCACGTCGGCCTCCGTCCAGCCATAGGCCCGGGCGAGGGCGTGCACTTCGTGCAGCAGGCGGCGCGCGTACCCGGACACGTCGGTCCACAGGTGTTCGGCGAGGTCGAGGGCGGCATCCCAACTGTGTTCGCACTGCGGGCAGTTCAAGGAGACGACGGCATCGGCCCCGGGGTCGACATCGGCGAGCCGCCGAGCGACGTCCTCGAGGACCTCGTCCGGCAGGTCGTCGGCCGGTGGGTCGACGCGCAGGACGCAGCGACGCAGCAGGGTCTGGCGGGCGCGGGGCATGGCGGGATCGACGGAGCGGACGTCCCGGCCGGTCAGCGCGCGATACGTGACCGTCCTGCCGTACGAATTCACAGTCGCCGTGGCGGCCACGGCGGCGCCACCCCCGGGAGGCAGCAACTCGCCTGCCGCCACGGTGACATCGAGACTCTCGCCGCATTCCGGGCAGTCCGCCGTGCACGGCAGCGCGTCGCCGAACGCACCGCGACGCAGCTCGAGCAGAAGGGAGTTGAGCGCACTCAGGGGCAAGTCCGCGACGTTCCTCCCGCTCGGTGCCGCCATCGAGGCGAACAGGAGGGAGCGAGCCGCCGGTGGCCCGGCGAGCCCGTTCTCCCACACGTCGAGGACGTTCGCCTCGGTCAGCTGCCGCGGCACGCCGCTCACCCCGCGGTGTCGGTGAACTGCGGTTCCTGCGGCGGGTTGGTGTGCTCCCGTACCCAGCCGTGGTGCTCCACCTTGATGTGCTCGAAGGCCACGCCGTTGGATCCGGCGTCGAGTTCGGGCAGTCCCTGATACTCGGAGACCCAGCAGTCGTGGACGGAGTAGGACAACACCTGCTGCCCGCCCTCGTCGAAGACGTCGACGATGAGGTCGCGCCGGAAGTCCTTCAGTGAAGTCTCCAGCCCGCCCGCCGAGTTCTTGAGGCTCCAGACGCGGTTGGCCCATTCCTCGAAGGCGGTGTCGACGGTGCAGCCGCGTTCGAAGGTGATGGCCTCGTATTCCGTCCGGCCGGGAAGTTTCCGGCTGGTGCCGGGGTCTCCGCCGTCGCGATGCCGAATGACCTCGGTGGTGCGCTTCAGCCCGCTGACCTTGCTGATTCCCGCGATGTAGTCGGTCTCCCCGCTGAACTTCACCCGGAACCGGAAGTTCTTGAACGGGTCCCGGCGCTTGACTTCGGGCATCGGTCGTCCTCCTGGAGCTGGATCTCGACCTAGACCTGGATCTGGCCGGCGAGCTGTTGGATGTGCACGATCACGAACTCCGCGGGCTTGAGCGGGGCGAAGCCCACCTGGATGTTCACGATGCCGCGATCGATGTCGTTCTGCGGGTTGGTGTCCTTGTCGCACTTCACGAGATAGGCGTCCTGGGGCGTCTGGCCCTGGAACGCACCCGCCCGGAAGAGGGAGTTCATGAAGGCGCCGATGTTCAGCCGGATCGAGGCCCACAGCGGCTCGTCGTTCGGCTCGAACACCACCCAGTGCGTGCCCCGGAACAGACTTTCCTCGATGAAGAGCGCCAGCCGGCGCACCGGGAGGTACTTCCATTCGTCGGCGAGCCGGTCGGCGCCGCGCAGCGTGCGCGCACCCCAGGCGACGGGACCGGCTGCGGGCAGTCGCCGCAGGCAGTTGACGCCGACCGGGTTGAGCCGCCCGATCTCCAGGTCCGTCAGCGGCACTTCGAGCTCACTGACGCCGCTCAGCGAGGCATCCGTACCGGCCGGTGCCTTCCAGACCCCGCGCTGGACGTCGGTCCGGGCGAGCACGCCGGCCATCACCCCGCTGGGCGGGAAGTGCCTCAGGGCACCGCTCAGCGGGTCGGGTGCGAGAACACGGGGGTAGTAGACCGCGGCGTTCTTGGCGGATTCACCCAGCTCCACGTCCTTGATGTTTTCCAGGACGGTGCCCACGGCAATGGCGCTGGAGCCGCTGCCCGACGCCCCGCCGGTCCATTTTGCGGGTGGGTCGACCAGCAGAATGGCCCGCCGCGCGACGCACAGCTGCAGCGCCGCGACGAGCAGGGCCCTCACGCCCCCCTCGGCCTGCTCGTCGAGCCAGTCGGCGTCGGGCAGGCACAGGATGTTGAAGATGTCCGTCTTCAGCAGCTGGTGGAGGCCGGTCTTGACCGCTGGGTCGCCCAGGTACGGCGTCAGCTCCCGGGGCCGTTCGTCCGCGTCCCCCCGGCCGCCCCCGGTCTCGGCAGGGGTATAGCAGATCGGTGGGTTTCCGGCTTCGGGCGGGGCTTTGAAGGGGTCCGGGTCGTCTTTGGGGCCCGGATCCGAATTCTGCGTCGGCAGCGTCTGAAGGGGAGAATCCGGGTCGGCACGCACGAGCAACGAGGTCGCCAGCAGGTTCGCGAGGTTGCGCGGACTGTCCTGCTCCACACTGACGTTGAGGTAGCGCTCCTCCGCACCCGTCTCCAGGTCACGGACCGTCAGGTTGAACAGCTTCCGCTGCCGGTCCGGGATCTCCCCCTCGAGGGTGTCGTAGTCGACACGGGCGCGAAGGCTGAGTGCCCACCGCCCAGGAGAGGCGGCCAGCAAGGCCGGGCCGTTGGCGGAAGCCGTCCCCGATGATCCGGAGGCCGAGGGCCGTTTGGCGTCGCCGCCGGACTCCTTGCTCTTGCCCTCGCCGGAGGATTCGTCCTCCCCGGTGCCGGCGGGTGACTCCTTCGCGCTGCCGGCGGAGGGCTCCTTCGCGCTGCCGGCGGAGGGCTCCTTCGCGGGTCGGGTGGCGCTCTTGCCGAGGGGCAGGCGGACGGTCTTGTCGTCCTTCACCACCCTGACGATCTCGGCCTCACTGCCCCCGTTGAGATAGAACTGGTAAACCGCGTAGCTCAGTGGGCAGTTCGCCCGCAAGCCGCCGAAGATGGCCTGGTAGTCGGCCCAGCCGGTGATGTGTACAGGCCGGTCGGCTGGGCCGCGGGGCGCGTAACCGACGAAGGCGGCCACGGCGGTGGGTACGCCTGTGATCGTCTTGACGGAACTCTTGACCTCGTCGACGTAGACGCCCGGGTAGGTGACGTTCACCGGCATGCTGGCCCCTTCCGATGCTGCTCACGATCCGTGATCACCCTAATCAGATAAATCACGATTCAGCACTCTGTGTGGTGACCTGGCTGCGTTAATCGGGTGACAAGGGCCCCCGGATAACCTGGGAAAATGCTCACCGAAGTCACAGCGACCCGCTACGTCACGCCCCTGCGTGAGGGCGGCTCGCTCCCCGGTCTCGTCGAGGCGGTCGACGACCAGGGAACGTACGCCGCGTACGTCATGAAGTTCACCGGCGCCGGACAAGGCCGCAAGACGCTCGTCGCCGAGGTGATCTGCGGGCAGCTGGCGCGCGCCCTCGGCCTGCGGGTGCCGCGTCCGACCGGGATCCGGCTCGACCCCGTGCTCGGCCTGGGCGAACCGGACCAGCAGGTGCAGGCGCTGCTCAAGGCGAGCGGTGGCCTGAACCTGGGCATGGACTTCCTCTCGGGCGCGCTCGGCTTCGATCCGCTCGCGTACCCCATCGACCCGGCCGAGGCCGGCCGCGTCGTGTGGTTCGACGCGCTCGTCAACAACGTCGACCGCTCCTGGCGCAACCCGAACATGCTGCTCTGGCACGGCGACCTGTGGCTCATCGACCACGGCGCGAGCATGATCTGGCACCACAACTGGCGCACCGCCGAGACCGCCGCGGCCAAGCCGTACGACGCCTCCGACCACGCCCTGGCCCCCTTCCGGCCCGATGTCGCCGCGGCCGCCGCCGAGCTCGCGCCGCTGGTCACCGAGGAACTCCTCGCCTCCGCGGCGGCCGACGTACCCGACGAGTGGCTGGTGGACGAGCCCGGCTTCGAGGACCCCGACGCCGTGCGCCGCGCCTACGTGGCGGCGCTGCTGCCGCGTGCCAAGACCATTCATGAACGGATCCAGCTGCCCGAGCCGCAGCGGAAGGGCGCCACCCAGTGACCGCATCGTCTGAGCAGCCGTCGATCGAGCGGGACGTCTTCGAGTACGCCCTGGTGCGGGTCGTGCCGCGGGTGGAGCGGGGCGAGCAGTTCAACGCGGGGGTCGTGGTCTACTGCCGCGCCAAGTCCTTCGTGGCCGCCCGTACGCATCTCGACGAGGAGAAGCTGCGGGCGCTCGACCCCAAGGCCGACGTGGGCGGCGTACGGGCCGCGCTTGGTGCCGTGGAGCGGATCTGCGCGGGCGGCGAAGGCGCGGGGCAGGCCGAGCGGGACGATGCCGGGCGGCGTTTCCGGTGGCTGATCGCGCCGCGCTCGACGATCGTCCAGCCGGGGCCGGTGCATACGGGACTGACCGCGGATCCCGCCGCGGAGCTCGACCGACTGCTCGACCTGCTCGTGAGGTGATCTCGTGAGGTAAAGAATCACAGGCCCCTGCGTGCCGTTGACACCGGGTGCCAGGGCTTCTAGCGTCTCGTTCAGCTGAAGGTACTAAGCGGTCGCTCACCACCGGGGCGTACCGTAGAGCCGCATCTGTACCGTCCAAGGGCGAGGAGAACCAGCATGTCCACCACTGAGCAGCGCGTCGCGGTCGTGACCGGAGCAGCGCGAGGCATCGGCGCGGCCACCGCCGTGCGCCTGGCCGCCGAGGGCCGCGCCGTCGCGGTGATCGACCTCGACGAGGCCGCGTGCAAGGACACCGTCGCGAAGATCACCGACGCCGGTGGCAAGGCGATCGCGGTCGGCTGCGACGTGTCCGACGAGGCCCAGGTCGAGGCCGCCGTCGAGCGCGTCGCCCAGGAGCTCGGCGCCCCGACGATCCTCGTCAACAACGCCGGCGTGCTGCGCGACAACCTCCTCTTCAAGATGAGCGCGAGCGACTGGGACATGGTCATGAACGTGCACCTGCGCGGCGCGTTCCTGATGTCCCGCGCGATCCAGAAGCACATGGTGGACGCCAAGTTCGGCCGGATCGTGAACCTCTCCTCGTCCTCCGCCCTCGGCAACCGCGGCCAGGCCAACTACGCGGCGGCCAAGGCCGGTCTGCAGGGCTTCACCAAGAGCCTCGCCAAGGAGCTCGGCAAGTTCGGCGTCACCGCCAACTCGGTCGCCCCCGGCTTCATCGTCACCGAGATGACCAAGGCCACCGCCGACCGCGTCGGCATGGGCTTCGAGGACTTCCAGGCCGCGGCCGCCACGCAGATCCCGGTGCAGCGCGTGGGCCACCCCGAGGACATCGCCAACGCCATCGCCTTCTTCACCGGGGACGCCGCGGGCTTCGTCTCCGGCCAGGTCATGTACGTGGCCGGCGGCCCGCTCAACTAGCCCGGAGGGATGCGGAGATGACTGTGCAGGACAGTGGAAGGGCCGCGCTCGTCACGGGCGCGAGCCGCGGCATCGGGTACGGCATCGCCGAGGCGCTCGTCGCCCGCGGTGACCGCGTCTGCATCACCGGACGCAACGAGGACGCCCTCAAGGAGGCCGTCGAGAAGCTCGGCGCCGACCGGGTGATCGGCGTCGCGGGCAAGGCTCACGACGAGGCCCACCAGGCGGTCGCCGTCGAGCGTGCCATGGAGGCCTTCGGACGCGTCGACTTCCTGGTCAACAACGCCGGTACGAACCCGGTGTTCGGCCCGATCGCCGAGCTCGACCTCAATGTGGCGCGCAAGGTGTTCGAGACCAATGTGATCTCGGCGCTCGGCTTCGCCCAGCAGACCTGGAAGGCGTGGCAGAGCGAGAACGGCGGCGCGATCGTCAACATCGCCTCCGTCGCCGGCGTCTCCGCCTCGCCGTTCATCGGCGCGTACGGCATGAGCAAGGCCGCCATGGTCAACCTCACCCTGCAGCTGGCGCACGAGTTCGCGCCCAAGGTCCGGGTCAACTCGATCGCGCCCGCCGTGGTCAAGACCAAGTTCGCCCAGGCGCTCTACGAGGGCCGCGAGGAGGAGGCCGCCGCCGCGTACCCGCTGGGGCGGCTCGGTGTGCCCGAGGACATCGGGGGCGCCGCCGCGTTCCTCACCTCGAGCCAGTCCGACTGGATCACGGGGCAGACACTCGTGGTCGATGGCGGCATCTTCCTCAATGCGGGCGTCGGCTGACGAAACCGTCGCAACCGCGATGTACGAGGCTTAAAGGGACGTACATGTGCATCAAGTGCCCCGTCGGCGCCGCAAGTTGGCCCGGCGGGGCATTGCGATATTGTCTCCCGACCCATGGCATGGCCGATCGAGGAGCGTGCGCGTGTTCAGTGAAGTTCGTCCGGTGGCGGCGGCCGGTCTTCGAGGCCTGGCCGGACTGTCCCGCCGGGGCCTGCGGCCGGCCGCGGGGCTGCTGTCGATATCCCTGCTCGCCGGGTGCGGGGTCATCTCGTCCGACGGTGAGGACGAGGAGCAGCAGATCACCGTCGGCACCATGAGTGCCCCCAGCACCCTCGACCCGGCGGCCGCCTGGGACAGCTCCTGGGAGCTGTACCGGAACGTCTTCCAGACGCTGCTGAGCTTCCCGAGCGGGGCCGCGGAGCCCGAGCCGGACGCGGCCGAGTCCTGCAAGTTCGCCGACGCGTCCAACACGGTCTACACCTGCGAACTGCGCGAGGGCCTGAAGTTCTCCGACGGTCACGAGCTCGACGCGAAGGCCGTCAAGTACACCTTCGACCGGATGCGGCGCATCGACGTGAAGGGCGGGCCCGTGGGTCTGCTCGGGTCGCTCGACAAGGTCGAGACGAAGGGTGACCGGACGATCACGTTCCGGCTCAAGAAGTCGGACGCCACCTTCCCGTTCGTGCTCTCGACGCCGGCCATGTCGATCGTCGACCCCATGGAGTACCCGGCCGACAAGCTCCGTGAGGGCAACGACATCGCCGGATCGGGTCCGTACGCCCTGGAGTCGTACAAGCCCGGAGAGCGCGCGGAGCTGGTCAAGAACGACTACTACGACGGCTCGGCGGACCGGAAGAACGACGCCGTCACGATCCGCTACTTCAAGAAGTCGACCGCCATGGTGTCCGCCCTCAAGAACAAGCAGATCGACGTGACCTTCCGTGGCCTCGCGTCCAAGGACATCGTCGAGATGCAGGGCAAGCACCGGCGCGAGGGCATCCAGCTGGTCGAGGGCGCGGGCACCGAGATCCGCTACCTGGTCTTCAACCCGGATGACCGCTGGGCCAGGAAGAAGCCGGTCCGCCAGGCCTTCGCCCAGGTCATCGACCGCGGGGCGATCGCCCACAAGATCTACCAGGACACCGTCGAACCGCTGTACTCGATGGTCCCCCAGGGTCTGACCGGGCACGGCACGGGCTTCTTCGACGACTACGGGGACCCCAGCACGGACAAGGCGAAGCAGATCCTGCAGAAGGCGGGCATCACCGCGCCGGTGCCGCTCACGCTCTGGTACACGACCGACCGCTACGGCTCGGCCACGGCACCCGAGTTCGCCGAGATCAAGCGGCAGCTCGAGGCGTCGGGCCTGTTCAAGATCACGCTCAAGAGCCGTCCCTGGACGGAGTTCGACGCGGGCACCAAGAAGGGCGAGTACCCGGTCTTCGGCCGCGGCTGGTTCCCCGACTTCCCCGACGCGGAGAACTTCATCGCGCCGTTCGTCGGCGAGAAGAACGCGCTCAACACGCCTTATCCGGTGCCGGAGATCACCGACGAGGTCCTGCCGCACTCACGCCGTGAGGCCGACCGCGGTGCCGTGGCCGACGACTTCGAGCGGGCGCAGCAGATCCTCGTCGACGACGCGCGGCTGCTGCCGCTGTGGCAGGGCAAGCAATACATCATGGCGAGCGAGGAGATCGCGGGCGGCGAACGCGCCCTCGACCCCTCGGCGATCATGATGATGTGGGAGCTGCAGCGCAAGACCAGCTGGTAAGCGCTGGATCAACTGGTAGCGCGGTGCGGGCAGCAGGGGGAACGGATCGATTGTCAGTGGTCGCCGGTAGGTTCTGTGGTGAGAAGTGACCGCACACCGGAGGTTGTTGACGTGACCGACATCGCCATGCTGCCCGCGTCCTGGCGCGGAGTCCTCGGCGAGGAGCTGCAGAAGCCCTACTTCAAGGAGCTCACCGAGTTCGTCGAGGAAGAGCGGGAGAAGGGTCCCGTCTACCCTCCGCGCGACGAGGTCTTCGCCGCCCTGGACGCCACGCCGTACGACCGGGTCAAGGTGCTCGTCCTCGGCCAGGATCCGTACCACGGCGAGGGACAGGGGCACGGCCTCTGCTTCTCCGTGCGGCCCGGCGTGAAGACCCCGCCCTCGCTGCGGAACATCTACAAGGAGATGAAGGAAGAGCTCGGCCACCCGGTGCCGGACAACGGCTATCTGATGTCGTGGGCCCAGCAGGGCGTCCTGCTCCTGAACGCGGTGCTCACGGTCCGCGCCGGGGAGGCCAACTCCCACAAGGGCAAGGGCTGGGAGAAGTTCACGGACGCCGTGATCCGCGCGGTCGCCGACCGCCCCGACCCGGCCGTCTTCGTCCTGTGGGGCAACTACGCCCAGAAGAAGCTCCCGCTCATCGACGAGGAGCGGCACGTCGTGGTGAAGGGCGCGCACCCCTCGCCGCTCTCCGCGAAGAAGTTCTTCGGCTCGCACCCCTTCACCCAGATCGACGAGGCGGTGGCGGCGCAGGGGCACGAGCCGATCGACTGGCGCATCCCGGACATCGGCTGAGCTCAGCCGATGTCGTACGTGAAGGTGTAGGGCACGGCGGACGCGCCGTGCCGCGTGGTGAACGAGCCGGTGCCGGTGAGTCCCGCCAACTCGCCCGAGCCCGAGCCGGGGTGGACGGTCAGGGTGCAGCTGATGGTGCCGTCGGCGCCGAAGGAACCCCGCTGCTCCAGGACGAACGAGCCGCTGCGGCCGTCGACGCTCCCGTCGATGAACTCGTGGCCGACGAAGGCGCCGGTGGTCTCGTCGGTGTAGACGAGCGTGTACTGGCACGAGGTGCCGGTGGCCTTGATGACACCGGTGAAGTCGTTCGTGACGGCGGCGTGCGCGATGCGTGCGCCGCCGTCCGCACCCGCGACGGGCTTCTCGTCCCACTGGGTGAAGGTGAAGCTGGCGGTGGCGGTGCCGGTGGCGGTGGCGGTGGTCGTCGTACTCATGTGGGGTTCTCCCGGTCTGCTGGTGCTGCTTTCCGGCTCCGCGCCGGCTGTTGAGAGGAGCCTGTCACCGGTACCTGACATCTTTTGTCAGGTACCGGTGCAGACTTGAGGGCATGCGCGCCGACCGGCTTCTCGCCCTCCTCCTGCTGCTCCAGAACCGCGGGCGCATGACCGCGCCCGAACTCGCCGACGAGCTCGAGGTGTCGGTGCGGACCGTCTACCGGGACGCGGAGGCGCTGGCCGCCTCCGGAGTGCCCGTGTACGCCGAGCGCGGCCCGGCGGGCGGCTTCCGGTTGATGGACGGCTATCGCACCCGCCTGACCGGGCTCACCGACGACGAGGCCGACTCGCTGGCCCTCGCGGGCATGCCGACGGCCGCCGCCGATCTCGGCCTGGGGGCCGAACTGGTCACCGCCCAGCTCAAGTTGGGTGCCGCACTGCCCGCCGGGCTCGGTGAGCGGTCTCGGCGGATCCAGGAGCGCTTCCTGCTCGACGCCGAGGGCTGGTTCCGCGCGGCCGACCCCGCGCCGCTGCTGCCCGTCGTCGCCGACGCCGTGTGGCGACGACAGGTCCTGCGGGCGCACTACCGGCGGTGGGGCGGCGAGGTGCACCGCGAACTGCACCCCCTGGGCCTCGTCCTCAAGGCGGGCAACTGGTACCTGGTGGCGACCGCCGACGGCACCGTGCGCACCTATCGCGTCTCGCGCTTCCTGGACGTGACGGCGGGGGACCGGGGCGAGCCGTCCGAGCGCCCGCCGGGGTTCGACCTGGCCGCGTACTGGCAGGCGGCCTCCCGGGATCTGCAGGCCCGCGTGCTGCGCGGCACGGCGCGGGTGCGGGTCTCCCCGGCGGGGCTGCGGCTGCTGTCCGCGCTGTTCGGGGCGGCCGGGGCAAGGGCCGTGGAGGCGGCGGGCGAGCCGGACGCCGACGGCTGGCGGGTGGTCGACCTCGAGGTGGAGACGCTGCCCGTCGCGGTGAGCGACCTGCTCAGACTCGGCCTCGAGGCCGAGGTGCTCGGACCGCCCGAACTCCGCGCGGAGCTGGCGAGAACCGTCACCGGCCTGGCCCAGCGCTACGCGTGAGCGCCTCGCGCCCGATCGCGCCTGACCGTGATTGTCAGTGGGTGCGGCTAGCGTCGAGAGCGGTTGGCACGTCGGGATTGCACGATGGGCGTACGAGTGTGGAGGATCCGGTGGCGGAGCAGCAGGAGCAGGCGGCGGAAGACGCCATGATGACGCGGATCGGGCAGGCGGTCATGCTGCACCACGGGGGCGACCGGGAGGAGGCGCAGGGCCGCTTTCTCGACCTGTGGTCGGAGATCGGCGAGGAGGGCGACCCGCTGCACCGCTGCACGCTCGCGCACTACATGGCGGACACACAGGAGGACCCCACGGACGAACTGGCCTGGGACCTGCGGGCGTTGTCGGCTGCCGACGAGCTGACGGACGAGCGGCTGCACCAGCACCACCAGTCGGTCGCGGTCCGCGGTTTCTACCCTTCCCTGCACCTCAACCTGGCGGCCGACTACGCGAAGCTGGAGCGCCCCGAGGCCGCGCGCAACCACATCCGCCGGGCACGGGCGGCCGTGGGCACCCTCGAGGACGACGGGTACGGGGACGGGATCCGGGCCGCCATCGGCAGGCTGGAGCTGCGGTTGGGGGAGGGGCTGTCTCTTATACGCATCTGACGCTGCCGAC
>NZ_SRIC01000267.1 GCF_004684775.1 Streptomyces sp. MZ04
GCCACATGTTGTACAGACAACTCCTTCATTACGGAGGGGGCACGTGACGCGGTGGTGAACGGTGGGCGAAGCGTGCGATGCGATTTCCGGGCGGCCGAGGGCGGCCGAGGGCGGCGGAGCGCGGCGGAGCGCGGCGGAGGGCGGCAGGGGGAGGAGGGGCGGCAGGTGCGCCGCCGAGGGTCCGTTCCCGCTCAGTGGGAGCCCGGTATTTCGTTTCGGAACACCGCCTCGTACGGTCCTCGGACCCGCACACCGAGCTCATCGAGAGGGGACCCGCATGAGCGACGAGTCAGCGCAGTCCGCAGAAGAAGTCCTCCAGGCGGTCCGCGCCCTGGCCCCGGCGCTCCGGGAGCGAGCCGCCGAGACCGAGGCCGCACGCAAGGTGCCCGAGACGTCCGTCAAGGAACTGGAGGAGGCCGGCTTCTTCCGCCTCCTCCAGCCCAAGGCGTACGGCGGTCTCGCCGCCGACCCCACGCTCTTCTACGCCGCCGTCAAGGAGATCGCCAAGGCCTGTGGCTCCACCGGCTGGGTCGCCTCCGTCGTCGGCGTGCACCCCTGGCATGTCGCGCTCTACGACCCGCGCGCCCAGGACGAGGTGTGGGGCGCCGACCCGGCGACCCGCATCTGCTCCTCGTACGCCCCGACCGGCAAGGTCACCGCCGTCGACGGCGGCTTCACCATCAGCGGCACCTGGCGCTTCTCCTCCGGCTGCGACCACGCCGACTGGGCGCTGCTCGGCGGCCTGGTCACCGACGCCGACGGCCGCCCCGTCGACATGCGGACCTTCCTCGTGCCGCGCTCCGAATACCGCATCGACGACGTCTGGGACACCGTCGGCCTGCGCGGCTCCGGCTCCAACGACATCGTCTGCCAGGACGTGTTCGTGCCCGAGCACCGCGCGCTCAGCTTCGGCCCCGTGACGGCCCTCGACGTCCCGGGCCACGAGATCAACCCCGAGCCCCTCTACCGCCTTCCGTACGCCACCGTCTTCACCACCACCATCGCGACCCCCATCGTGGGCATCGCCGAGGGCGCGTACGAGGGCTATGTCGCCGCCACCCGCGAGCGGTTCCGCGTCTCCTACGGCCAGCAGGTCGCCGAGGACCCCTTCGCGCAGCTCCGGATCGCCCGCGCGGCCAGTGACATCGACGCCGCCTGGCTCCAACTCTCGCGCAATGTGAGTGAGTTGTACGAACTGGCCGCGCGGGGCGAGGAGTTGCCGATGCCGCTGCGCGCCCGTGCCCGGCGCGACCAGGTCCTCGCCACCGAGCGGGCCGTGGGCGCCGTCGACCTGCTCATGGAGAACGCGGGCGGCAGCGCGATGCGCACCGGACCCCACGTCGTCCAGCGCGCCTGGCGCGACGTCCACAACGGCCGCGGTCACGCCGCCAACGACCCCGAGCGGGCCCTCGTCCTCTTCGGGCAGAGCGCACTCGGCCTCGACATCCAGGACACGATGCTGTGATCACCACTCCGTCGCATGTGACGTACGAGAACACCTCGAAGACCGTCAAGGCCGCGCACCTGACCCTGCACTACCACGAGGCGGGCCCGGCATCCCCCGACGCGCCGGTCGTCATCATGCTGCACGGCGGCGGCCCCGGAGCCTCCGGCTGGTCCAACTTCGGCGGCAACCTGCCGGTCTTCGCCGAGCACTTCCGTACGCTCCTGATCGACCAGCCCTGCTACGGCAAGTCGGACAAGCCCGAGCTCCACCAGGACTTCTTCTCGTACGCGGCCGGCAAGGTCGCCGCCCTGATGGACGAACTGGGCATCGCCCGCGCCCACTTCATCGGGAACTCCCTCGGCGGCGGCACCGCGACCCGGATGGCGCTCGACCACCCGGAGAAGGTCGACAAGCTGCTCCTGATGGGTCCCGGCGGGATCTCCCTCAACCTCTTCTCCGCCGACCCGACCGAGGGCATCAAGCGGCTCTTCGAGTTCAGCCAGAGCCCGGAGCCGACCCGCGAGCAGATGCGGACCTTCCTGACGACCCTCGCGTACGACCCCTCGATCGTCACGGACGAGCTCGTCGAGGAGCGGTACGCCCAGGCCGTCGACCCCGAAGCCCGCGTCGGCAACGCCCGCATGGCGGCGTCCTTCGCCAAGTGGCCCCAGGACACCCTGCTCTGGCGCGAGGCCCACCGCATCACCCGGCCCACGCTGCTCACCTGGGGCCGCGAGGACCGCGTCAACCCGTTCGACGGCGGCCTGCTCGCCCTGAAGGCCATCCCGGACGCCCGGCTCCATGTCTTCCCGCACTGCGGCCACTGGGCGCAGACCGAGAAGGCGGACGAGTTCAACCGCCTCGCCATCGACTTCTTCTCGCACTGAGACCACTCGGTTCAGACGACCCAGAGGACTGTGACCATGGACATCCGCTCCCTCGGCTATCTGCGCATCGAGACGGCCAAGCTCGACGAGTGGCGTACGTACGTCCTCGGCATCCTCGGCATGGCCGAGGGCGCCGACTCCTCGGACGGCGTCCTCAACGTCCGTATCGACGACCGGATCCGCCGCTTCTCCTTCGTCGCGGGACGCCAGGACCGGCTCCTTTCGGCGGGCTTCGAGGTGGCGAACGCCAAGGCGCTCGCCGAGGCCGCCGCCGAACTCGAAGCCGCCGGGGTCGCCGTCAAGCCCGCCGACGAGACGACCCTCGCCGAGCGCCGCGTGCAGGGCCTGATCCACTGCGCGGACCCCGCGGGCAACCCCCTGGAGATCTACTGGGGCCAGGCCCAGGACCACACCCCGCTCGCCGCCCCGTACGGCAACCGCTTCGTGACCGGCGACGGCCTCGGTCTCGGCCATGTCGTCATGCCCGCACCGAACATGGACGAGGCCGTCGACTTCTACGAGAACCTGCTGGGCTTCCAGCTGCGCGACCGCATGAAGCTGCCGCCCGTCGCCGTGCCCACCGGCGCGCCGGGCCACGACTTCTACTGGATGAACTTCCTCAGCCCCAACGCCCGCCACCACAGCCTCGGCCTCTACCCGGGCGCGCTGCCGCCCGGCATCGTGCACTTCATGGTCGAGGTGGAGCGCCTGGACGACGTCGGCTTCTGCCTGGACCGGATGAACCGGGCGGGCATCCCGATCGCCTCGACCCTCGGCCGCCACTCCAACGACCACATGGTGTCCTTCTACGCACAGGCGCCGGGCGGCTTCCAGGTCGAGTACGGCTGGGACGGACTGATCGTCGATCCGGCCACCTGGACCGCGAAGGAGATCACCTCCGACAGCTTCTGGGGCCACCAGTGGAACGGCTGAACTCCACCGAGCTGGACTCCACCGAGCTGGACTCCACCGAGCTGAACTCCACCGAGCTGAACTCCACCGAGCTGAACTCCACCGAGCTGAACTCCTCCGACTTCCGGAATGTGCTGAGCCGCTTCGCGAGCGGCGTCACCGTCGTCGCCTCGCTCGACGAGCGCGGCGCGCCGGCCGGCCTCGCCTGCCAGTCCTTCGCCTCGCTCTCCCTGGACCCGCCGCTGGTTTTGCTCTGCGTCGGTACGTCCTCGACGAGCTGGCCGAGCATCCGGCGCGCGGGCAGGTTCGGCGTCTCGATCCTCGCCGAGGAACAGCGGGACGTCTGCGCGGCGCTCGGCCGCAGGGGCCCGGACAAGTTCGCGGGCGTGGAGTGGGAGGCGTCCGCCCAGGGCGCCGTGCGCATCGCGGGCGCCCTGGCCACCGTCGACTGCGAACTGCAGACGGTCCACGAAGCGGGCGACCACTACGTGGTGACCGCCCGCGTCCTCGGCCTGACCGCCCGCGAGGACGGCACCCCCCTGCTCTACTTCCGCAGCGACTACGCCACCGGAGTCTTCGCATGACGCAGCAGAAATCCGAAGAACCGCACTGGGACCACGAGTACGACGTCGTGATCGTCGGCTCCGGCGCCGCGGGCCTCGCCGCCGCCGTCACCGCGGGACTGCGCGGCCTGACCGCCCTGGTCGTGGAGAAAACCGACCTCTACGGAGGCTCGACGGCCCTCTCCGGAGGCGCCATCTGGGTGCCGGGCAACTTCCACCTCGACGCCGCGGGCCTCGGCGACACCCGTGAGAAGGCCCGCGCCTACCTGGACGCGACCGTCGGCGACCGCGTCCCCTCGGAGCGCAAGGACGCCTACCTGGAACACGGGCCCCGCATGGTCCGGGAGTTCCACGACAGGACCGACATCCGCTTCATGTACACACCCGGGTACGCGGACTACTTCCCCGAGGCGCTCGGCGGCATGGCGCAGGGCCGCTCCATCGAGCCGTGCATCGTCGACTTCAAGCGGCTCGGCCCGCTGCGGCACTCCATGCGCCGGGCCGGACTGCCCACGTACGGGCTCACCATGACGTCGTACGACTTCCGCTTCCTGAACATGGTCAGCCGGACCTGGGCGGGCCGCCGGCGCTCGCTGCGGGTCGGGATGCGCGCGGCCAAGGCGCTGGCGAGAGGGCAGCAACTGCTCTCCCTCGGCGAGGCGTTGATCGCCCGCATGCGGATGTCCATGGCGACGCTCGGCGGCCACCTGTGGCTGAGCACCCCGCTCACCGGCCTGGTGGAGGAAGGCGGCCGGGTCACCGGCATCCGCGTCGTCCGCGACGGCAAGGAGCAGGCGATCCGCGCGCGCGGCGGCGTGGTCCTCGCTTCGGGCGGCTTCTCGCACGACCAGGAGCTGCGCGAGAAGCACCTCCCCGCGCCCACCTCCACGGCCTGGACCCACTCCTCGGAGGGCCAGGTCGGCGACGCGCTGCGCCTGGGCGAGGAACTGGGCGCCGCCACCGACCTGTTGGACAAGGTATGGGGCGCCCCCTCGCTCTGCCCGCCCGGCGAGAAGCCGTTCTTCCTGGTCGCCGACCGGGGCATCCCCGGCATGGTGATCGTGAACGCGGCGGGGGAGCGGTATGCCAATGAGGCGGCCCCGTACCACGCGTTCGTGGACGCCCTGTACGCCGCCGACAAGGAGGAGGCGACCACGGTCCCCTCCTGGCTGATCCTCGACGCCCGCTCCAAGGCCCGTTACATCTTCGCGGGCCTCTTCCCCGGCCAGTCCTTCCCCAAGAGGTGGACGCAGAACGGCTTCCTCCACCAGGCCCCGACCCTGGAGGAACTCGCCGCGAAGCTCGCGGCTCCCCGACTCCCGGCCACGGTGCGACGCTTCAACGGCTTCGCGGCGACCGGCAGGGACGAGGACTTCGGCCGCGGCGACAGCGTCTACGACCGCTACTACGGAGACCCGACGCTTCTGAACCCCAACCTCGCCCCCCTGGACAAGGGCCCGTTCTACGCGGTGCCCGTCCACCCCGGCGACATCGGCACCAAGGGCGGCCTGGTCACCGACGCCCACGCGCGCGTGCTCCGCGAGAACGGCACGCCCATCGCGGGCCTGTACGCCTCGGGCAACTGCTCGGCCGCCGTCATGGGCGAGACGTATCCGGGACCGGGCGCGACGATCGGCCCGGCCATGACGTTCAGCTGGGCGGCGGTCGACGACATCGCGGCAACCGCCGGCTGACGGACCCGTTGGGGGAGTTCCCGATGCGGCTCGTGGCGGCGCGGGCGCGGGGGATCGTCGGCTGACCCCCGCGCCCGCGCGGCGCACACTTCGTCTTAGTCGACCATGCGCTCTAGTCGACCATCCGCTCGCGCAGCGCGAGAATCGTCCGGGTGTCGAGGCCGAGCCCCTTGCGCAGATAGCCGTCGAGGCTGCCGTACTCCTTCTTCACCTCGTCGAGCGCCGTCTCCAGATAGCCGGTGCGGACCTCCTGGAGCGGGATCAGCAGATCGGGGTTCTGCATCATCCCGCTCTGCTTCAGGCTCTCGCGCACCTTCGCGTCGTACGCGGCCCGATAGGTGTTGGACGCCAGATAGTCGCCCACGGCGGCGCGCTCGGGGACACCGATGGCGCGAAGCAGCAGATAACTGGTCCAGCCGGTACGGTCCTTGCCCGATGTGCAGTGGTAGAGCAGCGGTGCCGCGTCGCCGCCGTGTGCGATGTCGCGCAGCGTCGCGGCGAACTGCGCGCGGTTGGTGCCGTCGGCGACGAAGGTGCGGTAGACGTCGCGCATGAAGGCGTCGGCCTTGCCGTTGCCCAGCATCTCCTCCTGTTTGACGGGGTCCTTGGAGCCGATCACGGTCATCAGCATGGTGAACAGACCGTTGTCGTTCACCGCACGGGAGGTCGCGGTGAGCCCGGCGGGCAGCTTGTCGGTGCCGTCGTACCGCACCTCCGCGGGCACCCGGAAGTCGATGACCTTCTTCAGGCCGAGCTTGGCGAGGGTGCCGACATCGGCGTCGGTCAGCTTGGCGAGGGCGTCGGCACGGAAGACCTGGCCGTAGCGGACCCGGTCACCGTCGTAGGTGCGGTAGCCGCCCAAGTCTCTTACGTTGACGGCTCCTTGGAGCGGTATCTGGTGTACGCCGTCGGATGCGGGGCGGGGATGGTGCGGGGCGTGCCGGGCGGTGCCGCGCTCGGCGGCCGTGGGCTCGGCGTGGGCCGCCCAGGCGGGCAGGGTGCCCAGGGCGATCGCGGAGATCGCGACGCCGACCGCTGTGCGCGTGCGGGCGATGTGCATGTGGGGCCGCCTTCCGTTCGGTAGCGGTCGCTCATGGCCACTCGTCGTTCAACCAACCAAGCGATTGTTTGGTCGAAGGTAGCGGGGCGTCCGTGCGTGGGGAAGGCGTGTGCGGCGACTATCTGACGAGGCGTTACTTTCGCGGGTGACAGGTGTCACCGCGATGTAAAGAGTGCCCCGTATGGGCCCTTGTGGCGTCCGCTGCTCCGCTACTCGGCGAGCCGGGCGGTGGCCCGGCGCTGGCGCTCGGTCGCCCCCTGGAAGAAGCGGATCACGGTCTCCAGCTCGGCGACCGTGAACTCCTCGCAGAGTTCGTCCACTTCGCGCTTCCAGTCCTCGAAGACGGCGGCCAGGTCCGCCAGCTTCTCGCGCCGGATCTCGATGAGCACCCGCCGCTTGTCGGTGGGGTGCTTGACCCTGCGGACGAAGCCCTTGCCCTCCAGGCGGTCCACGAGGCCGGTCACCGAGGCCGGGGCGAGCTCGGTCCGCGCGGCCAGCTCCTTCGCGGTGAGCGGCCCGCCGCGCTCCAGCAGGTCGAGGGTCTTGCTCTCGGTGGCGCTGAGGCCCTGCCGGGCGGCGACGGCGGAGTGGAACATCACCGTCGCCGCGCTGTTCTCGCGCCCCGCGGCAGTGAGGCGCTCCACGGCGTCGGTGCGCTCCTTCGGGGCCTCGGCCCTCGTCTTGGCCTCGGTCTTGTCGCCGCCCGTGCCGCTGCTGCTGCCGCTCATGGAACGAGCCTAGCAAATATTTCGTTCGGACGAACGAAAGGCTTGTGATCACCTTCCGGCCCGTGCAAGTCTTTCGTTAGGCCGAACGAAATAAATCCGCGGCCCACCCCCGGAGCCCCTGGAGCCGACATGACAGCGACCCTCGCCACCGATCCGCCCACCACGGGCACGACACCCCACCCCCGACGCTGGGCGGCCGCCGCCGTGATGATGGTCGCCGCGCTGATGGACCTGCTCGACGTGACGATCGTCAATGTCGCGATCCCGTCCATCGGCCGCGACCTCGGAGCGTCCGAGAGCGCCCTGCAGTGGATCGTCTCCGCGTACCTCCTCGGTTTCGCCGCGACGCTGATCGTCGCCGGGCACCTGGGCGACCGGTACGGCCGCAAGGTCCTCTTCCTGACCGGCACGGCGGGCTTCGGCCTCGCGAGCCTGGGCTGCGGGATCGCCCAGTCGCCCGGCCGGCTGGTCGCCGCGCGTGCCGTGCAGGGCGTCATGGCCGCCCTGCTCATGCCGCAGGTGCTCGGCTCCCTGAGGACGCTCTTCCAGGGCAAGGAGCGGGGTGCGGCCTTCGGGATGTACGGAGCCGTGGCGGGGTTCGCGTCCGCGATCGGGCTGCTCCTGGGCGGCGTACTGACCGACGCGGACCTCTTCGGCCTCGGCTGGCGCTCGGTGTTCCTGGTGAACCTGCCCGTGGCGGCCGCGACCTTCGTGGCGGGGCTCTTCCTGGTGCCGGCCACGCGCGAGCGGTCCGCCGGGCGCCCCGACGTCCTCGGCAGTCTCGTCCTCGCCGCGTCACTCGTCGCCGTCGTGCTGCCGCTGGTCCAGGGCCGCGCCAACGGATGGCCGCTGTGGGGCTGGATCTGCGTCGCGGCGGGCGTGTCGGCGCTCGTCGGCCTCGCGGTCGTCGAAGGCAGGCGCCGCTCGCACACGACCGTCCCGCTGCTGCCCTCCCGCGCCTTCCGGCTGCCCGCCTTCTCCGTGGGCGTCGTCGTGCAGCTGCTCTTCGCCCTTGGCATGCAGGGCTTCTTCCTGGTCTTCGCGATCTGGCTGCAGGGCAGCGAGGGCTACACCCCGATGCAGGCCGGCGTCGTGACCGTCGCGTTCTCCGTCGGCGGCTTCCTGACCGCGCCGGTCGCCGACCGGCTCGCGGTGCGGTTCGGGCGGCTGGTCCTGGTCGCCGGTTCGCTGATGATGGCGGGCGGCTTCGCCTGGGTCTGGTCGGCGGTCGCCGCCTCGAGCGAGCGGCACACCGGGGCGTGGCCGCTGGTGCCGGGCCTCGTGGTGGCCGGTGCCGGGCTCGGATTCCTCGTCGTACCGCTGGTGAACGTGGTCCTCTCCGCGGTGCCCGCCGACATCGCGGGCGGGGCGTCCGGGATCTTCTCGACGGCTCAGCAGTTCGGCGGCGCCCTGGGGGCGGCACTGATCGGCACCGTGTTCTTCGACCACGCATCGTCGGGCCCGACCGAGGCGCTCAGTGCGGCGATGCCCTGGGTGGCGGCGGGCTTCGCGCTCTGCGCGGTGCTGTGCCTGGCGCTGCCACGGCGGGCGGCCTTGCAGCCGGAATGAGGCCGGAGTGGGGCCGGAGTGGGGCCTGAGTGAGGGAAGTGGCGCAGGTCACGCGGGCGGTCCGGAACAAGGGCCGCCCGTGGGCGTGTTATCGTTATGTGTTGCAGTTTTGGTACCCATGAACATGATGTGCGCCTGACGGGAATGCTCCGAAGGCGCATTGTTTGTTTTACCGGTCTTTCCGGGGTGGGGGTCATTGCAGCGCTGGGATATCCGCAAAACCGCGGGCATCCGTACTCTGCCCCTGTCTTAGGAGATTGACATGGCAACTGGCACCGTGAAGTGGTTCAACTCGGAAAAGGGCTTCGGCTTCATCGAGCAGGACGGCGGCGGCCCCGACGTCTTCGCCCACTACTCGAACATCGCGTCCTCCGGCTTCCGTGAGCTCGTCGAGGGCCAGAAGGTCTCCTTCGAGGTCGCGCAGGGCCAGAAGGGCCTGCAGGCCGAGAACATCGTTCCCGCCTGATCGTCGTAGCACGCGAACCTCTTAGCCGGGGCCCGCACCCGAAAGGTGCGGGTCCCGGCTTGTGCTGTCACCAGGTCCAGGAAGGCATTTCCGTATGAATCGCTCCGACCGCCCTGCGCGTCCTGCCCGCAGGCGCTCCACGAACGCACGCGGAAAGGCCCCGGTGGCCGGCGGCGGCCAGGCGAAGGGCGCCGCGAAGAAGCCGGGCCGCGCGAAGGCGAGGCCCGTGCAGGGCGAATTCGCGCTGCCCGAGAGCATCACCCCCGCGCTGCCCGCGGTCGAACAGTTCGCCGACCTGGACATGCCGGAGGCGCTGCTCAAGACGCTGGCCGCGCAGGGCGTGACCGAGCCGTTCCCGATCCAGGCCGCCACGCTCCCCAACTCCCTCGCGGGACGCGACATCCTCGGCCGCGGCCGCACCGGCTCGGGCAAGACCCTCGCCTTCGGCCTCGCGCTGCTCGCCCGCACCGCGGGCCGGCGCGCCGAGCCGCGCTCCCCGCTGGCCCTGGTCCTGGTGCCCACGCGTGAGCTCGCCCAGCAGGTGACGGACGCGCTGACGCCGTACGCGACGTCGGTGAACCTCCGCATGTCGACGGTGGTCGGCGGCCTCTCCATCACCAAGCAGGCGGGCACGCTCCGCCGCGGCGCCGAGATCATGGTGGCGACCCCCGGCCGTCTCAAGGACCTGATCGAGCGCGGCGACGCCGACCTCTCGCAGGTCCGTACGACCGTCCTCGACGAGGCCGACCAGATGGCCGACATGGGCTTCATGCCGCAGGTCACCGCGCTCCTGAAGCAGGTCGAGCAGGGCGGCCAGACGATGCTGTTCTCCGCGACGCTCGACCGGAACATCGACCGCCTGGTCCGGATGTTCCTGACCGACCCCGTCGTGCACTCGGTCGACCCGTCCGCGGGCGCGGTGACGACGATGGAGCACCACGTTCTGTACGTCGCCGACGAGACCGACAAGAAGGCGGTCGCGCTGCGTATCGCCGCCCGTGAGGGCCGGGTGATCCTCTTCCTGGACACCAAGCGTGCCGTCGACCGCTTCACCAAGCGTCTCCTTGCCAACGGCGTGCGCGCCTCCGGTCTGCACGGCGGCCGCTCGCAGCCGCAGCGCAATCGCACCCTCGACCAGTTCAAGAACGGTCTTGTCACCGCGCTGGTCGCCACGAACGTGGCGGCGCGCGGCATTCACGTCGACGACCTCGACCTCGTCGTGAACGTGGACCCGCCGACCGATCACAAGGACTATCTGCACCGGGGTGGGCGCACCGCCCGTGCCGGTGAGTCCGGCAGTGTCGTCACGCTCGTACTCCCCGACGAGAAGCGGGAGATGACGCGTCTCATGTCCGACGCGGACATCAGCCCGAACATCGCGCGCGTGAAGTCGTCGGACGAGGAGCTCACCCGCATCACCGGTGCGCGGGAGCCGTCCGGTGTGCCGGTGGTCATCGAGGTCCCGCAGCAGCAGGCTGCTCCGCAGAGGGGGCGGCGTCGGCCCGCGGGCCAGGGTGGTGGGCAGCGGCGCGCTCGCTCGGGCGGGTCCCAGTCCCCCCGGGGCGAGGGCGGCCAGGGCCAGCCTCGGTCCACCGGCGGCGGTTCCGCCACCGGTGGCGGCGGTGGCCGTCCCCGCCGCGGTGGCGGCGGCGGCCGAGGCGGCCCGTCCCGCCGAAGCGCGGCGTAGGGCTCCGCCCGGGGGTGCGGGACGTCTGAACCCGCAGCCCCGGCTCACCGAACAGGCCTTTCCCGCCCGATTGCCCCGCAGCCGGGTGGGTGGGGG
>NZ_SRIC01000268.1 GCF_004684775.1 Streptomyces sp. MZ04
TTCCCGTACTGGCTCCGCCAGCGCATCGAGTCGGTGAACTGGACGCTCAAGGGCCAGCTCGGGCTGGAGGTCCACGGCGGCCGGGTGCTCTCCGGGCTGTGGGCCAGGGTCCTGCAGAGGCTCCTGGTCCTCAACGCGGCGATCTGGCACAACTGGGCCTGCAGCACCGAAAAGAAGCGTTCACTGATCCACTACGACCACCCGACCCGGCTGACCAGCACGTAAAAGCACATCAACCATCTAGGGGCGACTAGCCCGCAGGATCGAGGACGGGCGTGTACTCCTCGCCGTACCCTCGATGCCATGGCTGAGCACCTGGGAGACCGGCTGGTTCGTCTACGCCGACTCGCCGACCTCACGCAAGAGGGGCTGGCGGAGAAGTCCGGCGTGTCCTCCGACGTGATCAAGCGGCTTGAGTAGAAGCGTAAGCACAGTGCTCGGCTGCCAACCCTGCATGCGTTGGCTCAGGGTCTCGGTGTCGAGTTGACGTCTCTGCTCGGGGACCCGCCGGGAGTGCCGTCAACGGGTGAGGTTGACCCGCCCCAACTGGTGGCCGTACGGCGCGCGATCATGCCGCCGCTGTTCGCTCCGCCACCGGTGCCCAATGGACCTGAACGGCTGACTGCCGCACTGCTTCGGCGTGAGATCGCCGACGCGTGGACGCTGTACCACGATGCGGAGTTCGGCCGTCTCATGGATGTGCTGCCCGCCATCATCAACGACGCGCGCTTTGCCGCCGCTGTCGGCAGGGGAGACGAGAAGGCGGCCGGACAAGCCGCGTTGGGCAAGGCTCTTCAGCTGGCCGGACATCTGGCAATCCGCCTGGGCAAGACGGATCTTGCACTGAGCGCGCTTGAGCGGGCGATGAATGCCGCAGAGCAGTCCTCTGATCCGTTGCTTGCGCCCATGGTCAGTAACTCCGTGACATGCACAAGGGCCTCATCGACCGCTTCCGGTCGCTGCCCATGGCGCGCGGCGCCGTCCTCACCGGAAGGACCATCGCCGACCTCGTGCAGACGGCGCTGACGCTGCTCGTCCTCGCGATCGTGGCGCTCCTCGTCGGCTGGCGCATCCACGAGGGGATCTGGAAGGCGCTCGGCGCCTTCGGCCTGCTGCTCCTGCTCGGGTACGCCTTCACCTGGGTCGGCGCGCTGATCGGGCTCTCCGTGCGCACCCCGGAGGCCGCGACGTCCGGCGGGCTGATCTGGCTCTTCCCGGTCACGTTCATCTCGAACGCGTTCGTGGACTCCAGCAACATGACGCCGTGGCTGCGGCACGTCGCCGACTGGAACCCCTTCAGCGCCACCGTCCAGGCCTGCCGCCAGCTCTTCGGCAACCCCGGCGTCTCGGACTCCCCGGCCTGGCCCATGCAGCACGCCGTCTGGGCCTCGGTGATCTACTCGATCCTGATCATCGTGCTCTTCCGGACCCTCGCGGTCCGCAAGTACCGCTCGGCCACCGCCTAGCCCGCGTACGCGAAAGGCCCCGGGCACGCTCGGTGCCGGGGGCCTTCCGTATCGCCGAAGGCGGCCTCAGGCCTGGTACGGCTTCGCCTCGAGGATCTTCACCGAGGCGAGCTTGCCGTTCGGCAGTTCGTACGACGCGTCCTCGCCGATCTTCTTGCCGTTCACGCCGCTGCCCAGCGGGGACTGCGGCGAGTACGTCTCGATGTCGGAGCTCGCGTACTCACGCGAGGCGAGCAGGAAGTTCAGGGTGTCGTCCTCGTCGCCGTCGAAAGCGATCGTGACGACCATGCCGGGCGCCACCATGCCGTCGGCGGCCGGCGCCTCACCGACCTTCGCCTGCTCGAGGAGCTGCGTCAGCTGGCGGACGCGGAGCTCCTGCTTGCCCTGCTCCTCCTTGGCCGCGTGGTACCCGCCGTTCTCGCGCAGGTCGCCCTCCTCACGCGCCGCCGCGATCTTGGCCGCGATCTCGGTGCGCGCAGGACCAGACAGGTACTCCAGCTCGGCCCTGAGCTGGTTGTACGCCTCCTGGGTCAGCCAGGTGACGTTCTCGCTGGTCTGGGTCACAGGTGCTCCTCGTAGGTACTGGGAATACAAAGCATCGCCCTACCCAGAAGGATGTTCCCTCACGGGTGGGCGAAACCACGAGCCTAACAATTCAGGCGCGCGAGGGGGAGGACATAAGCCATCAGAAATACGTCAACGCAGGTGAGCGCGGTAAAGATGTCAGGCCGTGGATGTCAGGCTGTAGACGTCAGTCCGTGTCAGTCCGAGTGACAGCCGAGCAGCTCGACACTGGTCGCCTTCTCGGTCGTACGCAGCGTGACGACCTTGTCGATACGGCCCTTCTGCTGGTCGAAGCGGAAGTCGGCGCGGCCCACCTCGGCGCCGGACTCGGCCTGCGAGCGCAGGGTGCAGTAGCCCCGGGCGCCGGCGTCCTTACGTACTTCCAGATGTGCCTCGACGGCCTTGTCCGAGACGACGTCGAACTTGATGACCTCGGCACTGACCTTCGTACCGTTGATGTAGTCGTAGCCGAACCAGCCGACGACGCCGAGCAGGATCACGCCGAGGACGGAGCCCACGATCATGAGCTTGCGGTCGGCACGTTCGTCCGCCGTGCGCGAGCGGCCGTATCGGCCCTCGGGGAGCTTCGTGCTCGCCGCCGCCATGATCTTCCTCCAGGAATAGGGGCTGCCGGAATTTTCCGCCCCCCGGTTCCGTCACTATAGAAGCCGCCCATTGCGCCGAATTGACCAGGGCGCCGGATCACTGAGGATCGAGTCTTGACTGAGCAGCTGCGACTGATGGCCGTTCACGCCCACCCCGACGACGAGTCGTCGAAGGGCGCGGCCACCATGGCCAAGTACGTGTCCGAGGGGGTGGACGTGCTCGTCGTGACCTGCACGGGTGGGGAGCGCGGTGACATCCTCAACCCCAAGCTCCAGGGGGACACCTACATCCAGGAGCACATCCACGAGGTACGCAAGAAGGAGATGGACGAGGCGCGCGAGATTCTCGGCGTCAAGCAGGAGTGGCTCGGCTTCGTCGACTCGGGGCTTCCCGAGGGCGACCCGCTGCCGCCGCTGCCCGACGGCTGCTTCGCCCTGGAGGACGTCGACAAGGCCGCCGGCGAGCTGGTCCGGCAGATCCGCTCCTTCCGTCCGCAGGTCATCACGACGTACGACGAGAACGGCGGATACCCGCACCCCGACCACATCATGACCCACAAGATCACGATGGTGGCGTTCGAAGGGGCGGCGGACCCCGAGAAGTACCCGGAGAGCGAGTTCGGGCCGGTCTTCCAGCCGCGGAAGCTCTACTACAACCAGGGCTTCAACCGGCCGCGGACCGAGGCGCTGCACCAGGCGATGCTCGACCGCGGCATGGAGTCGCCGTACGGGGACTGGCTGAAGCGGTGGGACGAGTTCGAGCGGGTCGAGCGGACGCTGACCACGCACGTTCCGTGCGCCGACTTCTATGAGATCCGCGACAAGGCGCTGATCGCGCACGCCACGCAGATCGACCCCGACGGCGGCTGGTTCCGGGTGCCGATGGACCTCCAGAAGGAGGTCTGGCCCACGGAGGAGTACGAGCTGGCGAAGTCGCTCGTCGATACATCCCTCCCCGAGGACGACCTCTTTGCGGGCATCCGCGACAATGCCTAGCGTGAACGCACATCTGGCAATGACGCATCTCGTCCCTCTCGCCAAAGAGGTCGACGATGACAAGGTGACTCCGGGTGTTCTCGGCTTCATCGTCTTCGCGGTGATGGCTCTCGCCGTCTGGGGTCTGATGAAGTCCATGAACAAGCACATGCGGAAGGTGGACTTCAAGGAACCGTCCGACGCATCGGCTGTATCCGCCGAGACGGGTGTGGCCCCGGAACCGCAGAAGTAGCGGGCAAGCGAGCAGCGGCGTCCCGCACCGCCCCGGCCCGCAGTCAGCGGGAGTGGTCGGCCAGGGACAGGAGCAGGTGCGCGGACTCCGGGCGCAGATGGTCGGAGTGCGCGCCCGCCGGCCCGTTTCCGTGTATGTAGACGTTGCTCGCGTCGACGCTGACGAAGCGGTGGTCGAGGGCACTGTGCGGATACGCCTTGTCCGGGTCCAGCATGCGGATGCCGGACACCGGGGAGGGCGCGGTGCCGATCCCCGCGTACCCGATGCCCGCCCGCTTCTCGGCCCGCAGATGCCAGAACCCGGTGGCCCGGTCGGCTTGCGAGTACGTCGCCACGACCGGGCCGCGCAGGGGCGCACCGCCGAGCGCGGTGAACGTCGCGGCGAAGGCGTCGCGCGGAGCGGCCATCTGCAGCAGCAGCATCGAATCGACGGTGAAGGGCCGCCCCGGCGGACGCGGCGTGCTCCAGCCGAGGGTGAGGTCCTGCTCCCCGGCCGCCCACTGCACGGCCTCGCACAGCAGACGGCAGCCGAACGAGTGCCCGACCAGGTGCAGATACTGCCCGCCGCGACCGGCGAGGACCGCCGCGACCGGCGAGGACCGGCGCGGCACGAGGATCGGCGCGCCGGTCGTCGAGATACCCGAGCAGCTGCCCGATGACGCGCGCCGCGTGCCCCCGGGTGCTCATGGCGTGAGCACGGTCCCGGATGCGGCGGTAGCCGCTGGCCGAGCCAAGCCGTCGCCCTGGGCCGTCGCCCTGGGCCGTCGCCCTGAGCCGCCGAGCCGAGCCGCCGCCCCGAGCCGTCGCCCCGAGCCGTCGCCCCGAGCCGTCGCCCCGAGCCGTCGCCCCGAGCCGCCGAGCCGAGCCGCCGAGCCGAGCCGCCGCCCTGAGCCGTCGCCCTGAGCCGTCGCCCCGAGCCGCCGCCCCAAGCCGCCGCCCCAAGCCGCCGACCCAAGCCGTCCACTCACCGCGAAGCAGCCCCTGCCGCCCCTATTGCGCCGCAGTCACCGCTACCCCCATCACTTCCCGCGCATGCCGGTTCGGCACCATCCCGAGCCGCCACGCCTGCCACCCCGACTCCAGGTCGGCGCCGCGCTCCAGGAGGAGTGCGAACGCCTCCAGGTAGTCGTCCAGCTTGCCGTCGCGCGTGGGGTGGCCCGCGCGGGACAGCTGGCTGAGTTCCTCCTGGGCGACCGCCGTGCCGATCTCCCAGCCGCCGGGTGACGCGTACGGCAGCAGGGTGCAGCGCAGGAAGCGGGCCCAGTCCTCGCCCCTGCGGTCTCCGTACGAGGTGAAGAGCGCCGCCGCCTCGTCGCACAGCGCGAGCGCCTGCTGTCCCCGCGCGTTGCCCGCGTCGACCACCGCGAGCTCCAGGCAGGTCCACGCCTCGCCGTGCGCGACGCCGATCCGCTGGAAGTCGGCGCGGGCGTCCACCAGGAGCTGGCGGGCGAAGCCGGAGTTGCGCAGCGAGCCCGTCTGGGCGGCGCGCTGGTCGCGGGTCACGCGCGCGGAGTGGTGGCGCGCGCACGCCAGTCCGTACACGTCCCGCATCCGGGAGAACATCGTCCGGGAGCGTTCGAGTTCGCGTACCGCCTGGTCGAGACTGCCCGCCTCCTCCAGGGCCTGCCCCAGGTAGTACGCGCTCCAGGCCTCGCCGCGCGCGTCCTCGTTGTCGCGGTGCCGGGAGACCGCCTGGCGCAGGCCGTCGACGGCGGCCGACGCGTCGCCGTCCACCAGACGGGCCCGCGCCAGCTGCGTCAGGGCCCAGGCCTCGCCGCGGCCGTCGCGGGTACGCCCGTACAGATCGAGGGCGCTCCGCAGCTGCTCCTCCGCGCGCGGCACGTCGCCCATGCGCAGGCACAGCTGGCCCAGCTGGAAGTGTGCCCACGCCTCGCCGTGCAGGGAGTCGTTCTCGCGGTGCAGGGCGAGCGAGGACTCCAGGAGGCTCAGCGCCTCGGTGAGGTTGGCGCGGTCACGCTCGACCGCCGCGAGCGCGTGCATCGTCCAGGCGCGGTCGCCCGCCAGCTCGTCCGCGCCCTGCAGGTCAAGTGCCTCGCGCAGCCGCGCCGCCGCGTCCGTCAGCTGGCCCTGGTGGTGCAGCGTGATGCCGAGGGAGCACAGGGCGAGGGCGGCGCCCGCGTCCTGGTGGGCCTCCATGTACAGGTCGACCACCGACGTCAGGGTGGTGCGCGCCTGGTCGAGCTCGCCGAGCTGCCGGGACGCGATGCCGGTGCGCCACCGCACGCTCCGTACGAGAAGACCCTGGTCGACGGCCTGCGTGAGCTCGCTGATCTCGCCCAGGCGGTAGAGGTCGCCGCGCAGCAGGCAGTAGTCGCACAGGGCGCCCAGGAGGTTGAGCACCGCCTCCTGGTTGACGCCCTCCGCGTGCCGCAGGGCAGCGGTGATGAAGCTCGACTCGTCGTCCAGCCAGCGCAGGGCGGCGTCGAGGGACGCGAAGCCGTGCCCGTCGAACTGTCCTGCCCGCGTCGACATCTTGCCGTCGACCAGGCGGATCACCGACCCCGCCAGCTCGCTGTAGCTGACGATGAGACGTTCCTGCGCGGCCGTGCGCTCGCCGGGCTCCTCCTCGTCGATGAGGCGGGCGAGCGCGAAGGCCCGTACGAGATCGTGCAGGCGGTAGCGGCTGCCGCGCACATGGTCGACGAGGCCCGCACGCGACAGCGCGGCCAGCTGGCGGGTGGCTTCCTGCTCGTCGGCGCCGAGCAGGGCGGCCGCGGCTGCCGCACCCAGGGAGGCGCGCCCGGCCAGCGCGAGCCTTCGCAGCAAGCGGCGGGCGGGCTCGGACTGGTCGGTGTAGCGCAGCCACAGGACGCGCTCGACCGGCTCGACGGGGCCGTACGCGGAGAGATCGGCGGCCAGCTGACGCGGCGTACGCGATCCGATCGAGGACCCGGCGATGCGCAGGGCGAGCGGCAGCCCACCGCACAACTCCCTCACCGCGTCGGCGGATTCGGCGTCATACGGGCCGGATGAGTCCTCGGCGGCCTCGCGCAGCAGATCCTCCGCGCCCGCCGGGTCCAGCGGCTCCACCGGCAGCTGGTGCACCCAGGCGGGCAGATCGGCGGGCAGTTCCAGAGGCTTGCGGGCGGTGACGAGGACGAGGCTGTCGGAGCGCTCGGGCACGAGCGTGCGCACCTGCTCGATGTCGCTCGCGTCATCGAGTACGACCGTGACGGCGAGCCCGGTCAAGTACTGGTGGTAGAGCTCGCTCAGCCGCCTGACCTGCTGCTCCTGGGAGGAACGCTCCCGGAAGAGCAACTGCTCGCGTGGGGCGCCCAATCGATTCAGCAGATGCAGCAGCGCTTCGCGCGTGGACAGCGCCTGTGAGCTTTCGCCCCGCAGGTCCACTACGCAGGCACCGCGGAACTGATCCCGCAGATCGTGCGCGGCCCGCACCGCGAGCGAGGAACGCCCGGAGCCGGGCGCACCGTGCAGCACGACCACGGTCGGCCGGGTCTCGGTGCTGGCGCGCGCCGCCTGCACCCACTGCGCGACCCGCGCGAGCTCGGCCCGCCGCCCCGTGAACGGCCCGTCCAGCTCCGGAAGTTGGCCGAACGACTGCTCAAGAGCCGTACGCCGCCGGGCCGCCGCGCTCTTGTCCGTGCCCCGAAGCCGGGGCGCCGCCTGCTGCTTGCCGGACGAGGCCTGGAGCACCCGCTGCTGGTCGAGGAAGGGCCGGATGCCCCGCACCTCGAGAGCCGTCAGCCACTGCAGCCGCAGCTGCTCGGGCCCGCCCGGCTGGTTGATCGCCCCGGCACGGCGGCTGGCCGCCGGCACATGGGCGGCGGTCACCTTCAGGACGGTCGTCGCCGCGCCGACGACGGCGACGGCGGCGCCCGCGCCGAGCGCGGTGGAGGCGCCGGTGCCGAGCGCGAGGTCCGCCACACAGGCCCCCACGGCGGCAACCACCGCCACCAGCAGGGGAGTTCCGGCCCCCTCCTTGGCGTAACGCTGCCCGAAGGAGAGCTGCCCGGCTGCCGCCTCGTCGACGGCCTGCGTGAACGCGGCGTACTCCTCGGCCGCGGTCACCTCCATGGCATCGAGCGCGCCGCGGGCCCGCGAGAGCAGCACGGCCCCGTCGGTACGTCCGCCGGAGCGCCGCACCTCTTCCTCCACCGCCCGTACCAACAGCCGCTCGGCTTCGGCCCGATGGCTGTCCCGCATATGGGTCCCCCTCCGAGAGCAATAGTCGCCTGGAGCCACAAGTGTCCTGCGTACGGCCGCCTGACGCGAGGGAGTCGGCGGATCACGTACGGGATCACAGGGGGGATCACGTGGGCCAGTCCCCGGATCGGGGGCCCGCGTGGGGAGGGGAGTCAAAGAGCACCGTGGATGACACCGTCCTCGGCAAGCGCCAGATGACGGCCCTCGCCGAACATCTCCGCCAGGTTCATCCCCGGATACTCGATCGGCTCATCCCGCCTCTCCAGACGCACCCGCACACGCCACCGCTTCCCGGCGTGCTCAACGACCACATCCGCCCATGCCGTCGAGGGCGCGTCAATCTCCACCAGACGCGCACCGTGCTCACGGAAGAAACTGAGCTGTATTCCCAGCTCCTGCACCAGCCACGCCATGTGCGTCCACGGCGGGGACACCGCCAAAGGCATGAAATCGACTTCAGCCCGCTCGCTCGCATCATCAGAGCAATGTCGGCCACCTGGAGGAGGAAGGCCCCATCAGTCGATTCCCGATGCGATACCGGATCGCCTACCGGAGCGCCAGGTAGGACCCCCGGTAGGCGACCGTATCGCCTGCTGCTGCCGCCGTTGCGGTGTTCCTGACCTTGACGCTCTTGGGGAGTTGCTTGTAGCCGGCCCGGAAGGTCTCACCCTTCAGCAGCCGTTCCGCAGCGGCATGCTGCCCGGACCGGAGTACTTCAGCGTCTTCCCGCCACAACAGCGAGAGCGGCAACAGCGACACCGACGGAGCGTGTTGTCTTCACCTGATTCTCCACGGAACATCCCCCGCACCCCCGGTGGGGCGGGAGCCGAAAAATCAAACTAGTGCCGCCCCAAAGGCACCGGCTGTTGGACCTCCGGGCACTGCCCCTGGGGGCGACAACACGGCTGAGAGCATCACCTTCCCTGTCATCAAGCGCAGTTGAGAGGCTGTGTGGAACCAGCGCGCAGGTTGTCGAGCGCGTAGGCGGATCTTCCTGGCCGGCACCTCGGTCTTCACCGCCGCCTCGCTGCTGTGCCGTATCGCGGCCGATCCGGGCCTGTTGATTGCCGCCATGTGGTGCAGGGCGCGCCTCGGAAGGTGGGCTGGACGGTCCCGGTCGTGCGACGATGCCGGTATGAACCGACTGGCTAGCTCCCAGTCGCCTTATCTACTCCAGCACGCCAACAATCCGGTGGATTGGTGGCCATGGGGAGAGGAGGCGATGACGGAAGCCAAGCGGCGGGACGTGCCCATTCTCTTGAGTGTGGGCTATGCGTCCTGCCACTTAGCTTCCGGTAATTCATTGGTGCCACGTCATGGCGCACGAGTCCTTCGAGGACGCCGAGGCTGCCGCGTTCCTGAACGAGCACTTCGTGAACATCAAGGTCGACCGCGAGGAGCGGCCCGACGTCGACGCCGTCTATATGGAGGCGGTGCAGGCCGCGACGGGCCAGGGCGGCTGGCCCATGACGGTCTTCCTGACCCCCGACGCCGAGCCCTTCTACTTCGGTACGTACTTCCCGCCCGAGCCGCGGCACGGCATGCCGTCCTTCCAGCAGGTCGCCGACGGGGTCCGGCGGGCGTGGGCGGAGCGGCGCGACGAGGTCGCCGAGGTCGCCGGGAAGATCGTGCGGGATCTGTCGGAGCGTCAGCTGGCGTTCGGCGCCGGCGAGCTGCCCGGCGAGGACGAGCTGGCCCAGGCGCTGCTCGGTCTGACACGGGACTACGACGCGACGCGGGGCGGCTTCGGCGGCGCGCCGAAGTTCCCGCCGTCCATGGTCGTCGAGTTCCTGCTGCGGCACTACGCCCGCACGGGCGCGGAGGGCGCGCTGCAGATGGCCGCCGACACCTGCGAGCGGATGGCGCGCGGCGGCATCTACGACCAGCTGGGCGGCGGCTTCGCCCGCTACTCGGTGGACCGCGAGTGGGTGGTCCCCCACTTCGAGAAGATGCTGTACGACAACGCCCTCCTGTGCCGGGTCTACGCCCACCTGTGGCGGACCACCGGTTCGGGTCTCGCACGGCGGGTCGCCCTGGAGACGGCCGACTTCATGGTGCGCGAACTGCGTACGAACGAGGGCGGGTTCGCCTCGGCGCTCGACGCGGACAGTGAGGACCCGGCGACCGGGGCGCATGTCGAGGGCGCGTATTACGTGTGGACGCCGGAGCAGTTGCGGGAGGTGCTCGGCGATGCGGACGCGGAGCTCGCCGCTGTGCACTTCGGGGTGACGGAGGAAGGGACCTTCGAGGAGGGGGCGTCCGTCCTCCAACTCCCGCAGGACGACGGGGTGCTCGCGGACTCGGAGCGGCTCGCGTCGATCCGGGAGCGGCTGCTCGCGGCGCGCGGTGAGCGGCCCGCGCCCGGCCGTGACGACAAGGTGGTCGCCGCCTGGAACGGGCTCGCGATCGCCGCGCTCGCCGAGGTGGGCGCGTACTTCGAGCGGCCGGATCTGGTGGCGGCGGCGGTGGCGGCCGGGGACCTGCTGGTCCGCGTGCACATGGACGACCGCGCGCGGCTGTCCCGTACCTCCAAGGACGGGCGTGTGGGTGCCAACGCGGGGGTCCTGGAGGACTACGCGGATGTCGCCGAGGGGTTTTTGGCTCTGGCCTCGGTGACGGGGGAGGGAGTGTGGCTCGAGTTCTCGGGGTTCCTGCTCGACCACGTCCTCGGCCAGTTCGTGGACGCGGAGTCGGGGTCGTTGTACGACACGGCGGTGGACGCGGAGCGGCTGATCCGGCGGCCGCAGGACCCCACGGACAACGCGGTGCCGTCCGGGTGGACGGCGGCGGCCGGTGCGCTGCTGTCGTATGCGGCGCAGACCGGGGCGGAGCCGCATCGGGTGGCGGCGGAGCGGGCGCTGGGGGTCGTGAAGGGGCTCGGGCCGCGGGCCCCGCGGTTCATCGGGCATGGGCTCGCGGTTGCCGAGGCGGCGCTTGATGGGCCCCGGGAGGTGGCGGTGGTGGGGCCGG
>NZ_SRIC01000026.1 GCF_004684775.1 Streptomyces sp. MZ04
CTCCTCAACCCCTCGACCCCGCCCACCGGTGGCGCGCTCCCCCAGGCCGGGCAGATCACGCTCGACAAGCCGGTGCGCGACATCCAGGGCTGCGACTTCGTCTCGGACACCCGTCTCGTCTGCGCGTCCAACGACGCGTCGAAGGAGCTGTGGCCCGAGGACCGCCCGATGCTCCAGGTCGACCTGGAGCGCGCGCTCGACGGGAAGCCCGTCACGGGCAAGGTGACAAGCCTGTTCGCCGCGCCGCAACGGAGCATCTGCCCCGGCACGTTCGAGGCGGAAGGCGTGGACTACGACTCCGCGCGCCGCACCCTGCGCGTCGAAGTGGTGCCGCCGGTGCCCTGCCTGGTGGCGACCTCCGTGTACGCGTACCGGCCGACGACGGGGTGACAGCAGGGGGCGGTTCAGGCCTCCTTCGGGTACCAGCGCAGCTCCACGGTGTTGCCGTCCGGGTCCTGCACGTACAGGGAGATCGCGGTGCCCCGGGCGCCGAAGCGCTTGCCGGGACCGTCCACCACCGTGAACACGCCGGAATCGATGACCTCTTGCCAGTCGAGCGGTTCGACCACCAGGCAGATGTGGTCGACGTTGCTGCCCACCGGCTCTCCGGCGGGCGCCGTGACGAGGTCGATGATGGTGGTGGGGCTCACCCGCACCGAAGGGAAGGGGACCTTGCCGGCGCGCCATTCGTCCACCCGTACCGGTTCCAGTCCCAGCGGGCCGGTGTAGAAGGCGAGTGAACGCTCGATGTCGGCGACGTTCAGGACGAGGTGGTCGAAGGCGATCACGCGCATGGGGTGTCTCCGCGGGGTCGGGGCGCCGGGGGCGCCGAGGCCGTTGATTTCGGTGGCTTCACCATCGCCCGTCAAGAACTCATCGGTCCAACACATGCTTGTCATCTGATCCATCGTGTTTCACGATGGATCAGATGGAGCTCCAGCAGATGCGCTACGTCCTCGCGGTGGCGGAGACCGCGAACTTCACCCGCGCCGCCGAGCGGTGCCACGTCGTCCAGTCCGCGCTGAGCCATCAAGTGTCCCGGCTCGAGAAGGAGCTGGGTGCCCGGCTGTTCGAGCGGACCAGCCGCAGGGTCCGGCTGACCGCCGCGGGGGAGGCGTTCCTGCCGGCCGCCCGCCAGGCCCTTGAAGCGGCCGAGCGGGCTCGGGCCGAGGTCGCGGCGGCCACCGGCGAGATACGGGGCACGCTGGTCGTCGGCTCGATCCCCACCGTGACGGCCGTCGATCTCCCCGCGGTGCTGCGGGACTACCGCCTGCGCTACCCCCAGGTGCGGATCAGCCTGCGGACCGGCGCCAGCGAGCGGCTCGTCGAGCAGGTGCGCGACGGCGGCCTCGACGCGGCATTCCTCGGCGTGCAGCCCGGGTTCCGGCCACAGGGCGTCCACGACCTGGAACTCGCCCATGGGCAGCACGTCGCCGTGGTCGCCCCTGACCACCCGCTGGCCGCGCAGCACGAGGTGGACCTCAGCAGCATCGTCGATGAGGTGTTCGTGGACTTCGCCGCGGGCAGCGCCGCCCGCGCCCAGTCGGACGAGGCGTTCGCGGCGGGCGGGCTGCGCCGCGAGGTCGCCTTCGAGGTGTCCGGCGTCGAACTGATGGCCAGGATGGTCCGCCACGGCCTCGGCATCGCCCTGCTGCCCGCGGCGTTCGCCGCCGAACTGCCGGGCGTGCGCGGTGTCCCGGTCACCAACGGTCCGGTGCGGGTGGAGCGCCTCGTCTGGAGCCGGTTCACCCCGTCTCCCGCGGCCGCCGCCTTCCTCGCCCTGCTGGGAGTCGGCGCACCGCCGCCGGCCGCGTGACCGCCTTCAGCCGCCCACCGTGGCGATGGAGCGGCCCGCCCATTCCGGGGCCGGTTCCACGAGGCCGGTGAGGCGTTCGCGGATCTCGTCCGGGAAGGGCGTGGCGCGGCCCGCGTTCTGGTCGACGTGGAGGGCGAGCAGCTCCGTCGTCGCCACGGGGGCCGCGTCCGGGGCGGGTTCGGCCTCCCCTTCCCCGGTGGACTCGACGACGTACATCTCGTGCGTGAAGCGCGCCTTCTTGGCGTCCGCGCCCAACATGCGGGTGCGGACGACGAGTTGGGCGCCCTCCGGGACGTCGTCGAGATAGCGGATGTGTGACTCGACCGTGTAGAGGGAGCATCCGGTGGACTCGCGGTAGCCCGCGTGCAGACCCGTCTCGATCATCATGGCGTCGGTGGCGTAACCGAAGACCAGGACGTAGAAGGCCTCGCTCATGTGACCGTTGTAGTCGATCCACTCGGGCCGGACGGTCCGGCGAAGCAGCGGCAACCGGTCGGTGGTGTCGGTCACTTGGCTTCCTTCCGCTGCTGCGGCAGGCGGCCCGTCGCCCGCAGTACGTCGATGACTCCCTGGTCGCGCTCGGCGACCAGGTCGGCGATGGTCCGTCCGTCCGCCGCGTCGTCGCATCCCGCGACCACGGCGTCGTACAGCTTCTTGTCGAGCTCGGGCGCTTCGAGGCGCGTCCACGGGGACTTCAGGGACGGGCCGAAGTGGTCGAGCATGTGGGCCATGCCGCCCTCGCCGCCCGCGAGCGCGAAGGTGAGCATCGGGCCCATGAACGCCCAGCGCAGGCCGGGGCCTTCGGTGATCGAGTCGTCGATCTCCTGGACGGTGGCCTCGCCGTTGGCGACCATGTGCAGGGCCTCGCGCCAGAGGGCTTCCTGGAGGCGGTTGGCTATGAAGCCGGGCACTTCGCTCTTCATCGTGATGACCGACTTGCCCGCGATCTCGTAGAAGCGGGAGGCCCAGGTCACGGCGTCGACGTCGGTCTGCTCGCCACCGACGACCTCGACGAGCGGGATCAGGTAGGGCGGATTGAAGGGATGCCCGACGACGAGGCGGCCGGGGGTTTCCGCCCCGGTCTGCATGTCGGTCATCGGGTAGCCGGAGGTGGAGGAGGCGATGACGACTCCGGCGGGCGCGGCGGCGTCCAGCTCGGCCAGCAGATCGCGCTTGAGCTCCAGCTTCTCGGGGGCGCTCTCCTGCACGAACTGGGCGTCGGCGACGGCCTCTTCGAGGGTCGCGGCGACGGTGAGCCGGTCCTTCGAGGCACCCTCGGCGAGGCCGAGCCGGGTCAGCGCCGGCCAGGCCGCGTCCACGAGACGGCGCAGCTTCCGCTCGGCGTCGGGCGCGGGGTCCCAGGCGGTGACGTCGTACCCACGGGCCAGGAAGTGGGCGACCCAGCCGCCGCCGATGACACCGGCGCCTACGCAGGCGACGTGGCGGACTTCTTCGGGGGTGGTGATGGTCATGATGGTGGTCCTCCGTGGGGGGGTCAGACTCGCGGCTTCAGGCCGAGCTTCTCGCGGGCCTCGTCCGGCGTGGCGACGCGCGAGCCGAGGTTCTCGGTGATCTGGACGGCGCGTTCGACGAGTTGAGCGTTCGTCACCTTGTTGCCCTTGCCGAGGTAGAGGTTGTCCTCCAGGCCGACGCGGACCTGGCCGCCGAGCAGGATGGACTGCGCGACCCACGGCATCTGCATCCGGCCGAGCGCGAAGCTGGCCCACTGGGCGCCTTCGGGGAGCATGTTGACCATCGACTGGAGGACACCCGGGTCGGCGGGCGCGCCCCACGGGATGCCCATGCAGAGCTGGAAGACGGTGGGGTTGTCGAGCAGCCCCTCGGCGAGCAGCTGCTTGGCGAACCAGAGCTGACCGGTGTCGAAGATCTCCAACTCGGGCCGCACGCCGAGCTCCTGGATGCGCTTGGCACCCTGGCGGAGCATGTCGGGGGTGGAGATGTAGAGGTTGTCGCCGAAGTTGAGGGAGCCGCAGTCGAGCGTGCAGATGTCGGGGAGCAGGTCCTCGACGTGCGGGAGCCTGTCGAGGCCGCCGACCAGGTCGGTGCCGGGCAGCTCGCCGAGGTCCTTCAGCGGCTGGACCGGGTCGATGACCAGGTCGCCGCCCATGCCCGCCGTCAGGTTGATGACGACGTCGGTGCCGGTCTCCTTGATGCGCTCGACGACCTCGCGGTACAGGCGCGGGTCACGCGAGGGGTCGCCGGTCTCGGGGTCGCGGACGTGGATGTGCACGACGGCGGCGCCCGCGTCGGCGGCCTCGACCGCGGACTTGGCTATCTGCTCGGGCGTGACGGGGACGTGCGGACTCTTGCGGACGGTGTCACCGGCGCCGGTGAGGGCGGCGGTGATGATGACGTCTTGGTTCACGGGCACGGTGAACTCTCCCTGGGGGTAGGGGTGTTGTGCTGATTCTTCTTGATGCGTACGTGTGTGAAGTGGGCGCCCGGTCAGTCGCGGGGCGGCCGGGGCGCGGTCAGCGTCGACTCGACGTACACGAGCAGTGCCTCGTGCATGTCGTCGGGGGACGTGCCCTCCGCGCCACCGGGCGTGGAGGCGAGCACCTGCGTGGCCAGGCCGTCGATCAGGGCGGTGAGCCGGAGGGCGGCGGAGTGCGGGTCGACGAGGCGGAACACGCCCTGGTCGACGCCGCGCCGGAGCACGTCGGCGACGGTGGCGCGCCACTGCCGGTAGTAGTCGGCGTGCAGCCGTCCGACGGCGGTGGAGCGGGCGGCCTCGGCCCACAGGTCGAGCCAGACGCTCCACTGCCAGCGCTGCTGCGGGGTGCGGGGGATCTGCAGCTCGATCAGCTGGCGCAGTTCGTCCGCGGCGTCGGCGGCGTCCGCGACGCGGGCCGCGCGGCGGGCGGTGTCCTCGTCCATGCACCAGCGGACGGCGGCTTCGAGGAGGTCGTCGCGGCCGGGGAAGTGGTAGTGGATGGCGGCGGTGCTAGTGGCGCAGGCCTCGGCGATGTCGGCGACGCGGACGGCGTGGAAGCCGCGCTCGGCGACGAGGCGGACGGTCTCGCGGACGATCTGGAGGGCGCGGCCGCCTTCCGGCGCGGTGGCGCGTTCGCGCTTCGCCGCGGGCGGCGCGATCTGGGCACCCAGGAGCCAGCCCGCGTCGACGCCGCCGGTGTCCGCGATGCGGGCGAGTTCGGCGGCGGTGAAGCGGCGGGTGCCGCCGAGGGAGCGGGAGAGCTTGGAGGGGTCCATCACGATGCGGCGGGCGAATTCGCGCTGGGTCGTGCCGGCGCCGGCGATGACCTTGCGGACGCGGTCCGCCACCTCGGGGTCTTGCTGCATGGTCGGTGAGCGTACCCGCACGTTGCGATACACGCAACGCGCGGGCAGCAAATGCCGTGATCCCTACCAGATTGAGATGCTGACTAACGCATCAGTCGCCCATGCGCAACGGCTTCAGGCGCGCGCCTCACGCGCTCTTGCGCGCGAGCACCTCCACCTCCGCCATGTTCAGCTCGGTCTTCTCCTGGGCCGCCAGCCACACCCGTACGTAGCGGCCCTTCACCTTGGGCACGGTGATCACGGTCGGGCTGCCCGCCTGTGCGGACTCGTGATGCGACCAGACGCCGGGCTTGTCCTTCTGTTCGGCGAGCGTGCCGGTGAAGGGCTCGTCGGATGCGAGGACGTAGTAGTCGCGGGTGCGGTCGGCGCAGCAGTCGCCCCGGTTGAAGACCCGGATCTCCTCGATCGCCGCCGAGCTGCCCAGGTCGACCTGCCACCAGGGCTGTGCCTCCGTGCCACCGGTGGTGGAGAAGTTGAAGCGGTCGCCGTCGGACGACTTCTCCGCGCCGAACGGGCGCGTGCCGTCGTCCCACTCGTAGTCCGAGACCTGCGTCGCCTTCGCGCCGAGCGCGAGATTGCGCAGCGGGGGCAGGCCCTGCGAGGCGTCGTGCCGCTCCTGGACGCCAGTGACGAACTCGTCCAGGAAGGGGTCGGCGATCTTCACGGGGCCGCGCTGGTGGTGCTCGGCGGGGTCCACGGTGATCTCCGAAGCCTGCTTGGCGAGGCCGTCCATCGCCTTGCGTTCCTCGGCGGCCTTCTCCTTGTCGCCCGCCTCGATGGCCGTGAGCGCGGCAAGGCCATGGCGCAGGGCCTGGCCCCAGAGCTCGGTGGCGTCGAGCCAGCGGTCCGCGTCATGCAGGAAGAGCTTGTCCGGTACGCCCGCGCGCAGCGCCGCCGGGGTCTTCTCGATCTCCTTCGCCGTGGGGCGCAGCGCTTCGATCGCCGCCGGGGGATCCGTCTCGTACTTCTCCCAGAACGCCTCCAGCTTGGGGCCGAGGACGGGCGACTGGGGCTGCCAGTTCTTCGCGCCGAACGTGGGCGCCGCGTGGTTGAGGTCCACGAAGGTCTGCACCGCGTCGGCGACCCGCTCATCGCCCCCGGCGAGATACAGCGCGGACTGCCGCGCCGACCGCGCCCGCTCGTACCCCCGGTCGTTCCAGGAGAAGTCGTTCATGGTGAACACGGCCAGCTTGCTCGCCGCCTCCTGGTTCATCGGGTTGGAGACGATGCCGCTCAGGTGCCCGGAAAGCCCCGCCTCCCGCTTGTCGTAGGGAGCCAGCAGCAGCCGACCCGCCGTCCGCGCGAAGTCGTTGACCGGGTAGTTGTCCCAGACGAACACCTTCCGCCCGAACAGCTCGGCCGCCTTCTCCGCCTGCGCGTTGGTGATCTCCGGCGGGACCACGTCCGTCCCCGTCCACATCACCTCCACCGCGCCGTCCAGCTCGGCCCGCATCGTCTGCTTGTAGGCGGTGTCGGTCAGGTCCCCGTACTCGGTGGGCACCATCTGCAGCGGATTGGCGCCCTCCTTCTGCGCGATGAACTCCCGCTGGATGGTGTTGAGCAGCCCGACCTGCGCCTTGGCCGCGGGCCCGCGCCCCGGCTCCCCGAACTTCGCCTTGTCGGCGTCGCAGTTCCACTTGGTGTAGCTGATGTCGTCCAGCGGTACCGAGAAGGACCGCACTCCCAGGTCGTACATCGCCTGGAGTTTCGCGGTCAGCGCCCTGACGTCCGCCGGGTCCGAATAGCAGATGGACCCGCCGGGCGACACGGCGAAGGTGAAGCGGACGTGGTTGGCGGTCGCGCGGTCGACGAGCTTGCCCAGCTCCGCGAGCTTGTCCGCCGGGTAGGGCTCGCGCCACTTCTCGCGGTGATAGGGGTCGTCCTTGGGCGCGTACACATAGGTGTTGGCCTTGGTGTCGCCCAGGAAGTCCATCTGATCGAGGCGTTCGGCCTCGGTCCAGGGCGGGCCGTAGAACCCCTCGATGCTGCCGCGCAGCGCCATGGAGGGGAAGTCGGAGACCTCGGCCCCCGCGATCCGTCCCCTCGATACGAGCTGCCCGAGCGACTGTGCCGCGTAGAACTGCCCGGTCGCGTCCTTGCCGCCGAGCGCGACGGTGCGGCCCCCGGCCCGCAGCGCGTACCCCTCGGCCTGCTCCGGCACCTTGGTGTCGCCGAGCGCCTTCGCGATGTCGGCGCGGGTCGCCGGGCCGAGCAGCAGGGTCAGCGGGGCACGGCCCGACGCCTTCGTACGTACGTCGATGTCGCGCACCCCGTGGGCGCGCAGGATCTCGGTGACGCGGGCCTTGGCCGCCGGATCCGTGTCGTCCCCGACGACGAGTTCGGCTTCGCGGGCGAGCGGGACGTCGTCGCCCGCTCGAGCCATGTGCTGCGGGGTCGGCGATACGACGGGGAGCCGGCCGGACACGGCTTCCTCCTGGGCTGACCGGGCTGAGGGCGGCGCAGCCGCCGCTGACGGGGCAAGGGGGACAGCGAGGACGGCCAGCGCGAGGAGCGCCGTCCTGGGTCTGAGAGCGCGTGTGGTGCGGGGCATAGGGCCTCCGGACTCGGGTTGGGGGTGCGGGTGCGGGCTTGGTGGGCGCGCATGCGCCGCGTCAGTCGCGCGTATGCGCTCCGTACAGGTCCAGTTCGCCGTCGAGTTCGAGGGCGAGCACGGTGCAGAGAGGATCGAGCTGGTCGTCGCTCACATGGACGTACTCCCAGCCGGGTACGTCGCCGAGGCCGCCGACCCGTTCGTGGCGGGCCTCGACTCCCTTGCCCAGTACGCGCGCGGACGTCACGACGTTGCGTACGCCGCGCAGAACCACGTACTCGTTGGGCCGGTCGAAGAGGAACAGATACAGGGTGCGGCGGTCGGCCGAGAGCGTCGAGGGACCGTAGAAGTGGCCGTGCGGAAGGCCGCGCACCGTGCCGTACACGGCGTCGGTGTGCCGGGACGTCCACTCCCCCAGCGCTTCGAGGCGCTCGGTCTGCTCGGGAAGCAGCGTGCCGTCCTCCTTCGGGCCGACGTCGAGGAGGAGGTTGCCGCCGCCTCCGACGGCCTCCACGAAGATGCGGACCAGCTGCCGGGGCGACTTGTGGTGATCGTCCTGCGGCTGGTAGCCCCAGGAGTCGTTGACCGTGAGGCACAACTCCCATGGCTGGGACGGTGGTTCGATCGGCACGCCCTGCTCGGGCGTCGCGTAGTCGCCGTGTCCGGTGAGGCGGCCGTTGACGACGGTGTGGGGTGACAGCGCGCGGATCTCGTCGGCCAGTTCCGCCATCCGCCACTGCTCGGGGCTGCGTTCCCACTCCCCGTCGAACCAGAGCAGGTCGGGCTCGAACTGTTCGAGCAGTTCCCGCACTTGAGCGCGGTGGAAGGCGAGGAAGTCCGCCCACCGTTCCTCGGACTCCTCGCCTGCCGCGGGCATCGAGTAGCGGTTGCCGCGCTCGGCGGGGTCCTGGCCGTCGGGGCGCACGGTGGCGTAGTCGGGGTGGGACCAGTCCAAGTGCGAGTAGTACAGGCCGACTTTGATGCCGCGGGCGCGCAGGGCGGCGACGTACGGGGAGATGAGGTCGCGGCCCGCAGGGGTGCGCTTGATGACCGACAGGTCATTGGCGGCCGTGTCCCACAGGGCGACCCCGTCGTGGTGCTTGGCGGTGAGGACGGCGTAGCGGGCGCCCGCGCGGACGAACAGGTCCGCCCAGGCCTCGGGGTCGTACGCGGAGGCGGTGAAGCCTTCGAGCTGCGCCATGTAGCGGTCGTAGGGCACCTGGTCGTGGAAGAAGGACCAGGACTCGGCGACTCCGTCCACGCTGTAGATGCCCCAGTGGAGGAAGATGCCGAGCTTGGCGTCCGTGAACCATGGCTGAATCACTGGGAGTTCTCCTCGTCGAGAGGGTCTTCGTAACGCGCGTCGTAGCTCCAGCAGTGCGCCCACTGCCCGTCGTCGAAGTGGGTGCGCGGCGGGAAGGCGGTGGCGCACACCGGTCGGGCGATGGGGCAGCGCGGGTGGAAGCGGCAGCCGGTCGGCGGGTCGACCAGGCTGGGCGGCTCGCCGAGGGTCTCCTCGTCGTCGAGGACCTCCGGTTCGTCGAGCAGGCCGCCCCGGTCCGGGTCGGGCGCGGACTCCAACAGGAGCCGCGTGTAGGGGTGTCGGGGGTGTTCCACGAGTGCGTCGCCCGGTCCCGACTCGACGAGCTGGCCCGCGTAGAGGACCTTGATCTCGTCGGCGAAGTAGCGGGCGCTCGCGATGTCGTGGGTGATGTAGAGGATCGCGAGGCCCTCGTCGTCGCGGAGTCTGCCGAGGAGGTTGAGGATGTCGAGGCGGATGGAGACGTCGAGCATCGACACCGGTTCGTCGCCGAGCAGCACCTTGGGGCGGGCGGCGAGCGCGCGGGCGATGGCGACGCGCTGGCGCTGGCCGCCGGACAGCTCGTGCGGGAACTTGTCGATGAACTGGTCGGCGGGGGTGAGGTTGACCCGCTCCAGGAGCTCGACGACCGCCTTCTCCAGCTCCGCCCTGCCCCGGACGTGGCCGTGCAGGCGCAGCGGCCTGCCGAGGATGTAGCGCAGCCGGTGTACGGGACTCAGCGAGGAGAAGGGGTCCTGGAAGACCATCTGCACCTGGCGGTAGTACGCCCGTTTGCCCTTGGCCGAGCGCGCCGCCACGACGGGAACTCCGTCGAGGCGGATCTCGCCCTCGGTGGGCGGATAGCCGAGCGCGAGCAGCCGGGCCAGCGTCGATTTCCCGCTGCCGCTCTCGCCGACGAGTGCGGTGATGCGGCCCTGGTGCAGGGCGAGGGTGGTGGGTTCGACGGCGCGTACGACCTTGCCGTGCTGTCCGGGGCCGTGCAGCGGGAACTGTTTGGTGACCTCGCGGGCCTCGAGTACCGGTTCACCCAGTACCGGTTCAAGTACCGGTTCAAGTACTGGTTCACCCAGGGACATTGGTGCTCCTCGGCTCGTGCCGCTCATGGCGCTCGTGGTGCAGATGGCAGGCGACGCCGCCGCCCTCGCGGTCCAGAAGCGGCGGAACCTCCTGGTCGCACGGGTCGAACCGCTGGGCGCAGCGCGGATGGAACGGGCAGCCCGCCGGCGGGTGCCGCAGGCCCGGCGGTGATCCGGGGATGCCGGTGATCTCGCGGCGGGGGCCGCGCAGGGGCGGGAAGGCGCTGCGCAGTGCGGCCGTGTAAGGGTGCCGCGGTTCGGTGTACAGCTGCCGGGCGGGGCCGGTCTCGACGACGCGGCCCGCGTACATGACGGCGATCCGGTCGGCGATCTCGATGAGGAGCGACAGGTCGTGCGTGATGAAGATGACCGAGAAGCCCAACTCCCGTTTGAGCTTGGCCACTTGGCGCAGGATCTGGCGCTGCATGACCACGTCCACGGCGGTCGTCGGCTCGTCCATCACCACGAGGTCCGGTTCGCAGGCGAGCGCGAGCGCGATGGTGGCGCGCTGCCGCATGCCGCCGGACAGTTCATGGGGGTAGGCGCGCACCCGGTCGGCCGGGATGCCGACCATGCCGAGCAGCTCACCCGCCCGCCGCCAGGCGTCGGCCCGCGACATGCCGCGGTGCAGCCGCAGTACGTCGGCGAACTGTGCGCCGAGCCGGTGCACCGGGTTGAGGGCGTTCATGGCGCTCTGGAAGACGATCGCGACGCGCTCCCAGCGCAGGGCGCGCAGCTCGCGTTCGGTGAGCTTCAGGAGGTCGACCGGCGGCCCTTCGCCGTGGAGGTGGACCGTGCCCGCCGTGGTGACAGCGGGCGGCCGCTCGAGCCGGGTGAGGGCCGTGACCAGCGTCGACTTGCCGCAGCCGCTCTCTCCTACGATCCCCAGGGTCTCCCCGCGGTACAGGGTGAGGTCGACATCGCGTACGGCGTGGACGGGTTCGGCCTGGTCGAAGTAGTCGACGCGCAATCCGCGCGCCCGCAGCAGCACGTCCGTGGTGTCGCTCATCGTGCCTCCTCGGTGGTGCGCAGGGCCGCCGCCGCTGCCCGGCGGCGCACGGCCCGGCCCGGCTTGCGAAGGCGGGGGTTGGCGATCTCGTCGATGCCGAAGTTGATGAGGCCCGCCGCGATGCCGATGACGGCGATGCACGCGCCGGGCGGGATGAACCACCACCAGGCGCCGCGCGCCAGGGCCGAGGCGTTCTGCGCCCAGTAGAGCATCGAGCCCCAGCTGGTGAGGTTGATGTTGCCGAGGCCGATGAAGGAGAGCCCGGCGTCGGCGAACATCGACAGGACCACGGCGGACAGGAAGCTCGCCGAGATCAGCGGCGCCAGGCTGGGGATCAGCTCGCGGGTGATGATCCACCAGCGGCTCTCACCGGTCATCTCGGCGGCCGTGACGAAGTCCCTTCGCCTCAGCGAGAGCGTCTGCGCGCGTTTGCCGCGGGCGCCCCACGGCCAGGACGTGAGGCCGATGATGAGGGCGACCGTGAGCCAGCCGCCGCGCCCCTTGACGTAACTCGCGACGATGATCAGCAGGGGCAGGCTGGGGATGACGAGGGCGATGTTCGTGCCGGCCGTGAGCAGCGCGTCCGCCGTGCCGCCCAGATAGCCGCCCGCGACGCCGACCAGCACCGACAGGGTGGTCGAGATGACGGCGGCCACCAGGCCCACCAGGAGCGAGACGCGGCTGCCGACGACGAGCTGGGCCAGGACGTCCTCGCCGGTGGCGGTCGTCCCCAACAGATGGGATCCGGACGGTGGTTGCATGCCGTCGGCGGTGTGGATGGCGGTGGCGGAGAGTCCGAAGACGTCCTCCACGAGGAAGGGTCCGGCCAGTGCGAACAGCGCGAAGAACACGAGGATCGCGATCCCGGCCCGCACCTTGCGGTTCTCCGGAAGCCGCCCCTTGAGGGTGAGGTTCATGCGCGGCCCTCCCTGGCCCGTGGGTCGATCAGGCCGTACACGGAGTCGGCGAGGAAGTTCGCCGCGAGCACCGAGAGCGAGACCATCAGGAACAGCGCCTGCATCAGCGGATAGTCGACGCTGGCCACCGACTGGTAGAGCAGATAGCCGACGCCGGGATACGCGAAGACGGCCTCCACCAGGAGTTGTCCGCCGACCACGTTGCCGATGTTGATGGCGAACCCGGCGACGCTCGGCAGGATCGCGTTGCGGGCCGCGTAGCGGAACATCACCCGGCTCTTGCCGAGGCCCTTGGCGCGTGCGAGGAGGACGTAGTCCTCGGAGACCGTCGTGATCATCATGTTCCGCATGCCGATGTACCAGGTGGCCGACCAGCCGAGCGCGATGGTGAGTGCGGGCAGCGCGGCATGGCTGATGACGCTGCCGATGAACTCCATGCTGAGGCCCGGCGTCAGGTCCCCGTCGTACGCGCCGCCCGTCGGCAGCCAGGCCAGCTGGAAGCCGAAGACGAGGACGAAGAGCAGCGCGATCCAGAAGGTGGGGAGCGCGTTGAGGAACATCGCGCCCGGTGTCGCCACCGAGTCGGTCCGTGAGCCCGCGCGGCCGCCCGCCATGATGCCGCCCGCCGTGCCGATGACGAAGGACAGGACGGCGGTGATGCCGACGAGCCCGATCGTCCACGGCAGGCCCGCGCTGATGACGTCCCACACCGGCGTCGGGAAGAACGCCACCGAGAGCCCGAAGTCGAGGTGCGCGACCTGCCCGAGGTAGGTGACGTACTGGCTCCACAGGGGTTCGCCCGGAGCTCCGAACAGCCGGTAGATGCTGGCGATCTGTTCGCCGGAGAGGGCCGAGCGGCCCTGCATCTGCGCGATGAGCGCGGACGCCGGGTCGCCCGGCATCAGCCTGGGCAGCAGGAAGTTGAGCGTGATGGCGATCCAGGCGGCGGCCAGGTAGAAGCCGAGGCGCTGCACGAAGTAGCGGGCGGCGCCGAGCCGGAACCGGCGGGCGGGCCGTTCCTTCGGGCTCGCCCCTGCCGCGACGACAGCCACCGTTTCGGAGGAGGCCGTCATGTGCCTAGCCCGCCTTCGCCGGGCGGAGGGACAGGATCGTCTGCACCATGTCGGTGGGGCCCGCCCAGGGCGCGGGGATGGCGTAGGGGTTCTTCTCGTCGGGCCAGCCGGTCCAGTTCTTGCTGTTGTACTGGGCGGAGGCGCCGTTGGTGATGAGCGGGGCGGCGGGCACCTCGTCGATCATCAGCTTCTGCAGCTTCGCGGAGAGCTTCTTGATGGTCGCGTCGTCGCCCGCGCGCTCCATCTCCTTGAGGATGCCGTCGGCCTTGGCGCTCTTGTAGTGGCCGTAGTTGGTCCAGATGCCGACGTTGTCGCTGTGCAGCATGTCCCGGTAGAAGTTGTACGGCGTGTTGTAGAAGACGGCGCCGCCGACCAGGACGTCGAACTTGGCCTGCTGGCGCGCCGTGTCCAGCTGGGCGCTGGGCATGGGCTGGACCTCGACCTTGACGCCGGCCTTCTTCAGCTCCTGTGCGAGGACCTTGTCCCGCTGGATGGAGTCGGCGAACTCGGTCACTTCGAGGATCGTGAAGCTGAGCTGCTTGCCGTCCTTGCCGACGAGCTTCCCGTCCTTCATCTCGTAGCCGGCCTTGGCGAACTCCGTTTCGGCTTCGGCCAGTTCGGGCTCGGGCTGATCGGCGTCCTGATACTTGCCGTCGATCCACTTGCCCTGCGTCTTGGTGTCGAGGCCGGTGAGGTTGAGCGGCTTGAGCATGCCCGGGTTGCCGAGGTCGGCGAGCTCGGAGCGGTCGACGGCGAGGGAGAGACCCTTACGGACGTGGACGTCCTTGAACGGCGCCTTCTTGTGGTTGAAGAACATGTAGGTGCCGCCGTACGTGGGGTACCAGGCGTGGTGGTTCGCCGGGTCCTTGTCGACGTAGCTCTTCTTCACGTCGGGGACGGCTCCGCCGCTCCACTCGACCTCGCCGCTGAGCAGCTTTCCTATCTCGGAGGACGAGGAGACGACCGGCGCCTTGAGGGTCTTCACCGGCACCTTCTGCTTCCAGTAGTCGTCCCTGGCCTCGAAGGTGAGCTGCTGGGCCGCGTACCGCTTGAGCTTGTAGGGGCCGCTCGCCACCGGATCGGGGTTGGTGAAGGTCTTGCCGTCCTTGCCCTTCCAGATCTTGGCGGGGACGGGGCGGATGGAGCCGATGTTGCGCAGGCGGGCGTAGCCGGGGGTGTCGAAGGTGATGACGACGGTGTGGTCGTCGGTCGCGGTCGCCTTCTCGTACTCGAACCTCCAGTCCACCGGCAGGTCCTGCTTCGTGACGTACTCCAAGGCGAAGATGACGTCCTTGGCGGTCAGCTCGGTGCCGTCGCTCCAGTTGGCGCGCTTGTCGAGATCGATGGTGATCTTCTTGCCGCCGTCGGACCAGGCGTACTTGGTGGCGAGCCAGGGGACGAACTTGCCGCCCTGGAGGTTGTTGAAGGAGAACAGCGGCTCGTACTGGAAGCCGAAGGTGCCCTGGCTGGCCTTCACCGAGAACGGGCTGAAGTTTCGGGCGATGGTGTTGCCGGAGAAGCCCATGTTCACGGTCAGCGAGTCGGTGCCCTTGCCGCCGGAGGCGGTGGGGGTCGCCGAACAGCCTGCGGTGACGGCGAGCGCGAGAGCGGCCGCGCCCGTGACGCCCAGTCTGGTCCACTTCATGGCGGGTTGATACCTCCGGATCGGCAGCAATGGCAACGTTGTCTGAACGCGGGGACGTACGTGTGAGGGGCGGTGCTCAGGGGGCGGCGCGGGCTGCGGTGCTGCCGCGCGCCTCCAAGTGCGGGAGCTGGTCCTGGACGCGGACGGCGGGGCCGCCGTCGAGGAGGGCGATCAGCTGCTCGGCCGCGTGCCCGCCGTAGACGGCGGTGTCGCGGACCAGGGCGGTGAGCGCGGGGTGGGTCGAGCGGGTCAGGACGGAGTCGTCCCAGGCGACGATCGCAAGCTCTGCGGGTACGGAGATGCCGTGCTCGGCGGCGACGCCGAGACCGGCGACGGCCAGCACGTCGTTGTCGTAGACGATCGCGGTGGGCCGCTGCTCCCCCGCCAGGACCCGGCGGGTGGCCTCGGCCCCCTGGGTGTCGGAGTAGTCCGTGGTGAGCGAGTGCACGTCGGTCAGGCCGCGCCGGTCGGCCTCCGCCCGCAGGGAGCGGATGCGCCGCCTGGTGTGGGTGAGTTCGGGGAGCCCGGCGACGTGGGCGATGCGGCGGTGGCCGAGGGCGTACAGGTGGTCGACGATGGAGGCCATGGCCAGGGCGTCGTCGGCCCAGAGGTTGGAGATGCCTGGGTAGTCGGTGTGCGGCTCCGGCAGGGTGCCCACGACGACCGCGGGCAGCCCCAGTTCGTCGAGGAGCGGGAGCCGGGGGTCCGTGCCGCGCGGGTCGACGACGAGCATGCCGTCGACCCGGCGCTCGGCCCACCAGCGGCGGTAGACCGCGCACTCCGCGTCGATGTCCTCGACGACCTGGAAGAGCAGCCCGAGCCTGCGGCGCGAGAGCACCTCCTGGATGCCGGAGACGAGCTGGAGGAAGAACGACTCGACGCCCAGCGTCCGCGCCGGTCTGGCCAGGACGAGCCCGACCGTGCCCGAGCCTTCGCCGGAGAGGGCCCGCGCGGCGGCGCTCGGACGCCAGCCGAGCTCTTCGGCGACCCTGCGGACGCGGTCGCGGGTGGACTCGGAGACTCCGGGCCGTCCGTTGAGCGCGAAGGAGACGGCGCTCTCCGAGACACCGGCCCGCACGGCGATGTCCTTGATGGTGGGGCGCCGTGCCGGAGTGCGACGCATGCGTGACCTCCCCTCGCGTTGACTGACCGTTTGGCTGACCGTTTGACTGACCGTTGGTTGACCGACGCCTGGCTAAAGCGCTTGAGGGCGAGCAGGCTAAAGCGCTAAAGGTGCCCGCGACAAGGGGGCGTGAGAATACAAATTCCGGTGCCGTTAAGGGTATTGACGAGGGCGTGTTTCTGCTTCACTCTCACCCGGATGAGCCCAGAACCAGGCCATCAGCCCTTCATGCACGGCTACGACGCCGAGGCGCTGAAGAACTGGAGCCCGCAGTCGGACCGTTGGGCCCGCTACTTCCGCTCACGCGTTCCGCTCGCGCCCCGCATCGCCCCCTTCCCCGCCACCCAGGCCCGGCCCGAACTCCCCACCGGCGCCCAGGTGATGAACCTCTGCAACGACTACGACGGGGCGTTCCTCACCGCCCGGAAGTACGACGACTCCTTCGCCCGCAGGCTGCTCCGCTTCTGGCAGTACACGGACTTCTACGGCTCCTGGCACGGTCTGCCCGTCGACGGATCGCCGGTGGCCGAACCGGTCCACGGACTGGTCAACCCGCCCAATCCCGCCTACACGGACGCGGCGCACCGCAATGGCGTCAGAAGTCTCGGCTGCTGGTTCTGGCCGCGGCCCGGCGCGTTCGCCCCGTATCTCGAACGGCACGCGGACGGCTCGTACCCCGTGGCGGACAAAATGATCGAGATGGCCGCGTACTTCGGGTTCGACGGCTATTTCATCAATCACGAGGCCGAGACCCCGCCGGACGAGGCGAAACGGCTGTGCGAGCTGCTCGGATATCTGCGGTCCCGCGCTCCGGAGGGCTTCCACATCCAGTGGTACGACACGATCCGGCCCGACGGCGGGCTCGACTACCTGAACCACCTGAACGAGGAGAACGCCCCCTGGCTGGAGGCGGGCGCCGACAGCTTCTTCGCCAACTACTGGATGACCGATGCCGGCGTCGAGACCTCCCGGGCCACGGCGCTGCGGCTCGGCCGCGACCCGTACGAGGCGGTCTTCCACGGCACGGAGAACGAGCAGTTCGGCTTCGACCCGGAGTACGACCCGCGCCTGGTCTTCCCCGACGACCGCCCGGCCAGGACCAGTTGGGCCTTGTTCGGTTCGCACTTCGTCTGGGAGCTGCATCCCGGTCACGAGGACCCGGACGCGCAGGACGCCGTCTTCGACCGTGAGCGCCGCTACTGGTCGGGCCCGGCCGCCGATCCCACGCGGACCGGCCGCGCCCTGCCCCACGAGCCCGGTGCCCCGGAACCCGGCAACCACCTCAAGTGGGACGGCGTGGCGCACTACGTCACCGAGCGATCGGTGATCGGCGCGTTCCCCTTCGTCACCCGCTTCAACACCGGGCACGGCCGCGGCTTCTTCCTGGCGGGGCGCCGGGCGAGCCACGCCGACTGGTACAACGCGTCGGTCCAGGACGTCCTGCCCACCTGGCAGTTCTGGTCGCGGGGCGGGGACGCGCCGCCGGACTTCGACTACACGCGCGCGTACGACGGCGGCTGCTCGCTGCGCCTTCCGGGCGGTGCGACGGTCCGCCTCTACAAGACGGAGCTCGCGGTGCGCACGGGCGCGGAGAGGGTCTCGGTCACGTACGCGGGGAACGCGGGCGCGCTGGAGGTGGGGCTGCTCTTCACCGACGATCCGGCGCGCTTCGTGTGGCTGACCGAGCGCGAGGCCCCCGAAACCACCGGATGGCGTACGTCCACCCACCCGCTCACGCAGTTTCGCGACCGCACGATCGCGGCGCTGGCGGTGCGCACGGCATCTCCGGTCCACCTCGGCGAACTCACCCTGCGGGACGGCGAGTTCATCGCACCGTCATGCCCCGAGGCCTTTCAGGTCGACACCGCGTACGTAGCCGGCGACACGGCCGAGGCCTTCCTCTCCTGGCGCATCGCCGACCCCGCACAGGTCTGGTACTACGACCTGCGCCGGGGGGACGAGTGGCTCGGGCGGATCTACGACGAGGTGTACTACGTGAAGTCGCTGCGGCGGCACGGGAACGAGGCGGCCACGGAGCTGACCCTCACGCCGGTCGCCCCCGACGGCACACCGGGCGAGCCCGCCGCCTGCTCCATGAACTGGGTTTGAACTCCATGGATCACGCGATGGTGTGAGACCTCTGCGGCCGCCGCATCGTCCGGCGCCGCGGGGGGTAGTGCTGAGCTGCCCATATGCCGCCGCGCGAGGAGAACTTGACCGTATGTCACAGCCGTTCGACCTGCCCAGCTTCTACATGGTTCATCCCGCCCGTCTCAATCCGCATGTGGAAGAGGCGAAGGCGCACTCCAAGAAGTGGGCACGCGGCATGGGGATGCTGGAGGGTTCGGGGGTCTGGGAGGAGAGCGATCTGGACGCCCACGACTATCCGCTCCTGTGCGCCTACACCCACCCCGACTGCGACGGCCCCGCGCTGTCCCTGGTCACCGACTGGTATGTGTGGGTGTTCTTCTTCGACGACCACTTCCTCGAACTCTTCAAACGCACCCAGGACCGCGAGGGCGGCAAGGCCTATCTCGACCGGCTGCCGGCCTTCATGCCCATGGACCTGTCCACGCCCGTGCCGGAGCCGACCAATCCGGTCGAGGCGGGGCTCGCGGATCTCTGGGCGCGGACGGTTCCGCACATGTCGCGGGGCTGGAGGGAACGGTTCGCCGAGAGCACGAAGAACCTGCTGAACGAATCCCTGTGGGAGCTCTCGAACATCAACGAGGGGCGGATCGCGAACCCCGTCGAGTACATCGAGATGCGCCGCAAGGTGGGCGGCGCGCCCTGGTCGGCGGGGCTCATCGAGTACGCGACGGGCGCCGAAGTGCCGCCGGCCGTGGCGGAGTCCCGGCCGCTGCGGGTCCTCAAGGAGACGTTCTCCGACGCCGTCCACCTGCGCAACGACCTCTTCTCGTACCAGCGGGAGATCGAGGACGAGGGCGAACTCTCCAATGGTGTCCTGGTCCTGGAGAAGTTCCTGCACTGCACGACGCAGGAGGCGGCGAACGCCGTGAACGATCTCCTGACCTCGCGGATGCAGCAGTTCGAGGCCACCACGCTCACCGAACTGGCCCCGCTGTTCGCCTCCACCGGGCTCCCCGCGAAGGAGTGCGCGGACGTCCTCGCGTACGCCAAGGGGCTTCAGGACTGGCAGTCCGGCGGGCACGAGTGGCACATGGTCTCCAGCCGCTACATGAACGAGAAAGTCGCCGCCGCGGCCTCTCCGCTCTCCGGCCCCTCGGGCCTGGGCACGTCGGCCGCCGGCATCAAGGCGCTCCTGTCGGCCACGGGCGCGGAGCGGCTGCGCGGCCACACGCACATCCCCTTCCAACGGGTCGGTCCATCCCGCCTCCCGGACTTCAACCTCCCCTACAAGACAACGCTCTCGCCTCACCTGGAGGCGGCACGCCCGCGTTGTGTGGAGTGGGCGTCGCGGATGGGGATGCTGGAACCTCAGCTGGGCGTGCCGAGCTCGGACATCTGGGACGCGCGCAAGCTGTACGGCTACGACTTCCCGCTCTGCGCTGCGGGCCTCCACCCGGACGCGGACCTGGAGGCCCTGGATCTGGGCTCGCAGTGGCTGACCTGGGGCACCTACGGGGACGACTACTTCCCGGTGGTCTTCGGCAGGCCCCGCGACCTGGCGGGCGCGAAGCTCTGCAACGAGCGCCTCTCCCTCTTCATGCCGCTGGACTTCGCCGACATGCCGGTGCCGGCGAACGCGCTGGAGCGGGGCCTGGCGGACCTGTGGCAGCGCACGGCCGCCCCGATGGACGAGGAGGCACGCCGCACCCTGCGCACCTCCATCGAGGTCATGACGGAGAGCTGGCTCTGGGAGCTGGACAACCAGGCCATGCACCGCGTCCCCGACCCCGTGGACTACATCGAGATGCGCCGCCTCACCTTCGGCGCCCCGCTCACCATGAGCCTGTGCCGCCTGGGCAACGGCCCCCAGGTCCCCCAGGAGATCTACCGCACGGGCCCGATGCAGAACCTGGAGAACTCGGCGATCGACTACTCGGCCCTGATGAACGACGTCTTCTCGTACCAGAAGGAGATCGAGTACGAGGGCGAGGTGCACAACGGCGTCCTCGTCGTCCAGAACTTCTTCGACGTCGACTATCCGACGGCTCTGGGCATCATCGACGACCTGATGAAGTCACGCCTGAGCCAGTTCCAGCACGTGGTCACCCACGAACTCCCGGTCCTCTACGACGACTTCGACCTCCCCCAGGAGACACGGAACATCCTCGACGGCTACGTACGCGAGCTGGAGAACTGGATGGCGGGCATCTACACCTGGCACCGCGACTGCCACCGCTACCGCGAGGAGGACCTCTCACACGGCCCGCTCAAGACCCCGGTCGGCTTCGGCATGGCGGCCGTACGCCCCGACTGGCTCCGCGAGTTCGGCCGCGCCGCCGACCTCCAGATGGAGGCGACGGCCGGCGGCGCACAGGACTGAGACGGCCTGCATCCCGCACGGACCACCCGCATCCCGCACGGACGCCCCGCATCCCTCACGCCCCGTCGCCCGGCTCCGGCAGGATCTGGCGCAGCCTCGGGGCGGGGTGGTGGTCGCGGGTCCACTCGCGGGGGTAGCCGACGGAGACCTCCTGGAAGCGGACGCCGTCGTGCCAGGTGGTGCGGGGGATGTGGAGGTGCCCGTAGACGACGGCTGCCGCGTCGTACTTGATGTGCCAGTCGGCGGTCAGTTCGGTGCCGCACCACAGGGCGAACTCCGGGTAGTGCAGGATCCGCGTGGGGTGGCGCACCAGGGGCCAGTGGTTGATCAGGACCGTGGGCAGGCCGGGGGGCCGCTGGGCCAGGCGTTCCTCGGTGAACGCCACGCGGGCGCGGCACCAGTCGTCGAGGGCGGGGTAGGGGTCGGGGTGCAGCATCATCTCGTCGGTGCAGACGACGCCCGCCGCGTGGGCGGCCTCCAGCGCCTCGCTCTTGGTGTGCGTGCCCTCGGGGCGGAACGTGTAGTCGTAGAGGAGGAACAGCGGGGCCACCGTGACCGGGCCGCCCGCGCCGCGCCACACGGGGTAGGGGTCGTCGGGGGTCGCGGCGCCCAACTCCCGGCAGAGTTCGACGAGATGGCGGTAGCGTGCCTCGCCGCGCAGCTTGACCGGATCGCTGGGGTGTGTCCACAGCTCGTGGTTCCCCGGTGTCCACACCACTTTGGCGAACCGGTCGGTGAGGGTGCGCAGCGCCCATTCGACGTCGGCCAGGCGCTCGGCGGTGTCCCCGGCGACGATCAGCCAGTCCTCGTCGGTCTGCGGGCGCAGGGACTCGAGGAACTTCCGGTTCTCGTCGTACGCCACGTGCAGATCGCTGATGGCGTACAACTTCGGCGTCTTGTCCGCTACTTGGTCCACTCCGCGAGGCTATCCGCAGCGCCGCCGCCGCGTGGCACGATCAGCCCCCGTCAGTGATGGGAGTCACCACCCCGCTGGATCTCCAGGTACTCCTCGGGGGTCGCCTTGGGCACCTGGGCCGACGGCCCGTACATGGCCCGCCCCAGGCGCGCCCGCAGCCGCTCCCCCCGGGTGACCTTGCGGGCCACGCCGTTCGCGTCGACCAGCGGCCCGAGCTCGTACGGCTTGGGCTGCTCGTGCGCGGTGAGGGTGTGCAACTCGCCCTGTGAGAGCGGGATGTGGACCTCTACGTACTCGCCGTGCGGCAGGCGTTTGACCGTGCCGCTCTCCCGCCCCCGCAGCGCCTTCTCGCGGTCCCGGTGCTGCAGGCCCATGCACCATCGGTGGGTGACGAGGAAGGCGATGACCGGTCCGGCGAAGAAGGCGATCCGTACGAACCAGGTGATCGCGTTGATGGAGAGATGGAAGTGCGTGGCCCACAGGTCGTTGCCGCCGCCGATCATCAGCACGCCGAACAGCGTCAGCCAGGCCACGCCGATCCCGGTGCGCACGGGTGCGTTGCGCGGCCGGTCCCCGATGTGGTGCTCCCGTTTGTCACCGGTGACCCAGGCCTCGACGAACGGATAGACCGCGATCGCCACCATGATCAGCGGGAAGAGCGAGAACGGGATGAAGACGCCGAGTTGGAGCGTGTGCCCCCAGGCGTTGATCTCCCAGCTGGGCATCACCCGGATCAGCCCCTCGGAGAAGCCCAGATACCAGTCGGGCTGGGCTCCCGTGGAGACCAGGTCGGGACGGTAGGGCCCCATCGCCCACACGGGGTTGATGGTGGCGACCGCGCCCATGACCGCGAGGACACCGAAGACGAGGAAGAAGAAGCCGCCGGCCTTGGCGACGTAGTTCGGAAAGAAGGGCACCCCGATCACGTTCTTCTCGGCCCTTCCGGGCCCGGGGAACTGCGTGTGCTTGTGGTAGAAGACCAGGATCAGATGGACGAGGACGAGCCCCAGCATGATCCCCGGCAGCAGCAGCACATGCAGGCTGAAGAGCCGCGGAATGATGTCGTCGCCCGGGAACTCCCCGCCGAAGAGGAAGAAGGAGAGATACGTCCCGATGACCGGGACGGACAGGATGGCGCCCTGCGCGAAGCGGATGCCGGTGCCGGAGAGCAGGTCGTCCGGGAGCGAGTAGCCGGTCAGGCCGGTGATGATGCCGAGGAACAGCAGCGTCCAGCCGAACAGCCAGTTGAGCTCGCGCGGCTTGCGGAACGCCCCGGTGAAGAACACCCGCATCATGTGCACGAGCATCCCGGCGACGAAGACGACCGCGGCCCAGTGGTGGATCTGCCGGATCAGCAGACCGCCGCGCACCTCCATGCTGATGTCGACCGTGGACTCGTACGCCCGGGTCATCTGGATGCCGTTGAGCGGCTTGTAGACACCGTCGTAGACGACCTCGGTGCCGCTCGGTTCGAAGAAGAGGGTCAGATAGATCCCGGTGAGGATCAGGACCAGGAAGCTGTAGAGGCAGATCTCCCCGAACATGAAGGACCCGTGCTCCGGGAAGATCTTGCGCATCTGGCTCTTGGCCACGGTGTGGATGCCGAGGCGTCCGTCCGCCCAGTCGGCGACCCGCTCGCCTTTCCCCGCAGGTTCCGGCCGTCGGCCGTCCCGGACGTGCTCGTCGCTCTCGCTCATGCGACCCCCCTCCGGCGTCTACCAGGGTAGGTCGTGGAGTTCAATGAGCCAACAGGCCTCGCACGAGCGGGAGTTGACGATCAACCGGCACGGGTCACATCGCGACGGCGGCAGGCGCGCCCGGCTCTCGCTCCACCTCCCGGACGAGCCCGATCGCCCGCCCCAGCGTCGCGAGCCGCGCGTCCAGGCTCTCGCCCGCCGGATAGAAGCGGACCGTGTCCACGCCCGCGTCGCGCCAGACCCGCAGCCGGGCGCGGACCATGTCCTCGGTGCCGATGAGCGTGGTGGCGAGGACCATCTCATCGGTGATCAGGGCCGTCGCGCCGTCGCGGTCACCGGACTGCCAGCGGCTGCGGACCTCGGCGGCGGTCTCGGCCCAACCCTGCCTGCTGTAGGCGTTGTTGTAGTAGTTGGTGGTGGCGGAGCCCATGCCGCCCAGGCTGAAGGCGAGTTCCTTCTTGCGGCCCGCCACCATCGCGCGCAGCGCGTCCTCGTCGTCGGCGAAGGCGACTTCGGCGCCCTGGCAGACGTTCAGGTCGGCGCGGGTGCGCCCGGCGGCGGCGAGGCCTGCGTCCAGGTGGTCGAAGTACGCCTCCTTCGCACCCTCCGGCACAAAGCTGGTGCCGAGCCAGCCGTCCGCGATCTCGCCGGTCAGGCGCAGCATCTTGGGCGAGAGGGTGGCCAGGTAGACGGGCAGGTCGTGTTCGGCGCGCATCGACAGGCGCATGGGCCTGGCGTCGCCGCCGGGCAGCGGAAGGGTGAACTCCCGTCCCGCGTACGAGATCTTCTCCCCCGTGACGGCCTGCCGGACGATCTCCACGGTCTCCCGCATCCGGGTCAGCGGGCGGGCGAACGGCACTCCGTGCAGGCCCTCGATGACCTGTGGTCCGGAGGGGCCGAGCCCGAGGATGAAGCGGCCGTCGGAGATGTTCGAGAGGGTGATCGCCGCGCGGGCGATGGCCGCCGGGGTCCGGGTCGCGAGCTGGATGATCCCGGAGCCCAGCGTCATCCGCTCCGTGCGCGCCGCCAAGTAGCCGAGCGGGGACGGCGCTTCGGAGCCCCAGGCCTCCGCGACCCAGCAGATGTCCATCCCGAGTTTCTCGGCCTCGGTGACGAAGTCGACCGTCTCCCGCCAGTTCGCCCCGGAGGCCTCGATCGTCGTCGACGTACGCATCAGGCGCCCCGCCTCTCCGCGGCGGCCGGGGCTCCCTCGGCCAGCTCCTTGATCGCGTCCAGTGTGGCCGCCATGTTCCGCTCGAACTCCCTCATCCGTACGAAGACGATCTTCTGTTCCTTCTCCGGCGTCCGGTCGATCGCGTGGGAGAGCCCCGAACGGCCCGGCCCCATCTGCATCCACTGGGTGAGCTCGGTGCCGCCGTCGTCCCGCGCCCGCAGGCTGAACCGCCATAGGGCGCTGGGCTGTTCGGGGTCCTCGACCGCCCAGGAGAAGACACGCGGGGCCTCGCATTCCACGACGTACGACGTGGTCTGCCACGTACCGAACGACTCGTGCTCGCTGCGGCCGACGAACCGGGCGCCGGTCACCGGCCAGGTCGCCCCGTCCAGCCACTCCACCGACCGCAGCTCCGTGCTCAGCGTGGGCATCAGGCCGATGTCGGCCACCAGCTCCCACACGCGTTCCGGTGACGCCGCGATCTCTCTGCGCACCTCGGCCGTCGGCTTGTCCGCATAGCGCGCGCCTGTCCACTCCATCGTGGGTCGCCTCTCTGTCGTCGTAGCTGAGCTGTCGTCGCCGATCCACCTCGCCGACCACGAGAGTTGCGTAGATAGACTCACTCGTCAAGGGTGTACAGGGCAGGGTGTGCGGGGGAGGTTCAGCGGCTGAAGCGCTCCTGGATGTCCGGCCGTTCGGCAAGCCGCGCCGGGTAGCCGGGGCCGATGCGCGCGCGGGTGTCCGCGGCCGTCATCGGCTCCTTGCAGTGGGCGCAGACCACTTCGGCGGCGGCCTCGTGCCCGCAGCGGTCGTGGTGGAAGACGACCGGCGGCCCCTCGTCGCCGCTCAGCCAGCGGTTGCCCCAGCTGTTCATCGCCGCGAGTACGCCGAAGAAGTCGCGGCCCTTCTCGGTGAGCACGTAGTCGTAGCGCACCGGCTCGCTCTGATAGGCGCGCTTCTCAAGGAGACCCTCGTCGACGAGGCGGCGCAGCCGGTCGGTCAGTGTGTTGCGCGCGATGCCCAGCTCCTGCTGGAAGGCGTCGAAGCGTTTGATGCCGTAGAAAGCCTCGCGCAGCACCAGCGGAGTCCACCAGTCGCCCAGCAGATCCATGGTGCGGGCGATGGAGCAGGGCCAGTCGGCAAAGGAGGTCCGCCTCATGCCGCAAGGATACGAGAAGGAAGCAAGGGCCCCTGTGGGTCTCAGGACAAGACCCAGCAGTCGGCGGCCGGTGCCGCGGCGCCACGTGACGTACGCCGCAAACACGGCCGCCCCGTTGTGGACGGGGCCCGGAGGCTGATCAAGTGGCGGGAGTCGTCGTGTCGTTCCGTGCCCACCCGGAGGCCCCGTTGCTCTTCACATCCGTGGACGATGTCGCCGAGCGGCTCGCCGAGACGGGGTATCTGGCGTCCACGGCCGTCGCCACGACCGTCTTCCTCGCCGACCGCCTGGGCAAGCCCCTCCTCGTGGAGGGCCCGGCAGGCGTAGGCAAGACCGAGCTGGCCAAGGCGGTGGCTCAGGTCGCGGACGCGACGCTCGTGCGGCTCCAGTGCTACGAGGGCGTGGACGAGTCCCGCGCCCTGTACGAGTGGAACCACGCCAAGCAGCTCCTGCGCATCACCGCCGGGCGCGACGAGTCGTGGGACGAGACGCGTACGGACATCTTCAGCGAGGAGTTCCTGCTCCCGCGCCCGCTGCTCACCGCCATCCGCGGCAGCGACCCCAAGGTCCTCCTGATCGACGAGACCGACAAGGCGGACGTCGAGGTGGAGGGGCTGCTCCTCGAAGTGCTCAGCGACTTCCAGGTCACCGTCCCCGAACTCGGCACGATCACCGCGACGCGGCGCCCCTTCACCGTGCTCACCTCGAACGCGAGCCGCGAGCTGTCCGAGGCGCTGCGCCGCCGCTGCCTCTTCCTGCACATCGGCTTCCCCGAGGAGGAGTTGGAGCGCCGCATCGTACGGCTGAAGGTGCCGGGGCTCGACGAGACGCTCGCCCGGTCCGTCGTCCGCGTGGTCGGCGCGCTGCGCGCGATGGACCTGCGCAAGGTGCCCTCGGTCGCGGAGACCATCGACTGGGCCCGCACGCTGCTCGCCCTGGGCGCCGGCTCCCTGGACGAGGACGTCGTACGCGACAGTCTCGGCGTCGTGCTCAAGCACCAGGAAGACATACTGAAGGCGGCGGCCAAGCTGGACCTGGACGCCGTGTGAACGCGCCGTCCCCGACCGGCGTCCCGGAGCGTCTGACGGCCCTCGTCCAGGCGCTGCGCTCGCACGGCATCCGGATCGGTACGGGCGAGACGGTGGACGCCGGGCAGGCCATCGAGGCCCTCGGTCTGAGCGACCGGGAGCGGGTGCGCGAGGGCCTGGCGGCGGCGCTGCTGCACAGCGAGGGACAGCGCCCGGTCTTCGATCCGGTCTTCGACCTGTACTTTCCGCGCGGGGTCGGCGCTCCCGACGCGCTGGACGGCTCCGGGCGTGACTTCGACAGGGACGATCTGCGCGACCGCCTCGCCGCCGCGCTCGCCGCCAACGACCAGGCGCTGCTGGCCCAGTTGGCGGCGGAGGCGGTGGACGGCATGGGCGGCTACGGCACGCGTCCGGGGGCGGACGGGTCCGGTGGATCCGGCGGCTCGGAGGGAGCGGGTGGCTCGGACGGCTGGTCGTCCCACCAGACGCTCCAGCGCCTGCGCCCGGAGACGCTCCTGGCGCGCGTCCTGGCCGCCATCCGCGAGGGCTCCACCGATCCCGGGTCCGCCGATTCCGGGTTCACCGACCGCCTCGAAGCGGACGAGATCCGGCGCCGTATCGAGGGCTTCCGCGCCCTGGTGGGCGGTGAGGCCCGTCGCAGGGTGGCCGAGAGGCGTGGCGCGGATCAGATCGCGCGGCGGGCGATCGCCCCGACCGCCGACCGCGTCGACTTCCTGATCGCGGGCCGCGCCCAGCTCGACGAACTCCGCAGGACCGTGCAGCCGCTGGCCCGCAAACTGGCCACCCGGCTCGCCGCACGCCGCCGCCGTGCGGCCCGTGGCCGGATCGACCTGCGCCGCACGCTGCGCGGCTCCCTGTCCACGGGCGGCGTCCCGATGCGCCCGGTGCTGCGCCGCCGGCGCCCCGCCCGCCCCGAACTGGTGCTCCTGTGCGATGTGTCGGGCTCCGTGGCGGGCTTCGCCAACTTCACGATGCTCCTGGTGCAGGCGCTGCACGACCAGTTCAGCAAGGTGCGGGTGTTCGCCTTCGTCAACCGCGTCGACGAGGTGACCGACCTCATCGCACGCGGCTCGGCCGACCCCGAGGGCCTGAGCACCCGCATCATCTCCGGGGCCGCCGTGACGCGCTATCACGGCGGCAGCGACTACGGCACATCGCTGGGCGAGTTCGCCGAGTGCCATCCGCGGGCGATCACCCCGCGCAGTACGGTCTTCATCCTCGGCGACGCCCGCACGAACATGAGCGACCCGAACGTGCACGCCCTGCGCGACATCGCGGCGCGCGCCCGCCAGGTCTACTGGCTCAACCCCGAACGCCGGGCCCTGTGGCAGACCGGCGACTCGGTGGCCGGCACCTACGCCGAACTCGTCGAGATGTACGAGTGCCGCAACGCGCGGCAGCTCAGTGCGCTGATCGGGCGGCTGCTGCCGGTCTGACAGGTCGCCGAACTGGCCCCGAGCGCCGGGGCCTCGCGACGCTCACTGCGGCAGCGCGCTGAGCACGTGGGCCGTCTCGTCCCGCCAGGCCCGCAACTCCGCCGCGGTGGGCGAGAGTTCGTATCCGTGGTAGTGGCAGGCGCGGCTCAGTCCCGCCCAGGCCGCCGACCAGCGCCGGGCCACCTGCGCGTCCGCGTAGGACTCCAGGCACAGGGCCTGGGCATGTGTCGGGCAGCGTGCGAGTTCGGGGCGGACCCGGCGCCAGTAGCGGCGCAGGGCTTCCTCGAGCGCGTGGCGCAGCAGCAGGGCCGCCGCGCGCGGCCATACGCCGGTGGTACTGGATGTCTCGGTGCCGAGGAGACGGTCGGCGCCGGCGAGGAGGTCCTCGGGGGACGCGGCGGGGGGCAGGGCGGAGGTCACAGCGCACGCACCGCCGTCGCCAGTTCGGTGATGCGACGGATGGTGTCGTCCACGTCCTTGACGGGGACGGCCTCGTGGGCGCCCTTGACGCACCAGCGGATGATGTCCCCGGCGTCGTCGCCGTACCTGCGCGACAGCTCGCCCATCGCCTCGCCCGGCCGGTCCGATTCGCCGTACAGGGCGAGGGAGGCCAGGTCGGACAGCTTGTGCGCCGCGGCGATCCGCCGCTCCACCTCCGCGTGCGCGAGGCCCCGCGCCAGCAGGCGCCGTCTGGCCGGCTCCAGGAACGCGGCCTCCAGCGCCGTGCGGCACAGTCCGGGCAGGACGCGTGCGGTGACGGGGGCGGGCAGGTCCGTGGTGCGGGCCAGCGCCTTCGCGTCGCGCAGGGCCTGCCGCACCGGGTCGCTGCCGGACCGCACCCGCACCACGGACCGCTCACGCCGCTCCACGTCGAGGATCGTCGCGGGCAGCCGCAGATACTTCAGGGCCTGTGGCAGCCGGGTGTCGTGGGTGAAGACGATCACCTGCCGGGTCCGGGCGAGCTCGGCGAGGACGCGGGCCAGGCCGTCGACCTTGGCCGGGTCCATGGACTGCACCGGGTCGTCGATGACGAGGAAGGGGAAGGGGTTCTCGGCCAGCTTGGTGCGCGGCAGGAAGAGGGAGAGGGCCAGCGCGAACAGCTCGCCCTGGCTCATGACGCCGAGCGCCGGCGCGTCGATGTCGTCCACCGTCACGTCGAGGGCGACCTTGCGCTGGGTGCCCGCGCCGCCCAACTGCACAGGACCGAGCGATACGTTGCTCTGCTGGCGCAGCTGCGACCAGACGGACTGCGCCTGGTCCGCGATCGGCCGCATGCGCTCGGCACGGATCTCGTCGTGCGCGGCCCTGAGCCACTTCTGCGCCGCCTTCACCGAGGCGAGGCGCGGCTTGGCGGCCTGGGCGGCGAACGCCGTGTCGAGCCAGGCGCTCAGCGCCGCGGCGCGGTCACGCCATGAGTCGTCCTGGTCGGCGAGGCGCTTGGCGGCCGCCTCACGCGTGACGCGGCAGGCATCCGCGACGACGCGCGCGGCGCGGGGCGCCTGATCGGCGAGTGCCTCCGCGTCGGTCAGGCCCCGGCAGTCCAGCCAGTCGGACCAGGCGTCGGCGAGCGGGGACGCCAGCCAGCCGGGCGGCGGCACGACGAGGTGCCGTACGGCCTGTGCGGCATCGGCCAGTTCCTGCCGGGCGGCCCGCGCGGTCTCGGCCTCGGCGCGCAGCAGCCGTGCCTGCTCGTCGGCCCGCTCGGCCCACTCGTCGTCGATCCGTCCTTCGCCGCCGCATACCGGGCAGGCCCCGTCGCCGGGGTGGGACCGCTGGTGGGTGAGGGCGCGCTCCAGGAGGTCGGCGCGCTGCCGGGCGTCCTCGGCGGATGTGGACCGGACGGCTTCGGCGTCCGCCACCGCCGAGCGCACGCGCCGCGCGGCGGAGGCGACCGCTTCCATGTCGGGGCCGGTGAGTTCGGCGCGGCGGCGCAGGTCGGCGAGGACCGCGTCGTCGGTGACGCCGGTGCCGGACGCGATGTCACGCACGCGCTCCAGGTCCTTCGTACGACTGCTCAGCAGGCCCAGCGCCTCCGTGGCCCGCGGGTCGTTGACCTCGCCCAAGAGCTCGAGCAGGTCCGGGAGCTGCGCCGCGGCGGCCTTGATCGGGGCGTCGAGTTCGCGCGCCTTCTCCTGCAACCGCTTCGTCGCCGCGGTGAGTTGCTCGAGTCCGAGAATCGAGGCGACCGCGTCGTACATCTCGCTCGGCCTGCCGCCGATCATCTGGCCGAGTTCGGAGTACGAGAGGAAGGGCCGGTACGTCGCGAGCACCGGGGCCCAGCCGAGGGAGTCGAAGGGCACGGGGTCGGATCCGGGCCGCTCGAACTCGGCCGCCGAGTCCGCGACGTCGTCGCCGCTCCAGGCGCGCAGCACGGTCGCGGGCTCCGTGTCCCCCTCCATCAGCAACTCGACGGCGACCTGCGGCGTGACTCCCTCGTGCAGGTTGCGCCAGCTCTTGCGCCAGATGTCGCTGCGGCCACGCCAGCGGGCGTTGTCTCCGGTCAGCGCGATCTCGACGGCTTCGGCGAAGCTGGACTTTCCGGAGCCGTTGCGGCCCGTGACCAGCGTGAGGCCGGGGCCCGCCGTGAGCGGCAGGCGGGTGGTGCGGCCGATGCCGCGGAAGCCTGCCACGGTGACCGACCGGAGATAGGCACGCGGCACTTCGGCGTGCGTGGGAGCCCCGCCGCCCAGGACCTCCAGGAGTACGTCGCTCGCCTCCTGGCCGATGCCCGAGTCCGCCAACTTCGCCATGACGAGGCCCAGTAGGCTTTCCGGGGCGGGCGATGGCCCGGGGGCCGACGCTAATGCGGGTGCTGCTGCGGTTGCGGATTCGGGCGTCATGGATGCGGAGCGTAGTCCCGCGGGCGCCAACTTTGGAAGTGGTTTGGAAAACATTGGAATTTCATGGCTCCCGCGCTACTCTCCCCCGCATGGACGCGTCGATCGAAGACCTCGAAGCGCGCATGTCCGACCTCAGAGGGCGGCTGCGCGAAGCCGTGCGCACCCGCGACAAGGCAGGCGCCGCCCTCGTGCGCGAAGCCCTGCGTGAGGCGGACGCCGCCTGGCACGCCGCGCTCGAGGCCGAGGCCGAATCCGAAGCCGAGCGCGGGGAACCCGCCACACCCGCGGCACCGGCCGAGAGGCCCCTCTCCGCGGCACACCCGCGACCACCCGTCGGCGTCCCGGTGCGCGAACAGGTCCACCAGGCGCTGACCATCCTCGGCGCCCCCGCGTCGCCGAAGCTCATCTCCGCGACGTACCAGGCGTTCTTCGAGAGCCAACTGGCCACCACCAAGCTGGCTTCCCTCCGCCGCGACGAGGAACGGTCCTTCACCTCGCAAGGGCACGCCCGCCCGTACTACATCTGCGCGGCCCTCAACCACGACCGCCTCAGCCCCGCCCGCGGTCTCCTGGCCGTCTCCACCTGGCCTCTGGAGCGGCGCGCCATCGCTCCGCTCAGCCCCCGTGCGGACTTCCTCGCCCACGCCATCGGCACCGGCGAGCAGATCCGGCGCCTCACCCTCGTCGGACGTCAACCGTCCGACGACGCCCTGCGGTTGCTGCGCCGCTTCGCCTTCAACATCCCCGGCGCGTACGACGGCGGCGAACCCGACCCCGCCCGGGTGATCGCGTCCGCCCGGGACGAGGCCGCCGTTCACCGCGCGGCCGATGACGGGGAGCGCCGGTCCGCAGCCGAGCGCGCACGGGACCAACTGTCCGACGCACAACAACTGTTCGGCGTGACGGCCCTGCGCGACGTCCTGGGCGACACGTCCGACGGCACCTCCTGACCCACCGCACACAGAACCTGACGCATCGCCACCCCTCTGGGGCGACGGTGCGACGAACGTGAAGAAGTGGCCATGCCTCCGTCCCACCCCGGCCGCCCCGGCGGCCAGCCCGACAGATTCGCCCAATTACGCGGCAGTGGCGACCCGCAGGCGTTCACCGCACGCAAGATCACGGCCCTGACCGCCAACCCCGCCTGCGGCCGTCGCGCCGTCCTCGACGCGGCCGGGGTCGACAAGGCGGCCCTTGCGACCCGCATCGGCCATCAGCCCCGGTTCGGCCAGTCCCCGTTCGCCCTCGCGCGGGAGCGGTCCTTCGAGTCGCTGGTCAGGTGGGGCGGGTACGCGGAGATGATCCGTCTGCTCCGCGAGCGTCTCGCGATCCCGGTCGAGGAGGCGGCCGTCGCCGATCTGAACGACGTCGCGGGGAACACCTCGCTCGCCGTACGGGAGGGAGAGACCCGTCGCCTCATCGAGCATGTGGCCGCGGGCGATGCCGCACGGCTCATCCTCGACCACCCTGTGCTCTCTCTCGAGGTCGCCGGGCGCATCGCCTATCTGGAGCCCGAGGCGCTCACCCACCGCGTCGGCGGACGGTTCTACGTGGTCGAGATCAGGTCCTTCGCCGCGATCGACGGCCAGGCCGACCCCGTCGCCGTGGCCCAGACCGCCAAACAGGCAGCGGTCCATGTCCTGGCCCTGCGCCGCGCCTTCGCCGCGGCGGGCCTGGACTCCGGACAGGTCGCCCACGAGTTCCTGCTGATCTGTCCCAAGGACTTCGCCAACCGTCCCTGCGGCCACCTCATCGACGTACGGCAGGAGTTGGACGCCCTCTCGTTCCAACTGGGCCGCATCCGGCGTGCCGATGACATCGCCGCGCTGCTGCCCGCCACGGCCACGTTCGACCTCGACGCGGAGCCGGACCGACTCGGCTCCTCCGTCGCCGCGTTGGAGGCCTCGTACGTCCCCGGATGCCTCTCCTTCTGCGAGATGGCACGCTACTGCCGCGACGAGGCCGCCGCCTGCGCGTCACCGGCCAGGCTCGGCAGCGGTGTGCGGGACAGCCTGCCCGGCATCGACTCCACCCGCACCGCGCTCGCCCACCTCGACGGCACGACCGCTCCGGGCCCCGCCGAGGCCGACGCCGTCGACCTGCTGCGCGCCGCGGACCGGCTGCGCCGCCTGCGCCGAGGAGGTGCCGCTTGAGCACGCTCACCACCGTCGCCACCCTGCACGCCACGCGTACGGGCCACGCCGAAGCTCTGTCGACGGTCCGTCACCAGCACGTGGACGAGCGGCCGTTCGTCCTCGTGCCCCTGAAGCTTGCGGGCGAGGCCTGCGCGCCGCTCGCCGCGATGGCCGGGACCGACCCCGAGCGCCCGGTGCTGCTGACGGTGCATCAGCCACAGAACCGCGACGCGCGGTTCGCCTTCTGTGCGGAACTCGCGGGCCTGCTGCTCACGCACATCGAGGCGTGCCGCTCCGCGACGGAGACCTACACGGCCGGACGTCCCCAAGAGGAGCGGACACGTGCCACGCGCGCACCGCAGATCCTCGTTCCCACCACGGACGCGATCGCCTACCTCCGTCTCCTTGCCCGCTCGACCCGTCTGCGCGCGACCGAGGGTCCGCACGCCGTCGACCCGTCGGTGCCCGCCTTGGGCAAGTGGCTGACCTGGGCCACCGACGCGGCCGAGTTCCCCGGATCCAGCACCCTGCTCGCCATGACCCGGACCCTGACCGCCCATTGGGCCACGGGCCAGAGCCCCGCCGAGAACGCGAACCTCGCCTCCTTGCTGGCCTGGATCGACCCGCCGCCGGGGCGGACCGGCGCCGAGGCGGCCCGGGTCGCGGAGGACCCGGCGGCGTGCCCGCCCGCGGGTCCCGCGACCGACCCGGTCTTCGACCAGCAGCTCTACGACCTGATGACCCGTCACCGTGCGGCGTCCTCCACCGCGGCCCGCGCGGCGGCGGCCCGGCAGATCGACCTCGAACTGCGCGGACAGCTGCTGCCCACCTGGCAGTTGATGTGGCGGGGCATCGAGCTGCTGCGCGCCCTGCCCGCCGGCCGTCACGTCGCGGACCGCTGGACCCTGGACCGCACTCTCTTCACCTCCTACGCCGACTATCTCGACGAGGACGGCCGCCCCCAGGCCCGCCGTGACCACGCCGTCGGCGCGGCCCGCAGGCTGGCCCGGCTCGAAGAGGCGACCGCGCGGTACGAGGCCGAGCGCGCCTACGACGATCCGCTGGTGATGGCCGAATACGAGCTGACGGGCGAGGCGTTCAGCGGGACAGTGGTGGAACGTGATCCGGACCGGCTCGACACGTCGGGCAGAACTCCCCGCCGACGCCCGACGATCACGCTGCGAACGCGGGAGCCGGTCCGTCTGGCGGTGGGAGACCTCGTCCGCTGTCCGGCCCGCCCCTCCCAGAAGGCGGTGATCGTGTCCCTCGACGCGGAGCACCGCGCGGTCCTCGTCGAGATCACCGGGGGCCTTGGCCAGGGCTACAAGAAGCCCCTGCCGGCCGGCACCGTCCCCGAGCTTGACGAACAGCTGACGTTCAGCACCCTCGACCCCCGCGGCATGCTCACCCCGCTGCCCGCCGAGGAGGACACCCCCTGGACGCACGGCGGGCCGCCTGCCCCGTACGAGCCCACCGACGAGGACGCCGAGGAGATCTGGGAATGACGGCCACCGCACCCCCGTCCGAGCGGGCCGACCGGGCGGCCGGCGCCATCCTCGCCGACCTGGACTCCACACCGGGCCGCGGAGTCGTCGTCGACTCCCCGCCCGGCGCCGGCAAGTCCACGCTCGTGGTCAACGCGACCGGCCACCTCACGGCCACCGGCCGCCAGGTGATGATCGTCGCCCAGACGAACGAGCAGGTGGACGACCTGGTGGACCGTCTGGCGTCGCGACACCCCGGACTCGCCGTGGGCCGCCTCCACAAGTCCGGCTTCACGCTGCCGGAGCGCGTCGCACGCCACCCGGATGTCGTCGGCTCATCGGACGTGCTGGAGCTGCGCGAACTGCCGGTGGTCGTCTCCACGGCGGCGAAGTGGTCGTATGTCAGCGTCGACAAGTGTCCGCCCTGGCGGTGGGCGATCGTCGACGAGGCCTACCAGATGCGCTCCGACGCGCTCCTCGCGACCGCCCCGCTGTTCGCACTCCCCGAGTCGAAGGTCCTCTTCGTGGGCGATCCGGGCCAGCTCGACCCGTTCGCCACCGTCGACACGGACCGCTGGCACGGCCTGACCTGGGATCCGTTGCGCAATGCCGTCGATGTCACCCTGGCCCACAACCCGGACCTGGCGCGCCACCAACTGCCGGTCTCCTGGCGCCTTCCGGCGTCGGCGGCGCCCCTGGTGGAGCAGGCGTTCTACCCCTTCTCCCCCTTCGTCTCCGGGACACGGCCGGGCGAGCGCGTCCTGTCGTACGCGACCGCGGCTCACCCCTCGACCCCGCTCGACGACGTCCTGGCGCGGAGCGCCGACGGCGGCTGGGGCTATCTGGAACTCCCGTCCCGCCACACCCTTGACGTCGACCAGGAGCTGGCCGATGCCCTGGCGGCGACGGCCGCCCGCTTCCTGGAACGGGGTGCGTCCGCCGACGGCACGCCACTGGACAAGGCCCGCATCGCGATCGGCACGGCCCGCACGATCCAGGCGGATGCCGTACGGCGCTCGCTGGCGGCCCGCGGCCTGACCGGCATCACCGTCGACACCGCCAACCGGCTCCAGGGCCGTGAGTTCGACGTGACGCTCGTCTGGCATCCGCTCTCCGGCCGACAGGACGCCTCCGCGTTCCACTTGGAGACGGGCCGGCTGTGCGTCCTGCTGTCGCGGCACCGGTACGCGTGTGTCGTGGTGGCGCGGGCGGGCATCAGGGACCTCCTCGACCGCCATCCCACCGCGCGGCCGGTCCATCTCGACGTACCGCCGAAGTTCCCCGACGGGTGGCGTGCGCATCAGACCGTCATGGGCCATCTGGACCGAACCGAGTATCGCGTACGAGCGACGTGATCAGGGCAAGTGATCAGGGCAAGTGATCAGGTGACGGACAGAATTCCCGTCGGGGAACGGGGAGTCGGGAGTGGGGAGTTGCTGATGGGGAATGAGGAGTCGGGAGCACGATGAGCGAGGAACGAGCCGCGGATCCACTCGCGTACCGAGTGGTCCTGCCCATCCGCGACACCACGTCCGCCGAGGTCTTCGACCAGTCGCGCGCGGTCCTCGGCAACTGGCTCAGCTCCAAGGGCTACCCCTGGAGCCCGGCCTCCGGCCTGTCCAGTGTCGGAGACGGTACGACGCTCTCGTTCGCCTCGACCTACCGTGACGACGGCACACAGCAGGGCATGCGCGCCCAGCTCACCGAGGTCGAGCCGGAGCAGGGGCGTACGTGGCGCACGACCGTCACGGCGGCACGGCCCGAACACTCCACGGCCGGGGGCATACGCGCGTGGGTGGCCGTGGAGCTCGAGTGCCTGCTGGAGCCCGGCAGGCCGTGGCCGCGCACGAACCCGCCACGGCTGATCCGCGAACTGGTCGAGCGGCTGCCGGTCGACGACGCCGGGATCGCTGTCGACGCGCAGCCGCTGCGGGTGGGCCCGCGGCAGGTGGCGGAACTCGTCGATGTGCTGTGCGAACCGGATCGCGCCCTCCCGGTCCTTGTCGCCGTCCAGCCATCCCAGTCGTCCCAGTCGTCCCAGCCGTCTCAGTCGTCCCGGTCGTCTCAGCCCGAACACGAGCAGTGGGAACGCGAGTTGGGCAGGCTGGCCCGCAGGGTCTGCGGCGTCGCCATGGTCTATCACCTCAGCCCGGAGGCGGCCGCCGCGCTGAACCGGGAGCTCACCTTCCACGGTGTCGGCCCCGGATCGGTCCGTACGTTCCTGACCGGGGTCGACCCGGCGTCGGCCGCCGACTCCGGGCGGCACCGCGTCATGTCGTTCCAGCGCCTGCGCCAGGATCCGGGTCCCGCCTACCGCATCCTCACCCTCAACGGACACACCCCGGCGCTCCGCAGACCCCTCCCGCGGACGCTGGGCGCCGACGCGTTCCCCGAGATCGACCCGGCCGAGTGGAGCAGGCTGCGCGGCGCGGAGGAGTCGGCGCGCAAGACCGTCTCGCTGGACGCCGACGCCGGCGCCACCCTCAGCGCCGAGCTGCGCACGACATCCTTGGCACTGACCGGCGCGGTGCGGCAACTGGAGCGCCTGGAGAGCGAGTTGCGGCACGAACGGCTGCGCGCCCAGGAGCTCGAGGTGCAGTACCAGCAAGCGGACGGCCGTGCGGACGACGAGGTGGCCGACCACGACCACACCACGCGGCAGCTCAGCTTCGCCGAGCAGCGCGTTCGCGAACTCCAGCGCAGGCTGTCCGCCGCCGAAGCGGCGGAGGAGGCCTGGCGTTCGATCGAACTCGACGACGACCCCTTGTCCATCGAAGCGTTCCTGGACCTTCTCGGCGGCCTCCCCTATGTCGAGTTCAGCGGCCGCCGCGACGACGCGCTGGAGCTCGACGACCACATGAAGGCCAGCACCTGGGCCGCCAAGGCGTGGCGTGCCGCCCGCGCGCTCAACGACTACGCCCACCGACGCGTGGAGGAGAGCTATGACCGCAACTTCCGCGAGTTCTGTCTGACCCCGCCCCAGGGTGTGTACACCGTCTCCGCCAACCAAGTGGCGCTGCGCGAATCCGACTCCGTCGCATCGCACGCGAAGATGCGCGCCCAGCGCGAGCTGCCGGTCCCCGCCTCGGTGAACCCCACGAAGAAGATCTTCATGGGCGCCCATCTCAAGCTGGACCACAAGGGCACGGTCTCTCCGCGCCTGCACTTCCACGACGACACGGGCGGCGCCACGGGCAAGATCTGGATCGGCTACCTGGGGCCGCACCTGACGACCACGCTCTCGAACTGAGCCCCCTTAAGCTGTCCCGGCAAGGACGGGCAGAAGCGGCGAGGAGACGACGTGACAGGCGGCGCGGACCAGGTCAAGGCGGGGATCCGGGCGCGGATCGGCCAGGTGCGCGAAGAGCTCGTCGGGCTCAGCCGGCGCATCCACGGCCACCCGGAGAGCGCCTTCGAGGAGCGGCGGGCCGCCGGGTGGTGTGCCGATGTGCTGCGCGACCACGGCTTCGCGGTGACCGCTCCCGCGTACGGGCTCGAGACCGCCTTCGAGGCCACCGTGGGCTCGGGTCCGGTGACCGTCGCGCTGGCCTGTGAGTACGACGCGCTGCCGGGGATGGGGCATGCCTGCGGGCACAAACGGCGTCCGCGCCGCGCGCCGAGGACTGGCTGACGCGCGAGGCACGGGCGCCGTACATCAGTGGTGGGATCGACAACCACGATGTGGACTGTCTGCACCCGGAGTTGACCCAGCCGCGGCGTCTCGACGAGATCTGCGCCGTCCTCGCCACCCGACTCAAGGAGCTGGACCACGCATGACGACCACACCCGGCCCCTTCGATCCGGCCGGCCAGGACGACCCCGCCGAGCCGACCCATCTGGTCCTGGAGAACGCGCTCGGCGAGCACTCCCTGTGGCCGGTGTTCCGTCCGGCCCCCGAGGGATGGCGGGCGGTGTACGGCCCCGAGCCGTACGGCCGTTGCGTGGCCCGCCTCCAGGATCCGCCCGCGTGACGGAGCTCGAACTCGTCCGCCCGGCCCCGCTCCCGGACATCGACGTCTGTGTACTCGATGCACTCGATGTACTCGATGCCGAGGAGCGGCGCCGGTCGGCGGCGTTGCGGCGTCCTGCCGACCGTGCGGTGTACGTGGCGGCGCACACCGCGCTGCGGCGCAGGCTCGGCGCGTACCTCTCCGTCGACCCAACGGCGGTGGAGCTGGTGCGTCTGCCGTGCCCCGGATGCGGCGGCCCGCACGGCCGTCCCGCCGTGGCCGGGGGCGCGGGCCCGCACTTCTCGCTGTCGCACACGGACGGCCTTGCCCTGCTCGCCTTCGCGGACCGTCCGGTCGGCGTCGACATCGAGCGGCTGCCCGCGGCGGGCGTGGTGAACGACGTGGCGGCGGCCCTGCACCCCCGGGAGCGGGCCGAACTGGCCGCGCTCCCGGCCCCCGAGCGGCCGCCCGCCTTCGCCCGCTGCTGGACCCGCAAGGAGGCGTGCCTCAAGGGAACGGGTGCGGGTCTCGCCGGTGACGGGATGACGGCACTGCTGGTGGGGACGGGGTCCGCGCCGACGCCGGTGCCGGGCTGGACGGTGACGGACGTGGCCGTCCCCGAGGGTTACGCGGCGGCGGTGGCGGTCGCCGCCGCCTGAGTGCCAGCCTGCGTGCCAACCTGCGTGCCAACCTGACTGCCAAGCAGACCCACGAGCCCGTCCGCGAGCTCGGTGCGCCAGCACAGATAGTCGTGCCCGCCGTTGTACTCGCGGTACACGGCGTCGTCGTACCCCTTGTCCCGCAGCGTGTCGCGCAGCCTGCGCAGGGCGGGCAGCGCGACCCACTCCTGCTCACCGGCCGAGAGCCAGAACCGGACGGGCAGCTTCTCGCTCGCGGCGATGCGTCGGGTCAGCCACTCGGAGCGTTCGAGGTCGGGGCCGTCGGGCCACCAGAAGGACCCGGACTGGGCAAGGACCCGGCCGAAGCGGTGCGGCGCGGCGACGGCGGCGTAGGCGGCGGTGAGGCCGCCGAGGCTCTGGCCCGCGACGATGGTGCGGGCAGGGTCGTCGGTCAGCGGGAGCCGCTCGGCCGCCCAGGGCAGCAGTTCGCGCTCCAGGAACCCGACGAAGCGTTCGTTGCAGGCGAGTTCGGCCCAGCGCAGGTCCGAGCCCAAGGACTCGGGAAGCAGGGCCACCAGCGGCGGGATGCGGCCGTCCGCGATGACGTTGTCCAGAAGCGCGGCGACATCGAGGCCGGGCTGCCACATCTCGCCGTCCATCAGGACGAGGACGGGCAGGTCGTCCCCGCCGCCCGGCGGCTCGTACACATGCACGGGCCGCTCATTGCCGAGCAGTTCACTGCGGACGGTGTGGGTACTGACGGCGCCGCGCGCGACGCCATCGCGCCGCTGCCAGTCGTCGCCACGCGGAGCCTGCGGCAGCTCGACGTACGAGACCGGATCGCCGCCCCAACGCCGGGTCAGGGTCCGGGAGTTCAGCGGATCTCCCTGCTGGCACCCACGCAGCCAGGCCCAGTACTCGCCATCGGCCCGCGGTCCTTCGCCCTCGTCCACGCAGAGGGTGTACGTGGCCCGCCAGTCGGCGCGCATCCGGACCGACCAGTGCCAGATGTCGGTGCCCGGTACGCGCTCCATCAGATTGCGCGCGAGGTCACGCGGATCGACGACCTTGTTCGGGAGTACGAGGACGGCGCGCGTCGCCTCGCTTCCCCGCCACAGGAAGGTGACCACCCGGTGGTCGGCATCGCCCTGCGGATCGGGCTCGACGATCGGCGTCCCGCCCGCGGCCCGCACGTCCCCCCAGAAGTCGCCCTGCTCCACGGCCCGGTGCACGGCCCGGTCCACCCAGGCACTGGACGCGCGCTCGACGGGCCGCGGCCGTGCGATGCGGGGCGGCCGGCGGGTGGTCCCTCGGGCGGAGCGGTCAGCGGCATGGGGAGGCCTCCAGGAGTCGATAAGGGTGACCTTACTTGAGAGGCGCCTTCGCAGGTCGGCCAGGCCCCGGAGCCAGCGGCCCGAAAGCCGGAAAAGCGGCGACGCCGCTGTACATTGCCGCCTATGTCGATACCGAACCCGCCGCAGCCGGGCCCGTACCAGCAGAACCCGAATCCGTACCAGCAGCCCCCGGGAGCGGTGTCGCCTCAGCCTTACGGCCAGCAGCCGGGCGCCTATGCCCAGCAGCCCGGCCCGTACGCCCAGCAGCCCGGCCCTTACGGCCGGCCGCCCGCTCCGGTGGGCGGCCCGCCGGCGCCTCCGGCCGGTCCGCGCAAGCCGACGCCGGGATGGGTCTGGGGACTCGGCGGCGTCGTCGTGGCGTCGGCCCTGTGGGCGGGGGCGCTCTTCGCCACCGGCAGCCTCGGCTCGTCCGACGGCGGTGGCGGCGAAGCGGATCTCGCCGGCTACCAGTTCACGAAGAACCTCTGCGACGCCACGAAGCTCGAGGCGTTCCAGAAGGAGTACGACCTCGACACGGACTCCACCGCGACCACGCACTACGGCTCCCGGCAGAAGGGTCTCGACCAGGGCTACTGCAGCCACAAGCTGAAGGACCCGGAGGCGGCGGCCGACTCGTACGCGAGCACGTACGTCTACTCAACCGCCCGGTGGCACAAGGCGAGTGACCCGGCGGGCGAGTTCGCCTCGGAGTGGAAGGGGTTCGAGGACCAGTCGCAGAAGACGTACGGCTATACGACGAAGGCCGTGAGCGGCATGGGCGACGAGGCGTACCTGGTGACCGAGAAGAGCGGCACGGACAAGGACTCCCTCACCAGCATGACGCTCGCCGTGCGCGAGGGCTGGTTCACCGCCGAGATGCACTGGAGCTCGTACGGCGCCCCGGACGACAAGAAGACGCAGCCGAAGGCGGCGGAGATCGAGACGATGCTCAAGGCCGACACACGCGCGGCGATGGGGACCCTCAAGAAGTAGGGGGCTGCCGGTTCAGGGGCGCGGCCACGGGTGCCCTTCGAGCCGCTCGATGTCGCCGTTGAAGCGCTGGAGGTAGGTGGCGAAGGCGGCCACCTCCTCCGGTGACCAGTCGCTGAACACCTTCTCCAGGCCCCGGGTGTAATCGGCGCGGTCGGCGTCGAGTTGGTGTTCGCCTTCGGCGGAGATGCGGAACTTGCGGGCCAGGCCGCCGTCGGGGTCGGGGATGCGCTCGACGAGTCCGGCGCGCAGCATGGCCGCCGTCTGCCGGTTGAGGGTGGAGGCGTCGAGTCCGAAGGCCTCACTGAGCTGGCCGATCGACATCGGGCCGTCCATCTGGATGCGGCTGAGCAGGACGTACGCACTGCGGTCGAGGCGCCCGCCGGTGGCGCGCGTCCGGGGGTTGTACAGGTGCGAGTGCCGCCCGAGCAGCATGGTCTCGAATTCGACCCGGCCAACGGGCTTGTCCATGTGAGGCATCCTCCGACTCCCGGTGCTCTTCAGGGCAGGGCTGCCCTCACCGGCCCTGCCGCACATGATGCATCGTACTCCGCGTATGCATGCTGCATGTCATATGTATAGTGCACATCATCCTGTGGGGCCGAAGGCGTCGTGCAGAGCCGAGGGAGAAACCAGTGGTCGGATCAGAGCCCGAGGTGCGCCCGGGGCGCATCATCGGCGTACTCGCCCTCGCGGGCATCGTCGCCGCGGTCATGCAGACGCTGGTGGTGCCGCTCATCGGCGACCTGCCGAGCATGCTCGACACCTCCGCGTCGAACGCGTCCTGGGTGGTCACCGCCACGCTGCTGTCGGCGGCGGTGGCGACTCCGGTGGCCGGGCGGCTCGGCGACATGTACGGCAAGCGCCGCATGCTCCTGGTCTCCGTACTGCCGCTCGTCGCGGGCTCGGTGGTCTGCGCGCTGTCCTCATCCGTCGTACCGATGATCGTCGGGCGCGGTCTGCAGGGCCTCGGCATGGGCGTGGTGCCGCTGGGCGTCAGCCTGCTGCGTGACGTACTGCCGCCCGAGCGCCTCGGCTCCTCCATCGCCTTGATGAGCGCGTCCATGGGCGTGGGCGGCGCGCTCGGCCTGCCGTTCTCGGCGGCGGTCGCCGAGAACGCCAGCTGGCGCGTGCTGTTCTGGGTCGCCGCCGCGCTGAGCCTTCTGGTCGGCGTGCTGGCCTGGCGGTTCGTACCCGCGGGGCGGGTGCGCGCCACGTCCGGCCGCTTCGATCTCCTGGGCGCGATCGGCCTCGGCACCGGCCTGATCTGTCTGCTGCTCGCCGTGTCCAAGGGCTCCGACTGGGGCTGGGCGAGCGGGACGACGCTCGGTCTGTTCGCCGCGGCCGTGGTCGTGCTGCTCGCCTGGGGGGTGTGGGAGCTGCGCAGCGCCGAGCCGCTGGTCGACCTGCGCGTCACCGCACGCCCGCAGGTCCTGATGACCAACGCGGCCTCGGTGCTCGTCGGTTTCGCGATGTACGCCCAGTCGCTCGTCGTGCCCCAGCTGCTTCAACTGCCCGAGGCCACCGGCTACGGCCTGGGGCAGTCCATGATGGCCATGGGTCTGTGGATGGCCCCGGCGGGCCTGATGATGATGGCCCTCGCCCCGCTCGGCGCGAAGCTCTCGGCGGCCCGCGGCCCCAAGGTCACGCTGTCCGTCGGCAGCCTGGTCATCTCCGTCGGCTACGCCTCGTCGCTGCTCCTGCTCGGCTCGACCTGGGGCCTGCTGGCCGTGACCATCGTCTGCAACGCGGGTGTCGGCCTGGCGTACGGGGCGATGCCGGCCCTGATCATGGGTGCGGTGCCGCAGGAGGAGACCGCGTCGGCCAACAGCTTCAACACGCTGATGCGTTCGATCGGCAGCTCCGTGTCGGCCGCCGTGATCGGTGTGGTCCTCGCGCAGCTGACGACGGACTTCGGCGGCCACCTGCTGCCGTCCGAGGACGGCTTCCGTGTCGCCATGCTGATGGGCTGCGGGGTGGCCCTCGCGGCGGCGGCCGTCGCCTCCCTCATTCCCGTACGACCGATGAATGCCGTGCCCGAGCCGGAAGTTGACGCCGAGGCGACGGCGGCGGCCTCATCATGAGCCAGGTGAGGGACTTCGCGGGCCGCAGCGTCATCGTCACCGGGGCGGGTTCCGGCATCGGCCGGGCCACCGCGCTCGCCTTCGCCGAGCAGGGGGCGAAGGTGGTCGTGGCCGATCTGAACGCCGAGGGTGCCGCGTCGGTGGCCGCCGAGGTCGAGTCGGGCGGAGGCACGGCGGTCACGGTCGTGGGCGACCTCAGCGAGCAGACGGTGGTCGACTCGGTCGTCGCCACCGCCCTCGAGGCGTTCGGCGGCATCGACGTGCTGGTCAACAACGCCGGGATCATGGACACCATGTCGGCCGCCGCCGATGTGACCGACGCCGAGTGGGAGCGGGTCCTCCGGATCAATCTGACCGCCCCGTTCCTGCTGACCCGGGCCGCGCTGCCGCACATGCTGGAGGCCGGCCGGGGCGCCATCGTGTTCACCGCCTCCGAGGCCTCGCTGCGCGGCAGCGCCGCCGGAGCCGCGTACACCGCCTCCAAGCACGGCATCGCGGGCCTGACCAAGTCCCTCGCGGTGACGTACCGGAACAAGGGCATCCGCGCCAACGCGATCGCCCCCGGCGGCACGATCACCAACATCCGCGTCGATGTCGACCCGGACGCCCCGGGTCCCCAGGCGCTCGGCGCCTACATGGGCAACGTGGGGCAGCCCGCGGCGGCCGAGACGCAGGCCGCCGCGATCGTGTTCCTCGCCTCCGACGCGGCCCGCAACATCAACGGCGTCGTCCTGCCGGTGGACGGCGGGTGGTCGGCGGTCTGACGAAGCGTCACCGCACGGCATCAGGCAGGATGTGCGGCATGCCAGAGGAAGCGATACGCCCCGCCGCCGCCCGCCTGAACGAAGACCTGATCTCCGTCGCCCTCTCCGGGCTCCTCGACGGCGCGGGATACTGGCGGGCCGGCACCCTCGCCGGGTTCGCCCGCACCGGCGACTATCTGGCCGGACGGGCCGATCAACTCCCGGAGCAGTACAAGGGCTGGTACTGGTCCCGGTTCATCGGCCGTATCGGTGCCGTCGCCCTGCGGGCCGGCGCCTCTCCCGTCCACGCGGATCTGCGCGCGGTCCACCTGGCGATGCTGGACGTGTGGGCCAAGACGCCCTTCGCCGACCCGTCCGCCCTCGCCCGGATGCGTACCGGCACCATCGAACTCACCGATGATCGCGAGTACGCGGCCCGTGACGAACGCGGCGCCGTGCTCGCCGTGCACGGACTCGGCACGGGGAAGACCGGGCGGCACTTCGTGGAACTGCGGACCGGCGAGGCCGATCCGCCCGCCCCCGGAGACATCACCGCTGCCGAGCCCGTCCCCACGGGCGGCTGGGGAACCCCCGCCCAACTGCGGGCACTGGCCGACCTCGTACGCCAGAACGGCCCCGCCCCCTGGGACCGGGACGCGGCCGCCGCGCTGGCCGACGCCACCGGACTCAGCCGTGCCGCCGCCTCCCTGCTGCTTGCCGGGATTCCGGGCAACTCCCACACCAAGTGGCTGGACGCCGAGGCCCGCAAGACCATGCGGCTCAAGCAGTCCGAGGCCGAGGCGGGCGTGCGCGAGCTGAGCGACGTACGGGCGCCGGCACGCCTCGCGCTGCTCGCCGGGGTGCTGCCCGACGACCCGGAGCAGCTGTGGCGGACCGGCGGGCAGGCCGCGCTTGCCGAGCGGATCGCCGAGGCCTGGCGTGCCCAGCAGGGCACACGCCCGGCCATCTCGGAGGCGACGCTGACGGTGGCGACCGAGCACGAGTCGATTCTCAAGGCCCCGGCCGCGGTGTGCACGGTGTTCGCCGACCCCGCGAGCGACCTGGTGCTGAACCGGGACCCCGACACCCGGCTGCGGGCGAGCAGCGTCATCGGCCACGCCTGGGAGGGCGAGGAGGGGTTCCGCTTCAAGGAGTTGCTCGCCGTGGCGTGCCACGCCATTCCGTGGATCTACGCCGAACTGCCGGGCGGCGACCCGGTCCGCGAGGGCGTCCCCGAGGTGGCCGCACTGCTGCGCGAACGACTGGCCGACCCGCGGATGCTGCTCGCCGCCAAGGGCTGGTCGCTGCGCGGCAGGACCGTGGCGGAACTGGCACCGGGCTTCCCCGGCGCCCAGGAGTACAGCGAGGCCCTCGCGCCCCTCGGGCACCCCACGCTCGACGACGGCCTTACCGTGATCGCCGAGGGCGGCATCGACCGGCGGGGCGAACGCGAGTCGCCGGGCGTCTACTTCCGGCCGAGTCAGTACGGCACGGACCCGCGCTCGCAGCGTCTGGACGCCACCGTCGGCCGCGAGGGCTCCAACCTCGCCCTCGTACGCTGGCTGCGCGGCCCGGAGTGCCTGCGCCTGGAGGAACGGATCAGGTCCCGGGCACTGCCGCCCGGCCACTACGAGACCGACCCGCGCGCCTCGGCCCCCGAGACCCTGGCCAAGTCCGCCGCCGATCTTGGCCTGGGCACCGATGCCGCGACGCTGTACCTCCAGCTGCTCGCGCTGCCCGCGCCCACCGACCGCAACATCCGCCGCTGGAACGGCTGGACGCCGGTCCGGCACAAGGCGGCCGCCGCCCAACTCCTCGACGCGGAGCTGGTGGTCGCCGACCGTCGGCCCCGTGCGGGCCGCGGCGTCTTCCTGCCCGGCGACTGGGCCACCGCGGCGAAGCCGCATCACCCGATGGAAACGTGGAAGGCCGACCTGCTCGGCGCCCGCCTCTCCTCCGACCGCGAGAAGGTCCTGACCAGCCCCACCACCGGCCCACTGCCCGAACTCTTCGCCCACGCCTGGCAGGCCCGGCCCCGCTGACGGCAACCGGCGGCCTATGCACTTCAGCGTTCCTGCACCTCGCATGGGGCCTGCTCTAGGTGGGCCTGGCCCGGGCGGCGGCGTCCCATTCGGCGCGCGCCGCCCGGACCTCGTCCACGGCCTGACGGTGCCCGCCCTCGTGGGCGCAGCGCTCGGCGCGGTCCAGCAGAGTGCGGGCGGCGTCCGGGTCCGTGGCCGTCCGCACCCGGGCGAGTGCGGTGAGCGCGAAGGCCAGGCACGTGCCGCCGAAGGGGTCGGCCAGGTCGACGGCGGCCCGCGCCAGCTGGTCCGCGTCCCTGGCCTCGCCGAGGAGCAGATGGACTTCGGCGAGGTTGGCCCGCTCGAAGGCGGTGGCGGTGGGACGCCCCGCCTGCTCGGCCAGCGTCAGAGCGCGCCGGCCGTAGCCCAGCGCCCGCCGGTGGTGCCCCGCCCTGCGGGCGTTCTCACGCAGGACGGACAGCACAGTGGAGAGCAGTGCCGGGTCACCGGACTCCTCGGCCGGTGACAGGGCCTGCTCAGCAGGCTTGATCGCCTGCTCGTGGCGCCCCAAGAGGCCGTGACAGGTGGCCTGTTGGGCGAGTGCCCTGGCCAGCAGGACGGCGCGATCGGGGTGCTTGGCCGGTTGCGGGTCCGGCGGTACTACCTCCCGGTGCCGCAGCACGGCCTCGGCGCTCCGTGCCGCCGCGAGGCCCGCCTCGTAGTTTCCCTCGTGGAACAGGATCATCGCCTCCGCCATCTGGTGCGTGGCGCGCACTTCCACGGGGGCGTGCGGTCCCGGCGGGTGGGCGTGGAGGGTGGCTCGGGCCTCGCGGGGTGTGCCGACACGGGCGAGGACTTCCGCGAGGCGGGCGGCCGTCAACGTACAGGCGTCGTGGGCGTGTTGGAGTTCGTACGACGCCAGCGCCTCCCGCAGGACGCGGATCGCGTCGTCGTAGCGGCCCGAGCGCTCCAGGGCGCGGGCCCAGTCGAGCCGCACCCGCGCCGCGTCCGCCTCGGACTCCGCGGCCCGGGGCTGTGCGAGCGCCGCACGGTGCAGCCGCACGGTCTCCGGGGCGGGGCGGGCCCCCGGCTCCGAGGAGTCCAGGGCGGCCGCGCACTCCTCGTACTGGCGTACCGCCGCCCGCCGCATGCCGCGCCGCAAGTACCCCTCGATCAGCACCCGGTGGGCCCGCTCGTCCGCAGGAGCGAACTCCAGGAGGTGGCGCGCGGTCGCCGCCGCTTCCGCCGTCTCACCGGCGGCAAGGCGGGCCCGCGCGAGCGCGATGGCCACCCGCTGCCGCAGCTCGGCCAGGCGGGCGCGGCGCGGCTCCGCCCAGGCGGCGTACTCGTCCTCGGGCAGCAGATCCCCCGTGAACGCGGCCAGCGCGGCAGCCAGTTCGGAAGCTCCGCCGCTCGCCAGCGCGCTGCCGGCCAGCACTTCCGCCTGCTCCACGTCGACCAGGACCGTACCCGCGGTAAGGCGCACGAGTACGCCGTCGGTCACTATGTAGGAGGACGCCGCCCTCGGGGCGAGTTCCGGCTCCAGGGCGTGCCGCGCGGCGTGCAGGGCGACGCGCAAGTTGCGCAGCGCGGCGGGGAGTTCCGCGTGCGGCCAGCACGCGGCCATGATGTGCTCACGGTGCAACTGGTGTCCCGGAGTCAGCGCGAGGAGTTTCACGAGCGTCCGGGCACTGGGCCGCGACCACCGCTCGGCCGGCGGCACCCCACCCTCCCGCTCCGCCCGGAAGCCGCCGAGCAGACGGATGTGGAGTACGGGAGGAGCGGCGCCGTGGCTCCCCCCGGTGTCGTACGCGTGTGCCGGTCCGCCCATGAGGACGGTCAGTCTAACCACTCGCGCCCCAGGGCCTGTTACTGGCGGATTACTGGCTGGATCGCGTCGCTCGTAGCGCCACGTCAGAGGGCTGCCGCCCAGGTGATCGCGCCGAGTTCGAAGAGGGCGGCGCGAGCCCTCCGATCCGCGTTGACCTGCGCAGAAAGCCTCTTGAAGATATGTCCGGTCACAGCTGCCGTCCCCCCTTCTGGCTTCTGGAGGAAGCGTGAAGCGTTCTCAAGTCCTCACCGTGGGCATCGCGTTGCTGCTCTCGGGCAGTGCCGTGGCGGCCAACGCCGCCGACAGTCCCGCCACGCCCGCTGCCGGGCCCGCCACGCACCGGTCCGCCGACGGCACGTGGTGCGAGGAGCAGGGCGGCGACGCGCAGAAGCAGGTCCCGTACTACACCAAGACCGGAACCCAGATCGTCCAGCTCGGCGGGGAGCGCGAGATGTGCGTCTTCACCGGCAAGGACGGCACCAAGATCACGATCGCCGCCGACACCCTGGCCGCCGACAAGCCCACGCTGGCCGCCCTGGCCTACATCCACAAGCCCGCCGACCCGGGCGGCTACCCGGGCAACCCGTCCATCGGCTACTGCAAGGCCATCAACGGCACCGCGATGTACGGCCCGAAGGCCACGGACGGCGGCGGCTGGGCCCCTGAGGGGGAGACCAAGGCGGAGAACGTCATCGCCGGCTGCATGTTCGGCGACGGCTCGGTGATCGACGCGTGGGGCCTCAAGTACCACTCGGGCGGTGTGATCCGGGGCGCCGACCTGACGAAGAAGTTCCGGGCCGAGATCCCGTAATCCGCGTCCGGACAGCAAAAAGTGAGGGTCGAGATCAATCTCGACCCTCACTCACTATGTGTCCGAGGGGGGACTTGAACCCCCACGCCCGATAAAGGGCACTAGCACCTCAAGCTAGCGCGTCTGCCATTCCGCCACCCGGACTAGGTGTTTTCTGCCGTTCGCGGGGTGTTCCCCGCGGCGACATGGACAACAATACCAAGCTTTCGGAGTGCCTTTCACCTGCGTATCCGCCGGTCGGCGGGCGGATGCCCGGCGGCCCGTTCCGCCGCATCTACAGTCTCACCATGAGTGACGGGATGATTACTGGAGTGCTGGGTGACGTGAAGGTGCGGCGGCCCCGGCTGCTGTCCCCGTTGCGTGAGCATCTGCGGGACACCATGTGGTTCGCTCCGACCATGGGCCTGGTGGGAGCCCTGGTCCTGTGGGCGGTCACGGCGGAGCTGGACACCCGGATCGTGCAGGCGGCGCAGGACGCCGGGGACTACGACACCGTCGAATCGCTGATGTCGATCGCCGAGGACGCGAAGACGGTGATCAGCACCATCGGCTCGGCGATGATGACCTTCATCGGTGTGGTCTTCAGCATTTCGCTGGTGGCCGTGCAGATGGCGAGCGGACAGTTCAGCCCGCGGGTGGTGCGGCTGTACGTCAGGTCGCGGATCACCAAGGCCACGCTCACCGTCTTCCTCGCGACGTTCCTGTTCTCCCTCATGACCCTGACGTCGTTCGACAGCGAGTCCGATCCGCGGAAGCTGACGAGTGTCCCGCTGATCGAGTCCGTCCTGGCGCTGGCGATGGTGTTCCTGAGCCTCCTGTTGTTCGTCGCCTACGTGAACGGGACGCTCCGCATGATGCGGGTCAGCTTCGTGATCGACCGGATCGCCCGGGAGTCGTTCCGGGTGGCGATCAAGCACCCGACCGAGGGCGCTGTGGACGACGAGCGCCTCGGCCCGGAGTCCGCGCGGATCACCCACCGCGGGCGGGCCGGGGTGCTCCGGGACGTACACATCGCCCGTGTCGTGCGGGCGGCGCGACGGCAGGGCGTCGTGCTGCGGCTCGTCCCGCGCATCGGCGACTTCATGGTGCCGGGGACCCCGGTGTTCACGGTGCACGGTGGGGCGGCGCCCTCCCCGCGTGCGTTGCGGTACACCGTCTCGGTGGGCGTGGAGCGCACCTTCCACCAGGATCTCGGCTTCGGGCTCCGCCAGCTCGCCGACATCGCGCTGCGGGCCCTGTCGCCCGCGGTGAACGATCCGACCACCGCGGTGCAGGCCCTCGACCGCATCGTCCAGTTCCTCGCGTCGGTAGCCGCGTATCCGCTGGGTACCCTGCGCCACCGTGACCGGCGGGGGGCGGTGCGCCTGGTGCAGCCCGTGCCGGACTGGACCGCTCTGGTGGACCTCGGGTTCGCCGAGATCCGTGGCTGCGCGATCGGCAATCCGCAGGTCACGCGGCGCATGCTGGCCGGCCTCGACGACCTGCTGCGGCTGGCACCCGAGGAGCGCCGCGAGCCGCTGCGTCGCCACCGGGAGCTGCTCGCGCAGGCGGTGGACCGCACGGTCCCGGAGTCGGCGGACCGCGCTTTCGCCCTGCTGCCCGACCGGCAGGGAATCGGCTAGCCGACCGACCCCCCGCCGGTGGTGGAACGCGGTGAAACGCACACCGTCACACAGGGCTCAGGCCATGACGTCCCTCAAGGCTCAGGCCATGAGGTGATAGCTGGGGAAGTTCCCCGGCGGTCGCTCCATCGTCGGGCCATGGGTGACCGCCCGCACCAGGAGCTCGCCTCCGACGAACGCGCCGCGCCACGACGCGCCGAACCCGCCGAACAGCTCCTCCCTGTCGCCGCGCGAACGAGGCTTCCCACGGCCGGTCTTGAACGCCCTGATCTGCGGCGCGAGGCGTTCGTAGGTCTCCGGCTCGTCGGTCGACAGGGTGGCGACCAGCGCTCCGTTGGACGCGTTCATGGCAGCGAGCAGCTCCGCTTCCGTGTCGACCAGGACGATGGTGTCGACCGGGCCGAACGGCTCCGCGTGGTGCAGCGGAGAGGACGGCGGCGGGTTGAGGAGCGTGACGGGGTGCAGGTACGCGTCCGTGTCCTGCCCCGGCAGGAAGCGCTCCGCCGCGGGCGCGCCGCGGTACAGCGGCACGGCACCCCGGTCGATGGCCTCCGCCACCTGGTCGGAGAGCTCCTTGGCCTTGGCGGCATTGATGAGCGGGCCGAAGTCCAGCTGCGGGAAGGGGTCTTCGGCGTGCTCGACCGCCAGCGGGTGGCCGACGCGGACGGTGCGCACGGCCGGGAGGTAGGCGGCGAGGAACTGGTCGAAGAGGCCGCGTTGGACGACGAAGCGCGGATACGCCGTGCAGCGCTGCTTGCCGTAGTCGAAGAGTTTGGGGACGACGGCGCTCAGCGCGTCCCAGTCGCTGTAGTTCCAGATGCCCCAGGTGTTGAGTCCTTCCTGTTCGAGGATGTGCCGCTTGCCGAGGTCGGCGACGGCCGTGGCGACGGCCGCGCCGGTGTCCCGCCCGCCGACGAAGGAGACACAGCCGATCTCCGGCGCGCGCACCAGCGCTTCGGACAGTTCTCCCCCGCTGCCGCTCACGAGGGTGACGGGGATCCCTTCGCGGGCGGCGAGCGCGCAGGCCAGGGTGAGACAGGCGACGCCGCCATCGGTCGGGGTCTTGGCGATGACCGCGTTTCCTGCGAGTGCCTGTACCAACACTGCGTGAACGAGCACGCTCATCGGGTAGTTCCAGCTCGCGATGTTGGACACCGGACCGTCCAGCGGGGTCCGGCCCTCGATCATCGGCTCGATGCCGTCGACGTACCAGCGCACGCCGTCGATGGCCCGGTCGACATCGGCCTGCGCGAGGCGCCAGGGCTTGCCGATCTCCCAGACGAGGAGGAGGGCGAGCAGTTCGCGGTGCTGGGTGAGGGCGTCGAGGGTGGCGGCGACGCGGGCGCGCCGCTCCTCCAACGGGATGTGGCGCCAGGCTCGGTGCTGGTCGAGCGAGGCGCGTACGGCCTGGTGGGCCGTGGCGGCGTCGAGGCGCGGCGGGCCCGCGATCGGGCTGCCGTCGACGGGGCTCGTGGCGGGCAGGGCGCGGCCTTCCGCCTGCCAGCTGCCGTTCCACAGGTTCAGGACGTGGTCGTCGCGGAAGGCCTCGGGGGCGACGGCGAGGCAGCGCTGCCAGGCGTCGGCCCAAGACGTACCGGCTTTGAGGACGAGTGGGGTGGGG
>NZ_SRIC01000269.1 GCF_004684775.1 Streptomyces sp. MZ04
GGGTGGGCGGGATCCGCCGCGGAGCGGCGGTTCAGCCCGGCACCGCACGCTGGGGTTCCGCCCCCAGCCCCCGCCTGAGAAGAGCACCGCCCAGCCTGGGTTCTGGGGGCAGAGTCCTAGCTCCTGCCCCTACGCGATCCGGTCCAGCACGATCGGCTTCGCCGTGAACTCCGCGCCCTCGGGGGCGATGTCGTACGCCCCCGTCAGCGCCTGCAACGCGTACTCGAAGCGCTCCGGAGTGTCCGTGTGGAGGGTCAGCAAAGGCTCACCCGCACGCACCGTCGCGCCCGGCTTCGCGTGGAGTTCCACGCCCGCGCCCGCCTGCACCACGTCCTCCTTGCGCGCACGCCCGGCGCCCAGACGCCACGCCGCGACGCCGACGTCGTACGCGTCGAGACGGGTGAGGACACCCGACGACGGCGCCGTCACGACATGCGTCTCACGGGCCACGGGGAGCGTGGCATCCGGGTCGCCGCCCTGAGCCGCGATCATGCGGCGCCATACGTCCATCGCCGAGCCGTCCGCAAGCGCCTTCGCCGGGTCCGCGTCCGGCAGCCCCGCCGCGTCCAGCATCTCCCGCGCGAGCGCGAGGGTCAGGTCCACGACGTCCGAGGGGCCGCCGCCCGCGAGGACCTCCACCGACTCGCGGACCTCAAGGGCGTTGCCCGCCGTCAAGCCGAGCGGCGTGGCCATGTCCGTCAACAGCGCCACCGTGCGTACGCCGCTGTCCGTGCCCAGGCCGACCATCGTGGAGGCCAGTTCGCGGGCGTCTTCCAGGTTCTTCATGAAGGCGCCCGTGCCCACCTTCACGTCCAGGACCAGCGAGCCCGTTCCCTCTGCGATCTTCTTCGACATGATCGAGGAAGCAATCAGGGGGATCGCCTCCACCGTGCCCGTCACGTCCCGCAGCGCGTACAGCTTCTTGTCCGCCGGGGCCAGGCCGTCGCCCGCCGCGCAGATCACCGAGCCGACGCCGTCCAGGACCGAGAGCATCTCCTCGTTCGAGAGGAGGGCGCGCCAGCCGGGGATCGACTCCAGCTTGTCCAGCGTGCCGCCGGTGTGGCCGAGGCCCCGGCCCGACAGCTGCGGGACCGCCGCGCCGCACGCCGCGACCAGCGGCGCGAGCGGCAGCGTGATCTTGTCGCCGACGCCGCCCGTGGAGTGCTTGTCCGATGTCGGGCGGGAGAGAGACGAGAAGTCCATGCGCTCGCCGGACGCGATCATCGCGGCCGTCCAGCGGGCGATCTCTCGGCGGTTCATGCCGTTCAGGAGGATGGCCATCGCGAGAGCGGACATCTGCTCGTCGGCCACCACGCCTCGCGTGTACGCGTCGATGACCCAGTCGATCTGCTCGTCGCTCAACTCGCCGCGGTCCCGCTTCGTACGGATGACGGAGATGACGTCCATGGCATAACCCCTTTGCGCCTAAAACGGTGAGCGAGAGCTTGAGATTGAGATTCCGTGACTCTACGCGCATAGAGTCATGGAGTGAAGACGGCCCCCGTGCGCCGCGAAGCAACAGGCAGGGGCCGTACGTCAGTTGAGGTGCTGCGGGCCGAACGGGTCCGGGAGCATGTCTCCCAGCGTCCGGATGCCCGAAGCCGTTTCCAGGAGCAGCGTCGCGCCGCCGAACTCGTAGAGCAGCTGGCGGCAGCGGCCGCACGGCATCAGGATCTCGCCCTTGCCGTCCACGCAGGTGAAGTGCGTGAGGCGGCCGCCGCCGGTGAGCTGGAGCTGCGACACCAGGCCGCACTCCGCGCACAGGCCCAGGCCGTACGACGCGTTCTCCACGTTGCAGCCCGACACCGTGCGGCCGTCGTCCACGAGGGCCGCGGCACCGACCGGGAAGCCTGAGTAGGGCGCGTACGCACGGGACATGGCCTCGCGCGCAGCATCCCGCAGCGCGTCCCAGTCGGTGTCGGTCACTTTCCTTGTCCCCTTCGGTAGGGCTGGCCGTCCGCCTTCGGCATCCGCAGCCGCTGGGCGGAGAGCGAGAGCACGAGCAGCGTGACGACGTACGGCGTCGCGGTGACGACCTGGTTGGGCACCTCGTCGGTCAAGCCGTACCACGCGAACATCAGCGCCGAGACGGCCCCGGTGATCACCGCGGGGATGTAGCGCTTGCGCCAGACGAGGTAGATCGCGCCGATGACCAGCAGGATCGCGAGCAGCAGGAGCAGGGCGTGGACGTTCGTGCCGCCGCCCCGCAGCTTCAGGCTGTCGGTGTAACCGAACAGGCCCGCGCCGAGCGCGAGTCCGCCCGGCATCCAGTTGCCGAAGATCATCGCGGCGAGGCCGATGTAGCCGCGGCCGCCGGTCTGGCCCTCCAGGTAGATGTTGGAGGCGACCAGGGAGAGGAACGCGCCGCCCAGGCCTGCCAGACCGCCCGAGATGATCACTGCCAGGTACTTGTACTTGTAGACGTTCACGCCGAGGGACTCGGCGGCCACCGGGTTCTCGCCGCAGGACCGCAGGCGCAGGCCGAACGACGTACGCCACAGGACCCACCAGCTCAGCGGCACCATCGCGACGGCGATGACGGTGAGCGGCGAGAGGTCGGTGAACAGGCCGCCGAGCAGGCCCGCGAGGTCCGAGACGAGGAACCAGTGCTTCTCGTTGAGGTCCTGCAGCCAGTCGGAGAGGCCCGGCACGGAGAAGCTGCCGAGCGATTCGACGGGCGGCGACTGCTTGGACGTACCGCCCTCCTTGCCCTCGAAGGCGAAGGTGGAGAGGTAGCGCGTCGCACCCAGGGCGAGGATGTTGATGGCCACACCGGAGACGATGTGGTTGACGTTGAAGGTGACCGTGACGATCGCGTGCAGCAGGCCGCCGATCGCGCCGCCCAGGATGCCGAAGAGGATGCCGACCCACGGGCCCCACTGGTAGCCGGCGAACGCGCCGAACCAGGTGCCGAGGATGAGCATGCCCTCGAGGCCGATGTTGACGACGCCCGCGCGCTCGGCCCACAGACCGCCGAGGCCCGCGAGGCCGATCGGCACCGCGAGGCGCAGGGCCGTGGACATCTGGCCGGTGGAGGTGATGCCGTCGGCGTCGGTGATCAGGCGGACCACGGACGTCAGGGCGAGGACGCCCGCGATGACCAGCAGGAGTATGGGGAGCGAGATGCGGCGGCGGCCCTGCGCGGGCTGCTTGGCCGGGGGCTTGGCTACGGTTGCCGAGCTCATCGGGCAGCCACCTCCTTCACGGTGTCGTTGTTGCCGTTGCCCTTGCCCTTGGCGCGGGCTGCTGCGGCCAGTTCCTCACCGACGCGCTGCTGCTGGCGACGGAGCCCCCAGCGGCGTACGGCCTCGTAGGAGACGACGACCGCGATCACGATGAGGCCCTGCATGATCACCGCGATCTCCTTGTCGTACGCAACCGGAGTGGCGTAGTCGAGAGCGGGCGAGGCCTTGTCGAGGAAGGCGATGAGCAGCGCGGCGAAGGCGATGCCGACCGGGTTGTTGCGGCCGAGCAGGGCGATGGTGATGCCGGTGAAGCCGAGGCCCGTGGGGAAGCTGAGGCTGTAGGTGTGGACGTCGCCGAGCAGGATGGGCATGCCCGCGAGGCCCGCGACCGCGCCGGATATCAGCATGGCGCTGAGCACCATGCGCTTGGCGTTCACACCGGAGGCCGCGGCGGCCGACTCGGAGGCGCCGGTGGCGCGCAGGTCGAAGCCGAAGCGGGTGCGGTTGAGGATCAGCCAGTACAGGACGCCGGCGAGCGCGGCGATGACGACGAAGCCGTAGATCTCGCCGGACTCGCCCATGCTGATGCCGGGGAACCAGCCGGACTTGGACATCTCGCCGGTGGTCTGGTTGTTGCCGACCGGGACGCCGAAGTTCTCGGTGAGGGTCATATAGCCGATGACGCTCGTCGCGATGGCGTTGAGCATGATCGTCGCGACGACCTCGCTGACCCCGCGGGTGGTCTTGAGGATGCCCGCGATGCCCGCCCAGAAGGCGCCGGTGAGCATGGCGACCAGGATGAGGAGCGGGATCTGGAGGGGCGCGGGGAGGGCGACGTGCGCGCCGACGACCGCGGTGGCCATCGCGGCGAGGCGGTACTGGCCGTCCACGCCGATGTTGAAGAGGTTCATCCGGAAGCCGACGGCGACCGCGAGCGCGGCCAGGTAGTACATGCCGGCCTGGTTGATGATCAGGACCTGGATGTCGGAGTAGGTGGCCTGCTCGAACATCAGGGAGTACGGCTCGATCGGGCTCTTGCCCGAGGCGAGCAGCACGACCGAGGTCAGCGCCACGGCCGCGATGAGCGCGATGACCGGTCCGGCCACCGCGAGGAGCACCCGCTCCTTCTCGAACTTCTTCATCGGGCCTCGTCCTCCGGCACTTCGGGGCCTTCTTCTATGTGTTCCAGGTGGCCCGAGGCCGCGCCCGTCATCGCCGAACCGAGCTCCTCCGGCGTGATGGTGGCCGGGTCGGCGTCGGCGACGAGCCGTCCGCGGTAGATCACGCGGAGGGTGTCGGAAAGGCCGATCAGCTCGTCGAGGTCCGCCGAGATCAGGAGTACGGCGAGTCCCTCGCGGCGCGCCTCGCGGATCTGGTCCCAGATCTGGGCCTGCGCGCCGACGTCCACACCGCGGGTGGGGTGGGCGGCGATCAGGAAGCGCGGCTTGTGGCTCATCTCGCGGCCGACGATCAGCTTCTGCTGGTTGCCGCCGGAGAGGGAGGCCGCGGTGACGTCGATGCCGGGCGTACGGACGTCGTACTCCTTGACGATGCGACGGGTGTCGGCCTGGGCGCCCTTGGGGTCGAGCCAGAAGCCTTTCGCGTTCGGCTTCTCGGTGACGTGGCCGAGGATGCGGTTCTCCCACAGCGGGGACTCCAGGAGGAGGCCGTGGCGGTGGCGGTCCTCGGGGATGTAACCGATGCCGTCCTCGCGGCGCTTGCGCGTCGGCTGGGCGGTGATGTCCTGGCCCGCCATCCGGATCACTCCGGAGTCGGCGTGCTTGAGGCCGATGAGCGCGTCGATCAGCTCGGTCTGGCCGTTGCCCTCGACGCCCGCGAGGCCGAGGACCTCTCCCTCGTGGATGGTGAAGGAGATGTCGTCGAGCAGCGCACGGCCCGACTCGCCGTCGGCCAGCAGCTTGAGGCTCTCGACCTGGATCATCGGGCGGTCGGTGACCGTCGACTCGGCGGTCTCGGGGGTGGGCAGTTCGCTGCCGACCATCAGCTCGGCGAGCTGGCGCGGCGTCGTCTCGGACGGGACCGCGGTGCCCACGGTCGTACCGCGCCGGATGACGGTGATGTCGTCGGCCACGGAGAGGACTTCGCCCAGCTTGTGGGAGATGAAGATGACGGACAGGCCCTCGGACTTCAGCTCGCGCAGGTTGTCGAAGAGCGCGTCGACCTCCTGCGGCACGAGTACGGCCGTGGGCTCGTCGAGGATCAGCGTGGTGGCGCCGCGGTAGAGGACCTTGAGGATCTCCACGCGCTGCCGGTCGGCGACGCCGAGGTCCTCGACCATGGCGTCGGGGCGCACCCCGAGGCCGTAACGGTCGGATATCTCTACGATCTTGCGGCGGGCGGCGCCGCCGATGCCGTGCAGCTTCTCGCTGCCGAGAACGATGTTCTCCAGGACGGTCAGCTGGTCGGCGAGCATGAAGTGCTGGTGCACCATGCCGATGCCGCGCGCGATCGCGTCCGCGGGGCTGCCGAAACTGACCTGCTCGCCGTCGACGGTGATGGTGCCCTCGTCCGGCTTCTGCATGCCGTAGAGGATCTTCATCAGGGTCGACTTGCCCGCGCCGTTCTCACCGACGAGGGCATGCACGGTGCCCTTGCGGACACTGAGGCGGATGTCGTGGTTGGCCACGACGCCCGGGAAGCGCTTGGTGATGCCGACGAGCTGGACGGCAGTGGCCTGGGCAGTGGTCTTGCCCGTGTCGGGACTAGTGGACGCGTCGATGGCGCACTCTCCTCGGGAGTCCTCGGGAGTCTTAAGGAAAGGGGCCACCTACGCGCGTAGCGCCCCTGGTTCAACGGGAGTTGAGGTGTCGGCCGCGCGAACGGGGCGCGGGGGAACCATCGTCCCCCACACCCCGTTCCGCAGCCGTGACTTCGCTGTTACAGCGCGGGCTGTTGTTATAGCTCGGTCCGCTGTTACAGCGCGGTCTTGACCTTGATCTTGCCGCTGGTGATGCCCTGCTCGGCCTTCTTCAGGGCGGCCTGCAGGTCCTTCATGTTCTTGAACTCGGGGTTCGAGTCGGCGAGCGCGACGCCGCCGGACGCCAGGTCCGCACGGACCACGCCGCCCTTGGCGTTGCCATCCTGGACCGACTTGGTCAGGTTGTACACCGCCCCGGTGACGTCCTTGGTCGCGGAGGTGAGGATGTACTTCTTGTACTTGTCCAGGGCCTTCTGCTGGTACTGGTCGGAGTCGACACCGATCGCCCACACCTTCTCGGCGGCGGCGGCCTCGATGACACCCTGACCCGAGAGACCGGCCGCGTGGTAGACCACGTCGGCGCCGTCCTCGATCTGGCCGCTGGCCCCTTCCTTGCCCTTGTCCGGGCTGGAGAAGCCGCCGTCCTCGGCCTTCTCGGTGAGGAACTGGCGCTTGATCTTGACCGACTTGTCGGTGTCCTGGACGCCCTGGACGAAGCCCGCCTCGAACTTGCGGATCAGCGGGTTGTCGACGCCGCCGATGAAGCCGACGGTCTTGCTCTTGGTGGCCTTGGCGGCGGTGACGCCCGCCAGGTACGAGGACTGCTCCTCGTTGAAGACCAGGTCGGAGACGTTGTCCGCCTTGATGGTGGCGTCGTCGACGATGCCGAAGGTGACCTTCGGGAACTTCGCGGCGACCTCCTTCACGGCGGGCGCGTAGGCGTAGCCGATGCCGATCACCGGGTTGTAGCCCTGCTTGGCCAGCTCGGTGAGGCGCTGCGCCTTGTCGGCGTCGGACTCGCCGTCGGTCGGCTCGACGGCCTTCTTGCCGACCTTCAGGTCCTTGGCGGCCTTGTCCATACCGGCGGTCGCGGCGTCGTTGAAGGACTGGTCGCCCTTGCCACCCACGTCGTAAGCGATGGCGACGCCCTTGCCCTTGCCGTCGCTCTTGGAGCCGGCGGCGTCGCTGGACGTGCCACCGCAGGCGGTGGCGGAGAGGGCGAGGGCGGCGGTCGCGACGCTCGCGGCTGCGATCTTGGAAACCCGGCGCATAGAGAGGAACTCCTTTGTACAAGCAAGCACAAGCACGTACGAGCGCCTCACCTGGCGCTGATTTCGCCGCAGCGTAACGCGCGTAGACCTGACATAAGAACCCTTCTGTCCCGTCCGTTATCGAGCTGTGGCCGCGAGGTTGCGGCGTCATGCACAGGGCGTTGCGGCGGCATGACAGGCGGCATGACAAAGGGCAGGGTTCCCGTGGCCGCTCTGGCCTGCGGGGCTCCCTGCCCTACGTACCCGCTGTCACATGTCCCGGGGCGTGCCTAGGGGACGGTCTTGACGGTGACCTTGCCGTCGACGATGTCCTTCTTGGCCTTCTCCACGGCGGCGACCACGTCCTTCATCGCCGTGTACTTCGGATTCGAGTCGGCGAACCCGACACGTCCCGACTTCAGGTCGTAGCGCTGCTCGCCCTGCATCGGCTTGCCCTCGACGACCGACTTCGTCAGGTCGTACACGGCGCCGCCGACGTCCTTGAGGGCGGACCCGAGGATGTAGTCCTTGTACTTGGCGAGGGCCTTCTGCTGGTACTGGTCGGAGTCGACACCGATCGCCCACACCTTCTGCGAGCCGGCCTCCTGGATCACGCCCTGCCCGGAGAGTCCCGCCGCGTGGTACAGCACATCGGCGCCCGCCTCGATCTGACCGCTCGCCGCGTTCTGCCCCTTGTCGGGGCTGGCGAAGCCGCCTTCCTCGGGCTTCTCCGTCAGATAGCGCTTCTCGATCTTGATCTTCGGGTCGACGGACTTCACGCCCTGCACGAAGCCGGCTTCAAATTTGTGGATGAGGTTGATGTCCACACCGCCGATGAATCCGACGTGATCGACCTTGGTCGCCTTGGCAGCCGCGACACCGGCGAGATAGGACCCCTGCTCCTCATGGAACACAAGATCGGCGACATTGTCGGCCTTCACCGTGTTGTCGTCGATGATCCCGAACGTCACCTTGGGAAACTTCTTGGCTGCTTCCTTCACGGCGGGCGCGTAGACGAATCCGACGCCGATGACGGGGTTGTAGCCCTGCCGCGCGAGCTGCTCGAGTCGCTGCGTCTTGTCGGCACTGGACTCGCCGTCGCCCGGCTCCATGTCCACGCCGCCGATCTTGAAGTCCTTGCGGGCCTTCGTGTAGCCGGAGAACGCGGCGTCGTTGAACGACTGGTCGCCCTGGCCGCCGATGTCGTAGGCAAGACCTATGCCCTTGCCCTTGTATTCGGACGACGAGCCACTCTTGTTGTCGCCCCCGTCATCCTCGGAGGCCTCGTTGCTGGTCTTGCCGCACGCCGATGCCGCGAGGGCGAGAGACGCCACGACGACGGCCAGTTGGGAAATCCTTGATCCACGACGCAAACGCATAGGACGCACCCCTTACGTTCCCCGACGCACCGTTGACGGCGCTGATTGCGGCGCACAGTAACGCGCGTAGAAAGGGAGGGGAACGGGGTTTCGCACTGCCGTTACCTATTCGTGCCGAGGGCCGGTTACGTCCGGATGAACAGGTCCGGCGCAACCAGCCCATAGCGGGCCCGCGTCGCCCTTCGGCTACCGCGCGGCGTCGAGGAGCGCGGCGGCGGTGAAGAGCTCGACGCCCACCGTGATCGCCGCCTCGTCGGCGTCGAAGTCGCCCTGATGCAGATCACGGACGGTGCGCTCACCGGGCGTACGGACACCGAGGCGGGCCATGGCGCCGGGCACGTGCTCCAGGTACCAGGAGAAGTCCTCGCCGCCCAGGCTCTGTTCGGTGTCCTCGACGGAGTGCGGCCCGCGCCGCTGCTCCATGGCGTCCCTCAACAGGTCGGTCACGTCCGGGTCGTTGACGACGGGCGGGACACCCCGGATGTAATTCACCTCGGACTTGGCGCGGTAGAGATCGGCGATCTCCTGGATGGCGCCGTGTACGAGATCGGGCGCCTGCCGCCAGGCCTTCAGGTCCAGACACCGGACGGTCCCCGACAGCTCCGCGTGCTGCGGGATGACGTTGCAGGCGTGCCCGGACTCGATCCGCCCCCAGGTCACGGCGAGACCCGACCGGGCGTCGATACGACGGGCGACCAGCGCCGGTACGTCGGTGACGATCTTGGCGGCGGCGGTGACGAGGTCGGTGGTGAGGTGGGGCCGGGCGGTATGCCCACCCGGCCCGTCCAGGGAGACCTCCAACCGATCACAGGCGGAGGTGATGGCACCGTGCCGCAGCCCGATCCGCCCCGCGTCGACGCGGGGATCACAGTGCACGCCGATGATCCGCCCGACCCCTTCGAGCACTCCGGACTCGATGGCGTCGGGCGCACCACCCGGCAGGACCTCTTCGGCGGGCTGGAAGATCAGCCGTACGGGCTGCGGGAGTTGCCCTCGCTTCGCCAGCTCGGCGAGGACGAGTCCGGCGCCCAGGACGACGGTCGTGTGCACGTCGTGCCCGCAGGCGTGGGCGCGGTCGGGCACGGTGGAGCGGTACGGGGCGCCGAGTTTGGTGTCCGGGATGGGCAGCGCGTCGATGTCGGCGCGCAGAGCGAGCATGGACCGCGCGCCGCCACTCTCCTCAATGCCGTCCTGCTCGATACCGATGTCACATACGAGTCCCGTGCCGATGTCGAGTACACGGGGCTTGAGGCCCGCGAGCTCGAGCCGGGCCTTGAGGGCGGCGGTGGTACGGAACTCCTGGTTGCCGAGCTCCGGGTGCATGTGCAAGTCGCGTCGGAAGGCGATGAGTTCGGCGCGCAGATCGGCGGGAAGCGCACCGGGGAGCAGGACGTCCCCGGCAGCGCTGCCTGCTTCGCCGGGCAGGTCGGCCTCGAACTCTCGTGACATCAGTTGGTTCACCCTTTGAAGGGTAGGGCGAGGCAGGGGTCAACTGACCCACGATCAACAAAAGTTCAGCCCGATAGGGTAAGAAAAAGTGGCCGCGTGGCGCATGGCCGCTAGTTGAGCTGGGTAAACTCCACCGCTCTTCGAGCGGACTGAGAGCGTCCGCGCCCCATCCCTCGGCAGGCCGCAATCCGGCAGCCCCTTTTTCCCGAACAAGTGGCTGCAACGCGAGCTCGGACGCACACACGGCGAGCCGGGCTCCACAGGTACCACGGAGGGAAAAGATCATGCGCATACGTTCATCCGTCGGACCCACGCTGGCGGCGCTGGCCCTCGTCGCAGCGGGCGCGGGGTCCGCTGCCGCCGTGCCGGCCGCCGCCGCGACCGCGACGGTCTACTGCATGGGACAGCCGGCGACTGTGGTCGGCACCGAGGGCGACGACTTCGAGACGGGCACGGCGGGCAACGACGTCGTGGCGCTGCTGGGCGGCAACGACACCTACGCGGACGCGGGCGGCGACGACCTGGTCTGCCTGGGCTCGGGCAACGACCAGATGGGCGCGGACTTCGCCTTCGTCACGGGATCGGACACGGTCGACGCGGGCCCCGGCAACGACTCGGTCTTCGCCTTCGACGGAGCGGACTTCGTCCAGGGCGGCGACGGCGCGGACGATCTGAGGGGCGGCAACGGCGTGGACGACCTGCGCGGCATGGCAGGCGACGACCACCTCTTCGGCGAGGGCGCGAGTGATGTGCTCCTTGGCAACACGGGGGTCGATACGGCGGACGGAGGCGCGGGCACGGCGAACCGCTGCGCGGCGGAGAGCGAGGTCAACTGCCAACTGGACCCGTAAAGGGCCCTGCGGGGCGGGGCGGGGGGTTTGGTGGGCCGGTGCTTGATTGGCGCCGGGGCCGCCCGGTTGTCCCGAGAGTGGCGGTTCCGGGGCGGGTGTAAAGGG
>NZ_SRIC01000270.1 GCF_004684775.1 Streptomyces sp. MZ04
GCCCACGAGACCCCCGGCCTCGCGGAGGCCAACGCCCGCGCCGCCGCGCTCCTGATCGGCCTCGGCCGCCTCGACCTCTGCGACCGGCGCGAACGTGCCTTCCTCGGCGACCATGTGCTGCCGTGCGCGCGGACCTTCCCGCGGCTCACCGCCGAGCAGCGCCGCGCGACCACGGCCGCGCTCGCCCCGCACCTGGCGGGCCGCGCGGACCCGCGCGCCCTGGACGAGCTCGCCCCGGTGGAGCGCGTGTGCGTACGGCTGCTCGCGGACGGCGACACGGAGGGCGTCCTCGCGGCCGCGTACGCCCTCGCCCGGCCCGGGACGGTCGTCTCGGAGCTGACCGAGCGCGACGGCAAGGTCTACTGGCGGGCCGGCGGCCTCGACGATCCCCGCGTACGCGACGTACTGGATGTCACGGAACTCGGCCACCAACACCGGGAGTTGAGTGACACCCGTCTCCTCAACCGCCTCACCCGATGCACGGTCGAGGGCGCCGAAGCGGTCCTCGAAGGCCGGGTCGTGCTGCCGACGGGCCTGCTCCCGGAACGCCCGCCGCTCACCGCCACACTCCACGTCCGGGCACGCGGCGCGGGACGGCGGGCCTTTCGCGTACCCGTCGAGGAGGTACGCCACGACGGCGGCGCGATCGTCTGGCGGGCCAGGGTCCGGCTCACCGGCGGCCCGCGCGAACTCGGCACGGGCGACCGCGTATGGGAGCCACGCCTCCAACTGACGGCAGGCACACAGGACGTGGCCACCGAACTCGTCGCCGAGCGGGAGACCGTGGGCAGCAGTCAGGGCCTCACCGTCACCGGCGGCAACAAGCTGGAGCTGCGCCTGCGCCCCCGCGGCAGCGCCACCCGCGTCCTGCGCGCCGCACTCCACTACGCCACGCACTTCCGCCCCGCCCGCATGCTGAAACTTCGGATCCGGGCCCTGCGCAAGAGGCTTGACCGTCTCGGCACACAGCCCGTCAAGATCCGCTTCTACCGGCAGGTGCTGCGCCGCCTGCCCGTCAGCAAGGGCTCCGTGGTCTTCGAGAGCCACATGGGCAAGTGCTACGGCGACAGCCCGCGCGCCGTCCACCAGGAGATCCTCGACCGGGGACTGCGCCTTCGCTGCACCTGGTCGTACGCGAAGTCCACCGACGGATTCCCCGACTCGGCGCGGCTCGCCCGCCGTTGGTCCTACCGCTATCTGTGGGCCCTTGCCCGCGCCGAGTTCTGGATCGACAACCAAGGCTTCCCGCACGCCCTGGAGAAGCCGAGCCACACCACGTATCTGCAGACCTGGCACGGCTCCGCGTACAAGCGGATGGGCTTCGACGAGGCGCGCCTCAAGACGCAGAACGCCCCGCAGCGCGCCCGGCTGCAGCGTGCCGTCGACCGCTTCGACCACTTCCTCGTGCGCTCCGAGCACGACGTGAACACCCTCGCCCGCGCCTACGGAATCCCCGACGAGCGGCTGCTGCGCTGCGGCTATCCGCGCAACGACCGCCTTGTCGCCGCGCGCGCCGACGACCAGACGTCGGGCCGCTTCCCGCGCCCGGCCACGGCCGCCGCACTCGGCATCCCCGACCACAAGACGGTCGTCCTGTACGCGCCGACCTTCCGCGGCCTGCCCAAGAACAACAGACCCGTACAACTGCCCCTGAACGTCCGGAAGTTCGCCGACCGCTTCGGCGACACCCACGTACTCCTGGTGCGCGCCCACTACATGGAGGCGGCGAGCCTCCCCGTGTGCCCGCCCGGCACCGTCGTCGACGTCTCAGCCCACCACGACGTCAGCGAACTGCTCTGCCTCGCCGACGTCCTCGTGACCGACTACTCGTCGATCATGTTCGACTTCGCGCTGCTCGACCGGCCGCTGGTGCACTTCACGCCGGACCTCGACGCGTACGCGGCCGAGCGGGGCAGCTACTTCGCGCTGCGGGACGACGCGGGCGGACCCGTGGTCGAGACGGAGGAGGAACTGCTGCGGACCCTGGCCACGCTGAAGCAGGCCGACGGGGCGTGGACCGACGCCCGGCGGACGTTCGCGGAACGCTTCGGCGCGTACGACAAGGGGCGGGCCGCGGCGGACGTGGTGGACGCCCTGTTCGGAAAGCGGTTCGGGAACACGGCAGACGCAGCCAAGGGGGACGGCGCATGACCATCACCACTGCGGCCGCGGTGCGGAGCCGCGACCTCTTCCTCGTCGCGAACACCGTCGACGAGCTGGGCGGAGTCACCGCCTGGGCCCACCAGATGGCCCGCCTCTTCACGGCCGGCGGCCACCGGGTGCACGTCATCGGCGTCCACGAGGCCGAGCTGAAACTGGTGCTCCCCGACGACCTCGGCTACCCCGTGACCAGCCTCTACCGCGAACACCCCCCGACACCCCGCCCCCTACGCGGACTCGGCCGGCTGAACGTCATGGCGCGGCGCCGCGAATCGGCGCGGACCGCCGCCAAGAAGCGGACGGTCGACCGGCTCTCCGAGCTCTTCCGCGCCGCGCGCCCCGGCGCCGTCGCCATCGTCACGCAGGTCTGGCCGATGGAGTGGATCAGGGAGGCGGACACCGCGGGCCTGCGCATCATCGGCATGAGCCACGAGTCGTACGCCTACACCCGCGCCTGCCACCGCTACCGCTCGGTCAAGCGCAACTACCCCTCCGTGGACCGCTGGCTCGCGCTCACCCAGGAGGACGCCGACGACTGGATCGCCGACGGCATGCACAACGTCGGGGCGATGCCCAACGCCCTTGCCCACCTGCCCGAAGTCCCCTCGCAGCGCCGCCAGAAGGTGGTCTGCAGCATCGGCAGGCTCGCCGACCAGAAGGGCGTCGACATGCTCGTCGACACCTGGGCCCTGGTCGCCCCGCAGCGCCCCGACTGGACGCTGCGGATCTATGGCGCGGGCGCGGACGAGGCCGATCTCAGGCGCCGGTGCACGCGGCTCGGCCTCGACGGTTCGGTGGAGTGGATGGGCCGCACCGGCGATGTGCCGGGCGTGCTGGCGCAGAGCTCGGTCTTCGCGCAGTCATCGCGCGGTGAGGGTTTTCCGTTGGCCCTGATGGAGGCGATGGCCAGCGCGGTGCCGTGCGCGGCCTTCGACTGCGCGCCCGGCGTACGGGAGATCGTCCGGCACGGCGAGGACGGGCTGCTTGCACCTGCCGGCGACGTGCAGGGCCTCGCCGACCGTCTCCTTCGCCTCACCGGCAATCCCCGGCTTCGGGACGCGATGGGGGAGCGGGCGCGGGTGAATGTGCAGCGGTTCTCTGAGGCGGCTGTGCTTCAGCGCTGGGAGGAGTTGTTCGAGCTGCTTGAGCGCTGAACGCTTTGCTGCGGGCCGGTGGGGGCTTGTCGCGCAGTTCCCCGCGCCCCTGACGGGGCCCGTCCTGGGACGGGCCCCGTTATCTCTGCGCCGGAATTTCAGTTACGTCCCGTCCGCGAAAGCAGTGACGCGAGCAGGCCCTTGGCGCGAGCGGGCTCGGGCGCCCGCTCCGGGAGCTCCCCCGCGTGCCGGGACACCGGCTGCTCGGGTGGCCTGGCCTTCTTGCCGCTGATCCGGATCATCGGGAAGTCGGCGACCTCCTCGGCGCCGTGCCACATGTCGTCGCGCCCCTTCAGGAACGCCGCGAGATCGGCGTGGATCGCGTCGTAGGCGCCCCACGTCCCGTAGAACTTGGTCGCCGTGATGCACAGCGGCTTGAGCCCCGTGCTCGCCACCGCGCCCCAGGTCGCCGCGGCCACGCCCGGACAGTGCTCGGCCCGGAAGTCGTCGAGGACGACGATCCCGTCGGGGCCGAGCACCTCGCGGGCCGCGTCGATGTCCGCGTGCACATGCTCGTACAGATGCGAGGCGTCGATGTGCACGAAGCGGCAGGTGTCAGGCTCAACGTGCGCGGTGATGCCGGAGGACGGCTCCTGGACGATCTGCGGCAGCTCGTCGTGGAAGGAGCGGTAGTTGGACTCGAAGGCGCGGCGCGTGAGCGTGGACCGGTAGGAGCGGCCCATCTCCGCGGAGTTGGCCTCGTCGGGCGCGGGCGAGTCGAAGAGGTCGCAGACCGTGAAGTTCTCGTCCGGGTGCAGATACGTACCCATGAAGATGGCGCTCTTGCCGAGATAGGCGCCCAGTTCGAGGAGGTCGCCCCGCTCGGAACGGTCGTACTGCCTGCTCAGGATCCAGTCGAAGAGCACCTGGTCGACCGGATGGAACCATCCCTTCACATCGGAGAGCTGGTGCGGCCGCGGCAACTGATCCGTGTCCGTGCCGTGCGTGGACGCGTGCGCTGTTGCTTGCTGCATGTCTGGTCCTGGGGATGGGGGGAGGCGGACTGTGCTGCCGGACGTGTGGGGGTCGTTTCGGCGCACGATGCCGTTAGAAGCGCGGAGTGGGCTCGGAGACGTCGGCCCGCGGCAGCGGCTCATCGGCCACCCCCGCGGGAGGCGCGGGGTGCCGCTCCGCCAGTGGCGCCACAGACGGTAGACCCCCGGGCTCACCGAGCACCACATGCCTCACAACCCGTTCAGCCGCTCGCCCGTCGTCGTACACACAGAAGCGGTTTCGGAAGGCCGTGCGCAGCTGGGCCGAGCGCGAGCCGCGCCAGTGGCCCGTCGCGAAGATGTCGGTGAGTTCGTCCTCGCTGCGCGCGACCGCGCCCGGCGGGAAGTCGCGTACGTCGAAGTAGGTGCCGCGGGCCGCTTCGTACGCCTCCCAGTCGTCGGCGTGCAGGACGACGGGCCGGTCGAGGTTGGCGTAGTCGAACATCAGCGAGGAGTAGTCCGTGACCAGGGCGTCCGACGCGAGGCAGAGGGGCTCGACGCTCGGATGGTCCGACACGTCGATCAGCCGTCCACTGGAGGACGCGAGCGGTGCCTCGTACGAGTGATGGGCGCGGGTCAGGATCACGAAGCGGGGGCCGAGTGCCTGGAGCACCCGCTCGAGGTCGAGGGCGCGGAGCTGGGAGCGGCGGTAGTCGCGGTGGGTGGGCGCGTAGAGGATGGCGACCGCGCCCTGGGGGATGCCGAGGAGCTCGCGCTGGCGGGCCACGTCCGCGGAGGTCGCCCGCTGGTAGAGGTCGTTGCGCGGGTAGCCGTACTCGAGGGTCGTGTACGAGGCGGGGAACACCCGCTCCCAGACGAGCGACGAGTGCCGGTTCGCCGACAGGACGTAGTCCCATTTGTCGGCGTTCTTCAGGAGCGCCCGGAAGTCCGTGCCCCGTGCGGCGGCCGGGCGGTCCTGGAGGTCGAGGCCCATCAGCTTCAGGGGTGTGCCGTGCTGGGTCTGGATCATCACCTGGCCGCGCCGCTTGACCAGCCTGCGGTCGAAGTCGACGTTGTTCACCAGGTACTTGGAGCGGGCGAGGGCGGTCCAGTACGCGGCCGTGCCGGGCCGGATCTTCCGGGTGGCCGTCGGCACCGAGTGGTGGTGGCGGGGGTCGGCGATCCACGCGGTGCGGATGTGCGGGGCGTGCTCGCGCACCGCGGCCTCCAGGGCGCCGGGGTTGCAGCCGTAGCCGCGGCCCCAGTACGCGGAGAACACCGCGCGGTCGGCGCGCAGCGGCAGGCGCAGCTGGATCCGGTAGTGCAGCTGGAGGGCTGCGCCCTTGGCGCGGCGGCGGGCGGTGGCCGCGTACCGCCTGGCCCTGGTCCGCACCCGAAGCGCCGTCCACAGGGTCCGGTAGGTGCGGTGCGAGCCCATCCGCACCAGCGCGTGCCGCAGCCGGCTGCTTGCCCTGCCGCGCGAGCCGGGGACGCGGTAGCGGCGGTAGTGCGAGCGGGCCCTGCGCAGGAAGTCTGGGCGGCTGCCGCGCGGCAGCCGGTCGCGCTTGGTGAAGACCGTCGAGAGGTGGTCGACCATCCGCCGGAAGAGGACGGGCCGCCAGGCCGCCGAGAACTCGGGGTGCTCGTCGAGGAACGCGAAGACCCGGTCGTACTGGTCGAAGATGTCGAAGTGCCGGCGGCTCGTGGTGTTCAGGATGTTGCCCCGGCGCCGCTGCCGGTAGTGCAGGCAGACCCGGTCGAGGGTGGAGATCGAACCCGCCGACAGCATGACGGGGAAGGTCCAGGGGGTGTCCTCGTAGAAGCCCGGCGGGAAGTCGAAGCCCTCGCGCTCGATGAACTCGCGGCGGTAGGTCTTGTTCCAGGCGACCATCAGGAGCCTCAGCAGGCTCGGCCGCTCGTCGAGGCGGAAGGGTGCCTGGCCGTCCTCGTCGAGGAGGTTCGCGTACTGGTTGCGCACGGTCTCGCCCGACCAGTACGTGCGCGCGTAGTCGTAGACGAGGACGTCCGGCTCGTCCGTCTCCTTGAGGCGGTCGGAGATGGCGTGCAGGGCGCCGGGGGTGAGGGTGTCGTCGCCGTCGAGGAAGACCAGGTAGTCGCCGCACGCGTGCTCCATGCCCGCGTTGCGCGCCCGGCCGAGGCCGACGTTCTCCTTCAGGTGGACGGTTTTCACCCGGGTGTCGCGGGCCGCGAACTCGTCGATGAGGGCGCCGCAGGCGTCCGGCGAACAGTCGTCCACGACGATCAGCTCGAGGTCTGTGAACGACTGGTGGAGGACCGACTCGAGGCATGCGTGCAGATATGCCTGCACCTTGTACACGGGAACGATGACACTGAACCTGGGCAAGGCACATCCATGGGTCGGCGCGGGCATACTGCCCGGAAACGCCCCGGGGGCCGGTCGGGTTACGCCGGATGCTGCAGACGGGGGATGGACGCAGGTGAGGCGGCCCCCGCCGGGGACCGCCTCACTCGCCGAACGAATGTACAACTGCCGTTGTCGGGCGGCGACTTGACCGCCGACTGGCCGCTACTTGACGGCTCCCGCCATCACGCCGGACACGAACTGCCGCTGGAACGCGAAGAACACGGCCAGCGGGATCACCATCGAGATGAACGCGCCGGGCGCCAGGATCTGCACGTTGTCGCCGAAGGACCGCACCTGCTGCTGGAGCGCGACAGTGATCGGCGGGCTCTCGGAGTCGGCGAAGATCAGCGCGATCAGCATGTCGTTCCAGACCCAGAGGAACTGGAAGATGCCGAGCGAGGCGATCGCGGGCGCCCCGAGCGGCATCACGACCCTCAGGAAGAGCCGCAGCTCACCGGCTCCGTCCAGGCGCGCCGCCTCCAGGAGCTCGCGCGGGATCTCCGCGAAGAAGTTCCGCAGCAGGAAGATCGCGAACGGCAGGCCGAAGGCCACATGGAAGACGACCACGCCGACCGTCGTCTCGAAGATGCCGATCTCGCCGAAGATCTTGGAGACCGGGAGCAGCGCCACCTGCACGGGCACCACGAGCAGCCCGACGACGCCGAGGAACCACCAGTCGCGCCCCGGGAACTCCATCCACGCGAAGGCGTATCCGGCCAGGGACCCGATGATCACGACGAGCAGTGTCGCCGGGACGGTGATCATGATGCTGGACAGGATCGAGTCGGTGATCGTCTCGTCCTCGAGCAGGTTGGTGTAGTTGTCCAGAGTCATCTGCGACGGCGTGGTGAAGACCTTCCACCAGCCGCTCTCGGCCATGTCGGACGAGGTGCGCAGCGAGCCGAGAAGGAGGCCGATCGTGGGCACCAGCCAGAAGAGACCGATGACGACGAGGAAGACGCGTACGGCACTGCCGCTGAGCACGGCCGCGATCCGCCCGCCGAGCGACTGCTTGGCCTTCACCACTTCGACCTGGTCGGTCATCGTCGTGCCTCCCGCCTGAGCCGCCGGATGTTGAACATCATCACCGGGATCACGAGGAGGAAGAGGAGCACGGCGATTGCGCTCGCCACTCCCGAATCCTTGTCGAGGAACGCGGAGTTGTAGAGCTGCAGCGCCAGGACGTTCGCGTCGTCCTTCGACGAGTTCGGCGCGATGATGAAGATCAGGTCGAAGATCTTCAGTACGTTGATCATGAGCGTGACCGCGACCACGGCGAGCACCGGCGCGAGGATCGGCACGGTGATCCGCCGGAACACCTGCCACTCGTTGGCGCCGTCCACGCGGGCGGCCTCGAGGAGTTCACGTGGCACGCTCGCCAGGCCCGCCGCGATCAGGACCATCGCGAAGCCCGTCCAGATCCACAGGTACGAGCCGATCACCGCGGGCGTGATGAGGGACGGGCCGAGCCAGTCCACGCCGTTGTACGGCTCGCGGAAGTTCGACGCGGGGAACCGGAGTTGGGCCCCGTCGGCCTCCTTGGGCAGCGCGAAGGTGCCGTCGCCCGCCGCCTCGGCCGAGGCCACCACCTTGCCGTCCTTGACGGCCTCGATCTTGATCCCGGGATAGCCGAACTCCGCCTTGTCCGGGGCGTTGAGCTCGCCCCGGCCCCTGCCGCGCGTGAAGTCCTGCCAGGCCGTGCCGGTCACCTGGTCCGCGTCCGGCTTCGCGGCCGCGGCCGGCTTCGCGTCGTCCGGCATGTTGGCCGGTGCCACACCGGTCAGCGGCAGGACCACCGGAGTGCCCGCGCTGACCGTCTTGCTGGTGATGAAGGCACCCCCGCCCGCCGACTTCAGCGGCGACCGCGTACTGGGATGCGCCTGCGGGAACGCGGACGACTCGGCGAAGGTGTCGTGCGCCGCCACGAACACGGCGTTGGCGACACCCCGGTCGGGATCCGACTCGTAGACGAGCCGGAAGATGATCCCCGCCGCGAGCATCGAGATCGCCATCGGCATGAAGATGACCAGCTTGAACGCCGTTCCCCAGCGGATCCGCTCGGTGAGCACGGCGAAGATCAGGCCGAGACCGGTCGCGACCGTCGGGGCGACCACCACCCAGATCGCGTTGTTCTTGATCGCGGTGAGGATGGTGTCGTCCGTGAACAGCGTCTTGTAGTTGCCGAACGCCGTGAAGTCGCCCGACTTGTCGAAGAAACTGCGGAACACCGAGTACCCGATGGGGTAGAGGACGAGCGCGCCGAGCAGCACCAGGGCGGGCAGCAGGAAGAGCGCTGCCACGGACTTGCGGGTGCCGGTCACGCTCTTGCGCGGTTTGGGCGCCGGGGGCAGCGCCATGTTCGGCGTGCCCCCGGCGTTCGCGGACGCCATGGCGCGTCAGTCCTTGTAGGCCTTGGCGGCGGCCGTCTCCAGTGCCTTCTGCGTGCCGGCGACGTCCTTGGGGTTCTTCAGGAAGTCCTGCAGCGCCTTCCACTCGCCCTTGCCGGGCGTGCCGCCGAAGGCCTGCGGGGCCTGGTCGGACATGTCGAAGCGGATGTCGTCGCCCGCCGCGATGAGCGCCTTGGCGATGTCCCGCTGCACGTCGTTCGGGTACGCCGCCAGGTCCAGGCTCTTGTTGGGCGACACGAAGCCGCCCGCCTCGGCCCAGATCTTCGCCGCGTCCGGCGAGGCCAGGAAGGTGAGCAGCGCCTGCGCGCCCTTGCTGTCCTTCAGCGCCACCGCGGCGTCACCGCCGACGACCGCGGGTGACTCGGCACCGACAGCCGGGAACGGGAACACCTTGGCGTCCGAGCCGATCTTCGCCTTCGTCTCCGAGATGGGCAGCGAGACCATGTCGCCCTCGAAGACCATGCCCGCCTTGGGCTGGTCGCCGCCGGTGAAGGTCTGCTTCACCGAGGCCGGGAACTCGGTCTGCAGCGCGCCGTCCGCGCCGCCCGCGACGAAGCCCTTCTTGCCGTAGAGCTCGCCGAGCGTGGTCAGCGCCTCCTTCACGGAGGGGTCCGTCCACTTGATCTCGTGCTTCGCCAACTGGTCGTACTTCTCCGGGCCCGCCTGCGAGAGGTAGATGTTCTCGAACCAGTCGGTGAGGGTCCAGCCGTCGGCGCCCGCGACCGATATCGGCGGCACGCCGGAGTCGTACACGGTCTGGGCCGTCTTCATGAAGTCGTCCCAGGTCTTGGGCTCTTGGGTGCCCGCGTTCTCGAAGACCTTGGTGTTGTACCAGACCAGGGACTTGTTGGCGGCCTTGAAGTACACGCCGTACTGCTTGCCGTCGACGGCCCCGAGGTCCTGCCAGCCCTGCGCGTAGTTCTTCTCGAGCTGCTTCTGCGCCTCGGGCCCCACGGGCTTGGCCCACTTGTTCTGGACCGCCTGCTCGATGGCGCCGACCTGCGGAAGCATCGCGACGTCCGGCGGCTGGCCGCCCGCGACCTTCGACTCCAGGAAGCTGATGATGGGGTCCTGCGCGGGAACGAAGGAGACGTCGGCCCCGGTCCTCTTCTCGAACTCGTCGAGAACCTTGAGGAATACCTTCCGCTCCGATCCGCCCCACACAGCGGCGACGGACACCTTCTGCCCGTCCAGCTTGGGCAGTTGGAGGGCGGCCGCGCTCTCCTTGCCGCCGTCCTTGTCCCCGCCCTTCCCGTCGTCCTTGTCGTCGTCGCCACCGCACGCGGTGACGGTGAGGGCGAGCGCCCCCGCGACGACGGCCGCGGCGATCCTGGCGGTGGTACGCCGATGGTGCGGTGCCCTGCGTGTACGAAGAGTGCTGCGCATCACTGCCCCGTTCTCTTCACTGGCGAGCGAGTCCCGTGCGGCTTGTCTACGCCCGCCCGGGGAACACCGGCAAGAGCACCAACCATGACAACTAGCCGATCGTGATGGCGTTGTGACGTGCCGTCATGAGAAGCGGCCGATTCAGCTGGGCCCCCGTCAGTAACACCGCGAAGCAGCTACAACAGGGACGGCACCTGATCCGCCGAAACTGACCGCGCCGCCCGCTCCAGCGCACTGGCGAGCAGCGCCAGGTCCGTAGGCCCGTTCCCCAGTTCCCGCACCGGACGCCGCGCCGGCGGATCCCCCATCCGCTCCCACTCCAGTGGGACAACGGTGGGCCGCAACGTCGCCGTACGAGGAATGCGCCCAGTGACCCGCCCCGCCTGGAAGGCGCTGACC
>NZ_SRIC01000271.1 GCF_004684775.1 Streptomyces sp. MZ04
CTTCCGGGGGCGGGGGCGGGGACGGTAAGAAGGCAGGGGCCGCGCCTACGTCCGCGACGGGCGAGAAGCCGGTCGAGGGCAAGACGGCGGGGATTGCTTCAGGGTTCGCGAAGAGCGAGCAGGGGGCGCAGTCCGCTGCCGCGAACTATGTGGTGCCGCTCGGTTCGGCCGACATGTTCAACAAGCCCAGGCGCGACGAGATCCTCCGGGCCGTCATGACGCCGTCCAGCGTGAACAGCTTCGAGGCGCGGCTCGACAGGGCGTACACCGCTGACTTCTTCAAGAACGTGGGCCTGAAGGAGGACGGCACGACGCCGAACGGCTACCAATTCGTCTCCCGAACGAGCCCGATCGGCACCAAGGTCACCAGCTACTCGGGTGACCAGGCGACCGTGGAGGTCTGGTGCAGCGGCCTGCTCGGACTCGCTGGGGAGCAGTCCACCAAGCCCGTGACCAACAGCTGGTTCACGATCACCATGAAGCTGGCGTGGACGAACGGCGACTGGAAGGCCACCACGCACACCCAGAAGGACGGTCCCGCGCCTGTCCCCGGCGACGACCGTGCATCCGGCTCTGATGAAATCTCGAAGGCAGTAGAGGGGTACGGAGGGTTCACCTATGCCCGGTAGCCGTCACGTACTCAAGCTCACCACGGCTGTCGCTGCCGTGCAGACCACGGCAGTCCTCTCAGCGACGCGGGCCTTCGCCGCTCCGGAGCCCAAGGACGACCCGTGTGACCTCATCCACGGCCCAGCCAAGGAGTACTGCGAAAAAGGCCAAGACAACGGCGGCGGCAGCTCAGGCGGCGGCGGAAAGTACCCCACCGACGACCCCCTGAACTCCACCGCCGACCCCCTCTCCTCCCTGGCGAAGGGCTGCGCCGAAGCCGCCTCCTGGACCGTCGACAAGCTGTCCACCGCCGTGAAGGAGACGGCCGAGGTCGACTTCACGAACCCCAGCTTCCTCAAGCAGTACGCGGTCGTCTTCGCCGCGTCGACCGTCCTGACCCTGCTCCTCTGGCTCCTCGCGGTCGCCAAGCGCGCAGTGCGAGGCGTCCCCCTCACCACCGCGCTCTCCGAAGCCATCGGATTCCTGTGGCTGACGGTCCTCGCCTCCGCCTTCACGCCGCTGATCCTCTACACGGTCGTCTCGGCGACCGACGGCGTCACGGACGTCATCGCGAAGGCGACGGGCGGTCAGACGGACACGTTCTTCGGGACGTTCTCCGGCGCCCTGAAGAAGGGCGAGGACATCGGCGGCGGGCCGATCATGCTGATCGTCGTCTCACTCGTGTCGATCCTCGCGGCCGGCGTGCTGTGGCTGGAGCTCGTCATCCGGGCCGCCCTGCTCTACGTGGGCGCGCTGCTCGGCACCGTCGTGTATGCCGGGCTCGTCGACAAGAACCTGTGGACGCACGTCCGCCGCTGGGCCGGGATCATGATCGCGGTGATCCTCGTCAAACCCATCATCGTCATCGTGCTCGGACTCGCGGGCGCACTGTCGGCCGACGACGGGCCCGACTCCTTCTCGGCCGTCGTCTCCGGGCTCTCGATCATCCTGCTCGCCATCTTCGCGAGCGCCATGATCTACCGCTTCGTGCCGGGCTTCGGGGATGAAATCGCCAACTCCCGGAACAACCGCATCATGCGCGGCGCCGAGAACAAGGCCGCCGCCGTCATCAGCTCGCCCGCGTCCCTCGTCTCCCAGGGCATCAAGACCCACAGTTCCCGGGGCAACGGCGGCGGAGGAGGCGGCGGTCAGGCGCGGCCCGCCAACGGAGCGAGCGGCGGAATGGCCGCCCACAGCAGCCGCCCCTCCGGAGGCGGAGGCGGAGGCGGCGGCGGCGGCGGCTCATCGAACGGCGGCGGATCTGTCCCCTCCGCCGCACCCGCGCCACGGAACAGCGCGACCAGCACACCGCACGCGCGCAACCGCGGCTCAGGCAACACCGGAAACGGCTCAGGCAACAAACGCACGGGAGGTGAAGGGCGTTGACGACCCAGTCCCACGTGTCGCAACCGGTAGCGCCCCGCCGCACATATCTGATCGGCCGCGCGCGACCGAACGCGATCGTCGGCAAGAACCGGGAGACCGGAGAGATCGCGCTGATCATCGCGGGGGCCTTCCTCGGGATGATGTGCGGGCTCCTCGTCCCTGTCCTCTCCCTGCGCATCGTGCTGCTCATGGGCTTCCCGATGCTGGCCATCGCCGCGGTGTACGTCCCGTACAAGGGCCGGACCTTCTTCAAGTGGTTCGAGATCAACCGGAGTTACAAGAGGTCGCTGAAGCGCGGGACCGCCTATCGGTCCGCCGCCCCCGAAGCGGGCGTCCGCTTCGACGGCAAGGAGGTCGAGGTCGGCCCACCGCCCGGCATCGGCCGCATCAGCTGGCTCGCCGCGCCCTTCGGGCCTGACGAGATCGCCGTACTGCTGCACGCCGACCGGCGCACCGTCACCGCCGCCATCGAGATCGAGGGGCCGGGCGTCGGCCTTCGGGACTCCGAGGACCAGGAAGCCCTCGTCGATCGCTTTGGGACGCTTCTCAAGCATGTCGCCAATGGTGATGGGTTTGTGACGCGGCTTCAGATGCTTGCCCGCACTCTCCCCGCCGACCCGGACGCCCACGCCAAGGACGTCAGCGTGCGCGGCGACGACCGTGCGCTGCCCTGGCTGCAGCAGTCGTACGAACAGCTCCAGTCGATGGTGTCCACCAGCAGCGAGCAGCACCGCGCCTACCTCGTGGCCTGCATGCACTACTCGCGCGACCTCGCCGCCGAGGCCCAGGCCATGGCGCGCGCGGCCCGCCCGCACGGCGCACGGAAGCTCGACAAGGACGCCGGTCTCGCCGTCGTCATGGCGCGCGAGCTCACCGACATCTGTTCGCGGCTCCAGGAAGCCGACATCCGGGTCAGGCAGCCGCTGGGCCAGGGGCGGCTGTCATCCCTCGTGCACTCGATGTACGACCCGGACCACCCCATCGACCACATCCAGGCCATGACGAAACGGAACGCCTGGCCCGCCGAACTCGACGCCATGGAGCCCACCTACCTCCAGGCCAAGACCCGCGAGTCCGCCAGCCGCGCGCCCTGGTGCCACTCCACGGCCTGGGTGAAGGAGTGGCCGATGACGCCCGTCGGCGTCAACTTCCTCGCCCCGCTGCTCGTCCACACCCCGGACGTCATCAGGACGGTGGCCGTGACGATGGACCTCGAACCCACCGAGGTCGCCATCGAGCGCATGCTGACGGAGAAGACCAACGACGAGGCCGAGGCCAGCCGCCAGGCCAAGCTGAACCGCACGGTCGACCCGCGTGACATCGCATCGAACTCCCGTCTGGACCAGCGCGGCGAGGACCTGGCGAGCGGCGCGGCCGGCGTCAACCTGGTCGGCTACATCACCGTCTCGTCCCGGTCCCCGGAGGCCCTCGCCCGCGACAAGCGCACCATCCGGGCCTCGGCCGGGAAGTCGTATCTGAAGCTGGAGTGGTGCGACCGCGAGCATCACAGGGCCTTCGTCAATACGCTGCCGTTCGCGACCGGCATCCGACGCTAGAGGCGAGGGCTGCCAAGATGCGGGATCCGCTGTCCATCCTCACCGACGCCTTCACGTCCTTCCTCTTCGGGAAGGTCGAGACGACCAGGCTTCCGGTCCGTACGTCGACGGGGCAGGCCCAGGCGGTCTACCTGCCGACGGCCGCGCCGGGCCTCGGCGACTCGGGCGTGATCATCGGGCGCGAGGTGTACTCCGGCAAGGGCTACATCTACGACCCCTTCCAGCTGTACGGGCAGCAGCTGCCCGCGCCGCACTGGCTCGTCCTCGGCGAGTCCGGCAACGGCAAGTCGGCCCTGGAGAAGACGTACGTACTACGTCAGTTGCGCTTCAAGGACCGCCAGGTCGTCGTCCTGGACGCACAGGGCGAGGACGGGGTGGGTGAATGGAACCTCATCGCGCAGGAGCTGGGGATAACTCCCATCCGGCTCGACCCGACGGCCGCCCTGGACATGGGCATCCGCCTCAACCCGCTCGATCCCTCGATCACGACGACGGGCCAGCTCGCGCTGCTCCGGACCATCATCGAGGTCGCGATGGGGCACGGCCTCGACGAGCGCTCGGGCTTCGCGCTGAAGGTCGCGCACGCGTACGTGAACGAGACGATCGTCGAGCGCCAGCCGGTCCTGACGGACATCGTCGAACAGCTCCGCCATCCGGAGCCGGAGTCGGCGGAAGCGATGAACGTCGCCATAGACGACGTACGGGCGTGGGGTCTGGATGTCGCGCTCGTGCTCGACCGGCTGGTCGACGGTGACCTGAGGGGCATGTTCGACGGGCCGACGACGGTGGGCATCGACTTGGACGCCCCTCTCATCGTCTTCGACCTCTCCCACATCGACCGCAACTCGATCGCGATGCCGATCCTGATGGCGATCGTCGGTGTCTGGCTCGAGCACACGTGGATCCGGCCCGACCGCAAGAAGCGCATCTTCCTGGTGGAGGAGGCGTGGCACATCATCAACTCGCCCTTCGTGGCGCAGCTGTTCCAGCGCCTGTTGAAGTTCGGCCGACGGCTCGGGCTCTCCTTCGTGGCGGTCGTGCACCACTTGTCCGACGTGGTCGACGGGGCGGCGGCCAAGGAGGCGGCCGCGATCCTGAAGATGGCGTCGACGAGGACGATCTACGCCCAGAAGGCGGACGAGGCGAGGGCGACGGGGCGTGTCCTCGGGCTGCCGCGGTGGGCGGTGGAGATCATCCCCACTCTCACACCCGGCATCGCGGTCTGGGACGTGAACGGCAACGTCCAAGTGGTCAAGCACCTGATCACGGAGACGGAACGGCCACTGGTCTTCACCGACCGGGCCATGACGGAATCCTCGGCGGACCTCCCGGATCTCCCGGATCTCCCGGATCTCCCGGACGACGATCCGCTGCGGGCCGCCGAACTGGAGGCGGAGGAGCGGGCGGCGTACATGGAGCAGCAGATGAACGGTCCGTCGTCGTCACGTTCTACGGTGGCGTGAGCGATGCCGTACCGGGAGTACCGGGACCCTGAGCCCGAGTACCGGGAGCGGGGCGGGCGCCGCGAGTCGCGGGAACGCGGCATCCCCGACGGCCTCCTCGTGGGCGGCCTGGCCTTCGTCCTCGGCATGACGGTCCTCGTCTGGTCGGGGACGGGCCTCGCGGGCTGGTTCGCACACGGTTCCTGGCCGCGCGAGGTCACGTTCGGTCGTACGCCGCCGGCCATGCGGCACTTGATCCAGCAGCCGCACGACGTGGCGGGGGCGTGGCCGGAGACCCCGGCCGACCAGCTCTCGGGGTACGGCCTCTTCTGGGGCCTGCTGATCGGCCAGCTGATGGTGCTGGTCGTCCTGACGATTTTCGTGATGGGTACGTTCACTCGGTGGCGGGCGGTGCGGAGGGCGCGGCGGATGCCGGTTGCTCAGGCCAGGTCCACTGCCCCCGCAGCTGCTCCTGCGGAGGACGACTACGCCGAGGACACAGCTGCCTCTGCCAGGCGTTCCGGCCCGGCCGAGGGCACGGCCGCCTCTGCCCGGCGCCCCGCCCCCGCTCCCGCCGAGGACACAGCTGCCGAGGACGCAGCCGCCGCCCCCGCTGTGGGCAGGCGTTCCGCAGGGCGAGTGGGGCCTCCCCTGCTCGAGCGAAGCCGAGAGCTTGGGGAAGGGGCACAGCCTTCAGCGCCGGGCACCGATGACATGGGCGTCGAGCAGGACACGGGGGACGGCACTTCACCCCCGGGCGCAGAAACACCCACGGTCCCAACTCCCCGTAGCCCCCTGGTCCTCGGCCCCGCCGAAACCCGCCGCGCCCACGCGATCCAGGCCATCCGCGACGCCGAAGCCGCAGCCCTGGTCATCACCTCGGACCCCACCCTCTGGGAAGAGACAAAAGACGCCCGGGCCAAGCTCGGCCCAGTCCTCGTCTACGACCCCACCCACCTCTGCGACACCCCCGCAAGGCTCCACTGGTCCCCGACCAGAAACTGCGAGGACAAGGCAACGGCGGCCCACCGAGCCACCGCCCTGCTGGCCGCCATAAGGCCGAGCGCCAAGCTCGACGCAGCGGTCGCGGACACGGCGGAAACCCTCCTCCGCAGCTTCCTCCACGCCGCCGCGGTGGACAACCGCCCCATCAAGCACGTCCACCGCTGGTCCCAGGGCACCCAAGTACAAGAGGCGGTACGGATCCTCCGTACGCATCAGAAGGCCTCCTCCGGGGCCGCCGGCGAGCTGGAGGCGGCGCTCACCGCGTACCCGGAACGCCGCGACATGGCCCAGGAGTTGACCGCACGGGCCCTCTCCTCCCTCTTCACGGTCAACATCCGCGAAGCCTGCACCCCAAACCGAACTGATGCCCTCACGCTGGATTCCTTCGTGGATGAAGGGGGCACGCTTTTCGTGGTGGGTGAAGCCATCGAAGACCCCAAGTCACCCCAGGGACCTGGCGCGATGCCGCTCCTTACGGCGCTCGCCGCAAGCGTGGTCGAGCACGGCCGGCGCATGGCCGAACGGTCATCCTCCGGTCGGCTCGACCCACCAATGACCCTGGTCCTGGACGATGTCGCCGCGGTGGCCCCGCTGCCCCAACTGCCGGCCCTGCTCGCGAACGGGGCGGACCAAGGCCTCCCGACCCTGGCCCTGCTCCGCTCACAGGAACAGGGCAGGTCCCGCTGGCCGGACCGCGAGCTACCGGGCACCTAGGAGCTCCCCCTCAGGGGCGCCGTCGTACCCCGGTACTACCCGGCACCACCACTTCCCGCCCCCGGTCCGACGATCCGCGCCCCCGCGAGCGCCAGCATCGTAGACATGATTAGGGCATACGGACTGACCAAACACTACGGCGGCAAGCCCGCAAAAAAGGCTGTCGACGACCTCGGCTTCGAGGTCCTGCCGGGCACCGTCACCGGCTTCCTCGGCCCCAACGGGGCGGGCAAGTCCACCACCATGCGGATGCTCCTCGGGCTCGACGCACCGACCCGCGGCCGCTCCACCATCGGCGGCCGCGCCTACGCGACGCACCCCGCGCCGCTGCACGAAGTGGGCGCGCTGCTCGAGGCCCGCTCCGTCCACCCGGGGCGCTCCGCGTACCACCACCTGATGGCACTCGCCCACACCCACGCCATCCCGAAGAGCCGCGTCGACGCGGTCCTCGAGCTTGCCGGCATCCACGACGTCGCCCGCAAGCGCGTCAAGGGCTTCTCGCTCGGCATGGGCCAGCGCCTCGGCATCGCGGCCGCCCTGCTCGGCGACCCGGCCACGGTCATCCTCGACGAGCCGGTCAACGGCCTCGACCCCGAGGGAGTGCTGTGGATCCGCAATCTCCTCAAGTCCCTTGCGGCAGAGGGCCGTACGGTCCTCGTCTCCTCCCACCTCATGAGCGAGATGGCACTGACCGCCGAGCACCTCATCATCATCGGCCGCGGCAGGCTCCTCGCCGACACCACCGTCGAACGTTTCGTACGCGAGTCCGGCACCGGCGCCGTGAAGGTCGTGAGCCCCGAGGCCGGCCGGCTGAGCGAGCTGCTCGCGGGGCCCGACGTCACGATCACCGCGGACGCCCCCGGCACCCTCGACGTGCGCGGCACGGACACCGAGCACATCGGCCGCACCGCCGCCGCCCACGCCGTCCCCCTCTTCGAACTCACCCCGCACAACGCCTCGTTGGAGCAGGCGTTCATGGACCTCACCCGGGACTCGGTCGAGTACGTCGCCTCCACACCCCTCCCCCAGCCAGAAGGAGCAGCGGCATGAGCGCCGTCCAGCACTCCACGGCCCCCGTCACCCCCGCGCCCTACCGCCTCACCACCAAGGGCGTGCTGCGCTCCGAGTGGCACAAGCTGTGGACGCTCCGCTCCACCTGGATCACCCTGCTCACGGCAACCGCCCTGGTGTTGGCCGTCGGCATCACGATGGGCGTCACCTACGACGGGGACGACGCCGAGATCGACACGGTCGTCTTCACCCTCTTCGGCACCCAGCTCTCCCAGATCTGCCTCGCCGTCCTCGGCATCCTCGTCACCGCGGGCGAGTACTCGACCGGCATGATCCGGGCCTCGCTCACCGCTGTCCCGCACCGTCTGCCCGTCCTGTGGTCAAAGGCCGGCATCTTCACGGCCATCGCGTTCACGCTGTGCCTCGTGACCAACGTCGTCACGTTCCTCACCGCCCAGATCTGGCTCTCCGGCAGCGACAAGGAACTGTCCCTGACGGACTCCGGTGTCCTCGGGGCGCTCGCGAGCAGCGCCGCGGCGATCACCTTCCTGAGCCTCATCGCGCTCGGCCTCGGCGCCCTGTTCCGCTCGGTGCCGGGCGCCATCGGCGCGTTCGTCGGCTCGGTGCTCATCCTGCCCGAGGTCCTGACGATGCTGCCCTTCGGCGCCGTGGACACCGCCATCAAGTACTTCCCCGCCCAGGCGGCGAGCTCCCTCGGCTCGGTGACCCGCGTGGAGAACACCATCGCCCCGGGCACGGCCCTGTTCGCTCTCGCCCTCTGGTCGGCCGTGATCATCACAGCGGCGTCCGTGCTGCTCAAGCGGCGCGACGTATGACGGAACCCGGGTGTCCAAGGAACCCGGGTGTCCAAGGAACCCGGGTGTCCAAGGAACCTGTGTACGAGGATGAGGCCGTGAGAAACCTGTGTACGAGGATGAGGCCGTGACGACCAAGCCACACCCCCTCACCCGGTACCTCCAGCGGTCGGCCCAGCGGGTGCGCGCCTACGACACGCGCCACCCGCTGGTCTGGGACGTACTGGTGACGGCCTTCTTCGTCATCGCCGCCCTCACCGACGGATCCGGCGGCTGGCGCAACACCGCGGCCAACCCCTACGTGGCCCAGTGGCAGATCGTCCTGATGAGCCTGGGCCTCTCCGTGCCGGTGCTGTGGCGCCGCCGTCACCCGATCACGGCCCTCGCGGTGATGGCGGCGGCGAACGTGGCCAGCAACTGGACGGGGGCCTGGCTGCAGTCCGCCCTGATCCAGTTCGTCGTGGTGTTCAACATCGCGCTGCGGCTGCCCCTGAAGACCCTGGGCTGGGCGGCGGCGATGACGACGCTGCCCATGGCGGTCAGCATCATCCGCTATCCGGAAGGCAGTTGGGACCAGCTGATCGTCCCTCAGCTCTGGTCCTTCGCGCTGGTCGCACTGGCGGGCATCGCGGTCCGTTCCCGCCAGGACTACACCCAGGCCCTCGTCGAGCGCGCCCGCCAGCTCGAAGTCGAGCGCGACCAGCAGGCCCAGCTCGCCACGGCCGCCGAACGCACCCGCATCGCCCGCGAGATGCACGACATCATCGGCCACAACCTCTCCGTCATCACCGGCCTCGCGGACGGCGGTTCGTACGCCGCCGCCAAGTCCCCCGAGCGCGCCGCCCAGGCCCTAGAAGCCATCGGCACGACAAGCCGCCAGGCCCTCTCCGAACTCCGCCGCCTCCTCGACGTCCTGCGCGACGATGCGCCCGCCACGGCCGAGCGAGCCCCGCAGCCCGCGCTGACCGACCTGGACCAACTCTTCGAGGGCGTACGGGCCGCGGGCCTCCCCGTCCGCAGCACGGTCCGCGGCCGCCCGGACTCGGTCCCCGCGGGCCGCCAGCTCACCCTCTACCGCGTGGTCCAGGAAGCCCTGACGAACACCCTCAAGCACGGGGGCCCGGACGCCACGGCGACGGTGGACGTCAGCTACACCGCGGACGGCGTGACGGTCGACGTCACGGACACCGGGGTCGGCGGCACCGCCGCCCCCAGCAGCGGCCGCGGGCTGACCGGAATGCGCGAGCGAACTTCCCTGTACGACGGCACACTTGAGGCCGGGCCGCGCCCGCACCCGCCGGGCGGCTGGCGGGTCCACCTCCACCTCCCCAAGGCTTAAGGACGGCGAGACGACAACGTGACGACCGTGCTCATCGTCGACGACCAGCCCATGCAGCGCTTCGGCTTCCGCATGCTCCTGGAGAGCCAGGACGACATGACGGTCGCCGGAGAGGCCGGCAACGGCAGCGAGGCGATCCGCATGACGGCCGAACTCCACCCGGACGTGGTCCTGATGGACATCCGCATGCCTGGCCTGGACGGCATCGAGGCCACGCGCCGCATCGTCGCTTCGGGCGACCGCACCCGCGTACTGATCCTCACGACGTTCGACCTCGACGAGTACGCCCACGAGGGCCTGCGCGCGGGCGCCTCCGGCTTCCTCATCAAGGACGCCCTGCCCGAGGAACTCCTCTCCGGTATCCGCGCGGTCGCATCAGGCGACGCGGTGGTGGCCCCGAGCCTGACCCGCCGCCTCCTCGACGCCTACGCGGACCATCTCCCGACGGCCGGCTCGGCCCCCACCGACCCGGCGGCACACCCACGCCTGACCTCTCTCACGGACCGCGAACGCGAAATCCTGACGGTCATCGGCCAGGGCTGGACGAATGCGGAGATCGCGACGCGTCTGCATCTCGCGGAATCCACGGTGAAAACACATGTGGGCCGCATCCTCGCCAAGACGGGGGCGAGAGACAGGGTGCAGGCGGTGATTCTGGCGTACGACACGAAATTGGTGAGGCCGTCATGATGGGGGAAATACCCCCTGAACGCAGAAAACCCCCGCACCGTATCCCGGTGCGGGGGTTTCCCATTCAAAAATAGTTCGGCGGCGTCCTACTCTCCCACAGGGTCCCCCCTGCAGTACCATCGGCGCTGTGAGGCTTAGCTTCCGGGTTCGGAATGTAACCGGGCGTTTCCCTCACGCTATGACCACCGAAACACTA
>NZ_SRIC01000272.1 GCF_004684775.1 Streptomyces sp. MZ04
GTGGGGTTCAGCGGGTGGAGGTTGGCCTGAAGGGGCGGGTCCGCTGCCGGGCGCATCAACGACAGGTGACCATCTGAGGATTCGCTCGTTTTGCTGAACGTGTCGTCGAATGTGCAGTCCCCGCCCCAGGATGCCCCCGGCATCGTCGATGTCGAGCAGGCCGAAGCCGCCCTCGTCGAGCACTACCCACGGCTTGTGCGGCTCGCCTACCTGGTGCTGCCGCCCAGCCTCGGACGCAACCGGCGGGTCCTGACGGCCCATTCGCTCACGCAGCGCGCGCTGCCCCGCAGCCGCAGGTCCGGGGACGAGGCGGTCGTCCCGGTGCAGCGCGCGGGCGACGGACGCCGCCAGGGCGATCCGGGGTACGCGTATGTGCGCCTTCGCGTCGTGCGCACCGCCCTGGAGGCGGGTCTTCCACTGCGCTGGACGGCCGTCCCCAAGCGCTCGCAGTTCCCGCCGCTGCTCCCCCAGGTCCGGGGCCTGCGCCTCTTCCCCCGCTCGGGAGGCGCCGACGAACTCGCCCTGGACCAGCGGCTTTCCACCCTCTCCGGTGCGGCCCGCGCCGCGTACGTGCTGCGCGGCCTCGAGCGCCTCGATGACGGCGACGTACGCAAGGTGCTCGACGCGGCGGGCGTCGACGACCCCGGTGCCGCGCTCGCCGAGGCCGACGGTGTCGACGCGCGGTACGAACTCCTCGCCTCGCCCGAGTTCGACCCCTGCTCGCTGCAGGCGCGGCCCACCGATCTGATGCGGCGCAGGCAGCACATGAAGGCCGCGGGCGTCGCGGTGGCCGCCGCGCTGGTGTGCGGGGCGCTGCTCGGGCTGCCGGGCGACGGCTGGGCGCCGGACGGTGCGGCGGCTCCCGCGTACGCGAAGAATCCCGCCGGGCAGGCCGCCCTGGATCCGGGGAAGTTGACGCTTGTCGGCGCCGGTGAGTGGAAGCGGTCCGCAAGGACCGACTTCTCCGTGTGGCCCGCGCGGGGTGAACTGACCGGCGACAAGGCCCTGTTGCGCCGGGCGCTCGCGGTGTGGGCGCGGCCCGGCGAGTCGGTGCAGGTGTCCGCGACGCCCGGTACGGCCGCCGGCGCTCCTCCCGGCCCCGCTCAGCTGCTCTTCGCGGGCGAGGCCGACGCGGCCAGGGTCGTGCTTCTCTACGACGGTCTTCGCGTGGTGCGTTACGCCGAGCCGAAGGACGACACCAGCGGCGCCGCGCTCGACTTCGCGCGCGTGGACGGCGCGAACAGCGCCGAGGCCGGTGCCGTACTCGTGAACCGTACCGACGGCAACGTGCGGTATCTGACGGCGCCTTGGGTGAAGGGTGTCGCGGTGCGTGATCTGGTGAAGGGCACGGCCGCCACCGCCCTCGAGCGGGACGCGGACGGGGTCACCGAACCCTTCGCCAGCCCCGCGCAGGCCAGTTCGTGCACGTCCTGGAACGCGCTGCAACTGCGCGACAACTCCGGGACGAACCGTCTCTCCACCGACCTGGGCGAGCTCGTCCCCGCCCACCTGACGGCCGGCCGCCCGCAGGCCCCGCGCGAGGCCACCGCCGCGGACTGGGCCCCGACCGCGTGCTCCCTCTCCGCGGCGCGCTCGAACGGGGTGCGGACCGTGAACGCGTGGGCGTACGCGCGCCAGGCGCTGCCCGAGGCCAACGGCATCGCGCAGTGGGTGTGCACGCGGGCCGACACCTGGCGGGGCGGCGGCAGCCGGATGCTCGCGCAGTTCCAGCCGCCGGGGTCGGCGGCCGCCGCCGTCGCGGCGAAGGCGGAGGACGCCCCGGCCTGCGGCGGACGCGAGCCCGCGGTGCTCGCCGGGGTGCGCTGGAAGTCGCGCGGCGGGACGTGGTACCTGCTGGGCGGCGGCAGCAAGGAGGTCGCGTCGATCACCGCGTCGGGCGGCACGAAGGTGCCCGGCAACACCCTGGCCGCACCGGTCGGGCGAGGCGACCGGGCGGGCCTGAGCGGCAGGCTCACCGACGGCGGCAAGATCTCCACGCTGCGGTGAGGCGACCACCGGACCACTCCCCGGGAGGCTTCACCCCAGCCGCTTCTCCAGCAGCAGCACCCCGTACGTGCTCCCGTCCGCCGCCACCTTTCCCGGCAGCTCCCCCACCACCGCGTATCCCGCGCCCTCGTAGTACGCGCGCAGCCGGGGGTTGGACGTCACGCAGTCCAGGCGGCAGCGGTCGAGGCCCGCCTCGGCGATGCGCTGTTCCGCGCGGGACAGGAGCGCGCGGCCCGTGCCTGCCGGGGCGCCCCGGCGGGTCATCAGCCGGTGCACATAACCGGCGACCGGCGGCTGGACGCCCCAGGCGGGCTCGTCCGCCCACCAGATCTCGTACGCTCCGGCGACGTTCGTGCCGTCGTACGCGAGCCAGACCTCGTCCGCAGCGATCCGCTGCCGGAAGTGCTCCTCGCCCTTCCCGCCCGGCTTCCACTGGTCGATGCCCCGCTCCAGCATCCAGCGCGCGGCGCCGTCGTAGAGGGCGACCAGCGTGGTGATGTCCTCCTCGCCGGCCGGGCGGTGGGTCAGCCGCTCCGCGGCGTCCGTCGTCGTCACGCGGGAAATGTACGACGGGCCGCAGGTCAGGCCTGCTGCGGGGCCAGTCCGATCAGGCGGGTGATCAGGTCGGCGAACAGGCCGTCCGCCGGTTCGTCGGCGAGCACGGTGCGCAGGATGTCCGCCATCTCCTCGTCGAACGCCGCGCTCACGGCGGTCAACGCCGCGAAGTCGTGGACCAGTTGGAGCTCCAGCTCGGCGCGCGGAATGCGGCGCCCGTCGAGCCAGATCAGTGCCGTGGACTCGGCGAGCGAGATCCAGGAGCGGATGACGAGCTCGAGCCGCGCGGGCGGGTCCGTGACACCCAGGTGCGCGAGGATCTGGACGTACGCGGCCTGGCGCACCGAATCGATCAGCGCGTTCGTCGTCGACGAGCCGACCGCGGGGCCGCCGCGCATCAACGCGGAGAAGCCGGGTCCGTGGCCGTCGACGAAATCGAGGAAGCGGCCCATCACACGCAGCAGCCGGGCCCCCAGCGGGCCTTCCCTCGGCTCCACGAAACGCTCGGCGAGGTCGTCGGCGGCACGCTGCAACGCCGCTTCGTACAGGCTGAGTTTGCCCGGGAAGTAGTGGTAGACCAGCGGTCGCGAGATGCCCGCGGCCGCCGCTATCTCGTCGATGGACACATCGTCGGGCGAGCGGTGGCTGAACAGGTCGAGGGCGACCCCGATCAGCTGCTGCCGCCGCTCTTCGACACCCATTCTGCGGCGCACCCCGGTAGTCATGCGAACACCTTACCGAGCGGATCCGGCCGCCCAAGGGGCCGGTCCGTCCCAACTGTTCACAGGTCGAGGACGATGCGGCCCCCGTTCGCCCGTGACACGCACATCAGCATCGAGTCCGCGCGCTCCGCGTCCGTCAGGAGCTCGTCCCGGTGGTCGATCTCCCCTTCCAGGACGCGCTGTTGGCACGTTCCGCAGAATCCCTGTTCGCAGGAGTACATGGTGTCGGGCAGCTCCGCGCGCACCGCGGCGAGGACCGTGGAGTCGGCGGGCACGTCGATCGTCCGTCCGCTGCGGCGCAGTTCCACCTCGAAGGCTTCGTTGCCCTCGGTGGACGTATGGGGCGTGAACCGCTCCAGGTGGAGTGCGCAGCCTTCGGGGACGCGCTCGGCGACCGCGTCCATCAGGCCCTCGGGACCGCAGACGTACACGGCGGTGCCCGGCCGCAGTCCGGCCAGGAATCCGGTCAGGTCCGGTTGGCCGCCCTCGTCGTCGGCGGCGACCGTGACCCGGCCGTCCACCGCCCCGCCCAGCTTCTCGACGTCCTCCAGGAAGGGCATGGAGGCGCGGGAGCGGCCCGCGTACAGGAGCCGCCAGTCGTGGCCCGCCGCGTCGACGGCCCGCAGCATCGGCAGGATCGGCGTGATGCCGATGCCGCCCGCGACAAAGACGTACGCATCGGCGTCGGCCAGCGGGAAGCGGTTGCGCGGCCCGCGGATCTCGACCTCCACCCCCTCCTGAAGCTGCTCGTGCACCTCGCGCGAGCCGCCGCGGCCGCCCTGCTCCTCGCCGATCAGACGGGTCGCGACGGTGTACGAGGAGGTGTCCTCGGGGTCCCCGCACAGCGAGTACTGCCGGACGAGACCCGACGGCAGCACGAGGTCGAGGTGGGCGCCCGGCTCCCAGGGCGGCAAGTCCTCGCCTTCCAGGCGCAGTTGTACGACGCCGTCGGCGACCTTCTCGTGCCGGGTGACCAGGAGCCGCAGCGCGCGGGAGCGCGGGCGCCCCGATATCGGCTCCTCCAGGGTGGGCAGCGGCCACAGCGGCGAGGCGTCGATGCGGCGCCGCATGGCCCGCCTGGCGAGGACGGCCGCGCCCGCGACGAGCAGGACGGTGCGGATGCGGGGCATGTCAGCGGGCTCCGTTCGTCGCGGCGTCGGCGGCGGTCGCCGCGGGCGAGGAGGCCAGATAGGCGAGAGCCTGCTCGGTGCTGCCCTCCTGGGAGGGGTGGTAGCCGCGGCTCAGATAGCGCGGGATGGAGCGGATCATGTCGGGAGTGGTGGGCAGCGTGCCCTGCCTGCCGCGCTGGTAGAAGTCCTTGAACGAGGCCTTGCCGCCGATCAGCGTCGGGTCGTTCTCCATGAAGAACCGTGCCCCGCGCTGCCAGAGGAACACCAGGGCGGAGAAGGCCGTGGCCCAGGTCCTCGCGCGCCGCCGGTAGCCGCCGTCGACGTGCATGAACAGCTCGAAGGCGACGGAGCGGTGCTCGACCTCCTCCGCGCCGTGCCAGCGCAGCAGGTCGAGCATGGTCGGGTCGGCGCCCCTGCGGTCCAGCTCCTCGGCGTTCAGGACCCAGTTGCCGAGGAAGGCGGTGTAGTGCTCGATGGCCGCGATCATCGCGACGCGCTCCATCAGCCACCACTTGCGGGCCTTGCCCGGCGGCAGCGTCTTGTCGCCGAGCAGCTTCTCGAAGAGCCAGTCGACCTGGGCGGTGTACGGCGTCGGGTCGAGGCCCTGCTCCTTGAGGTGGGGCAGCACCTCGTCGTGGGCCTGCGAGTGCATGGCCTCCTGGCCGATGAAGCCGATCACGTCCTCGCGGAGCCGCTCGTCGCGTATGTACGGAAGCACCTGCTTGTACACATGGACGAACCAGCGTTCACCCGCGGGCAGCAGCAGATGGAGGACGTTGATCGTATGCGTGACGAAGGGGTCGCCCGGCACCCAGTGGAGCGGGGTGTTCTCCCAGGAGAAGGAGACTTTGCGTGCCTTGAGCGCGGTGTGCTCGGACGCGACGGGCTCGGGCGCCCGGCTCTGCGTATTAGACATGGCGTCAATGTACTGATGGGTAAGTCTTCGGGTACAGGTGTGTGCAGCGGATTCTTCGGCGATTGTTCTGGGGGGCTTCTTCGCCGATTGCTCCAGGGGCCCGATGACAGCCGCGGGGCCGCGACGCGATGCCGTTCTCGTGACCTTCGCCTTCCGCGCGACGTTCATCGAGGTGTCCGCACCCCGTATCCCCGAGGGACTTCATGACCCAGCACGTCACGGCCGCCCTTCCCGCCGACGCCCCGTCCGACGCCGCCGCGCGCCGTGAGTGGTGGCGCGACGCCGTCATCTACCAGGTCTATCCGCGCAGTTTCGCCGACGGCGACGGCGACGGCATGGGTGATCTGCCGGGCATCACGGCCCGACTCCCCTATCTGCAGCGGCTCGGCGTCGACGCCGTGTGGCTCTCCCCCTTCTATCTGTCCCCGCAGGCGGATGCCGGGTACGACGTGGCCGACTACCGCGCGGTCGACCCGATGTTCGGCACCCTGCCGGACGCCGACGATCTCGTACGGGAAGCGCACGCGCTCGGCCTGCGGGTGATCGTCGACGTGGTGCCCAACCACTGTTCGGACCAACACAAGTGGTTCGCGCGGGCGCTGCGCGAGGGCCCGGGTTCGCCGTGGCGGGAGCGCTTCCACTTCCGTCCGGGCAAGGGTGCGGACGGCTCCGAGCCGCCCAACGACTGGGAGTCCGTCTTCGGCGGCCCGGCCTGGACGCGGGTGGCGGACGGCGACTGGTACCTCCACCTCTTCGCGCCCGAGCAGCCCGACTTCAACTGGCAACACCCGGCGGTGCACGAGGAGTTCCGCTCCGTCCTGCGTTTCTGGCTCGACCTCGGCGTCGACGGCTTCCGCATCGATGTGGCGCACGGCCTGATCAAGGCGGCGGGCCTGCCCGACATCGGCCACGGCGAGCAGGTGAAGCTGCTCGGCAAGCAGGCGGTGCCGTACTTCGACCAGGACGGTGTGCACGAGATCTACCGCGAGTGGCGACAGATCCTCGACGCGTACGAAGGTGAGCGCGCGGCGGTCGCCGAGGCGTGGACGCCGACGGTGGAGCGCAGCGCGCTGTACATCCGCCCGGACGAACTGCACCAGGCCTTCAACTTCGAGTATCTGACGACGGGTTGGGACGCCGCCGCGCTGCGCGCCGTCATCGACCGCTCCCTCGACGCGATGAACGCCGTGCACGCGCCGGCGACCTGGGTGCTCTCCAACCACGACGTCGTACGGCACTCCACGCGCCTCGCCGACGGCGACGCGGCCCGCGGCCTGCGCCGGGCCAGGGCGGCCACGCTCCTGATGCTGGCACTGCCCGGATCCGCGTACCTCTACCAGGGCGAGGAGCTGGGCCTGCCCGAGGTCACCGAGCTGCCGGACGAGGTGCGCCAGGACCCCGCGTTCTTCCGTACGAGGGGGCAGGACGGGACGCGGGACGGCTGCCGGGTGCCGCTGCCCTGGTCCGGGGAGCGGGCGCCGTTCGGTTTCGGCCCCGTCGAGGGCGGCCCGAGCTGGCTGCCGCAGCCGGACAGCTGGAGGGACCTGTCCGTGGCGGCCCAGGAGGGCGACCCCGGCTCCACCCTGGAGTTCTACCGCCGCGCGCTCGCCGCGCGCCGCGAGCACCCGGCGCTCGGCGGGGGCCGCCACCTGGAGTGGCTCGACGCTCCCGACGGCGTCCTGTCCTTCCGCCGTACGACGCCCGGCGGCACGCTCGTCTGCACGGTGAACCTCACCGCCGAAGCCGTCACGATCCCCACCCCTGGCACCGTGCTCCTGTCGAGCGCGGAGCTGGATCCCGGCGCCGCCGAAGTGAGCGTCCCGGCGGATTCGGCGGTCTGGTGGGCAGCCTGAGATGTGACCGGTACAGTCCAATCCTGTGACCGCGCGACTGGCCGACATCGCAGCGCAGGCGGGGGTCAGCGAGGCGACCGTCAGCCGGGTGCTCAACGGCAAACCGGGCGTCGCCGCGGCCACCCGCCAGTCCGTGCTTGCCGCGCTCGACGTGCTCGGCTACGAACGTCCGGTGCGGCTGCGGCAGCGCAGCGCGGGTCTTGTCGGCCTGATAACGCCGGAGCTCGAGAACCCGATCTTCCCCGCGCTCGCCCAAGTCATCGGGCAGGCGCTGACCCGCCAGGGGTACACACCGGTCCTCGCGACGCAGACTCCGGGCGGCTCCACGGAGGACGAGCTGACGGAGATGCTGGTGGACCGTGGCGTCAGCGGCATCATCTTCGTCTCGGGCCTGCACGCCGACACCACGGCCGACATGGGGCGCTACGACCGGCTGCGCGCGCAGGGCGTGCCGTTCGTCCTGGTCGACGGCTTCTCCCCGAAGGTGCGGGCGCCCTTCATCTCGCCGGACGACCGCGCGGCGACGCGCCTCGCGGTCACCCACCTCGTCTCCCTGGGGCATACGCGCATCGGGCTCGCCCTGGGCCCGAAACGGTTCGTGCCCGTACAGCGGAAGATCGAGGGCTTCGTACGCACGATGCGGGACCAGCTGGCACTGGACCCCGAGGCGATCGAATCGGAGCTGGTCGAACACTCGCTGTACACGCTGGAGGGCGGCCAGGCGGCGGCGTCCGCGCTCCTGGACCGCGGCTGCACGGCCGTCGTCTGCGCGAGCGACATGATGGCGCTGGGGGCGATACGGGCGGCGCGGCAGCGCGGACTCGAGGTCCCGGACGACGTCTCGGTGGTCGGTTTCGACGATTCGCCCCTGATCGCGTTCACCGATCCGCCGCTGACCACGGTGCGCAAGCCCGTACCCTCGATGGGCCAGGCCGCGGTGCGTACACTCCTCGAGGAGATCGGCGGCACCCCCGCTCCGCACAGTGAATTCGTGTTCCTGCCCGAGCTGGTTGTTCGAGGTTCAACAGCCTCTGCCCCTGGGGGACGCACTCGTCCGTAGGGCGTAGGGAATGCGACCTGAACCAGACCTTGGGATGATCGGGCATAGGGTGTGAATCTGGCAGACTCTGTGCCTATGGGTGAGATGACTGTGACGACACTGGAAGGCCAGCAGCGGCCCACCACAGCACCCAACGCGGGCGAGGAAGCCGACCGCAAGGGGCGCACGATGCTGCGCCGACTGCGCGCCCCCCGACGCCCCCGGCTCTGGTTCGAGATCCTGCTGATCGCGGTGAGTTACTGGACGTACTCCCTGATCCGCAACGCCGTGCCGGAACAGAAGTCACAGGCCCTGCGCAACGCCGACTGGATCTGGCAGGCCGAGCAGAACCTGGGTCTTGCCGTGGAGCAGAGCGTCAACCACGCGGTGAACTCGGCGACATGGCTCATCGTCGGCATGAACTACTACTACGCGACGCTGCACTTCGTGGTCACGCTCGGTGTCCTGGTGTGGCTGTTCCGCAAGCATCCGGGGCGTTACGCGGCGACGCGCATGGTGCTCTTCGCGACGACGTTGGTGGCCCTGCTCGGCTACTACCTGTATCCGCTGGCACCCCCGCGCCTGATGAACGGCAACGACTTCGTCGACACGGTCCTGGTCCACCAGACCTGGGGCTCCATGGCCTCCGGCGACCTCAAGCACATGTCGAACCAGTACGCCGCGATGCCGTCGATGCACATCGGCTGGTCCCTGTGGTGCGGCCTGACGATCTTCGCCCTGGCGTCGGTGCCGTGGGCGAAGGTGCTCGGCCTGCTCTACCCGACGGTGACCCTGGTCGTGATCGTGGCCACCGCCAACCACTTCTGGCTGGACGCGGTGGGCGGCATGATCTGCCTCGCGTTCGGCTTCGCGGTGGCATGGGTCTGGTACGGGAGCATGCCGTACTCCCTGCCGAGGGAGATCGCGGTGCGGGGCGAGAGCTCTGCCCTCGCCCCACCCCTGAAGACCTGAGGCCCCGGCTCAGGCCTCCCGGTGTGTGATGTGGCCTCCCATCACGGTCAGACGGACCGGCGCCTCGGCCACCTCGTCGGCGGGCGCCGCCACCGGATCGAGGCCGAAGGCCGTCAGATCCGCCCGGAAGCCGGGCGCGATCCGCCCCGCCACCGCCGCCTCACCCGCGGCGACCGCGGCGTGCGAGGTGCAGCCTTCAAGGGCCTGGAGCCCCGTGAGCCCCTGCGAGGGCCCGGCCGCCCCACGGGGCACTCGCGCGGTCGTAAGCACCTGACGGACGTCGTAGTGCGCGATGGGCCAGTCGGAGCCCAGGGCGACCACCGCGCCCGCGTCCCGCAGATCCCGGGTCCGCCAGGCCCGCGCGGCCCGCTCGTCGCCGAGCCGCTTGGACCACTCATCGGTGTGGTCGGCCCGCGTGTAGGCGGTGTGCGGCGGCTGCATCGAGGCGATGACGCCGAGCTCCGCGAACCTCGGCACCGTGTCGTCGGGGACGGTCTCGATGTGCTCGATCCGGTGCACGAGGCGCCCGCTCGGGCCGAGCCCCGCGACGGTGTCGAGCACATGCCGCACGGCGGCGTCCCCGATGGCGTGGGTCGCCGTCCGCACCCCGGCCGCGTGCAGCCGCCGTACGGCGTACGTGTACGCATCCGGGTCCGGCCAGAAGGCCTCGGTCCCCTGCCCGTGACAGTCCGCGTGCTCCAGCCAGGCGGTGCCGCCCTCGACGGTGCCGTCCATGAAGAACTTGGCCCCGCCGACGAGCCAGTGCCGTCCTTTTTGGGCCTGCAACGCGATGAGCTCGTCGAGCCCCTCGTCCCCGATTCCGGGCATGCACCAGGGCGCGAGCCGGAGCCGCAGCGGAAGGGTCGTCTCCGCCTCGATCGCGGCGAGCAGGCCTGGTACGTCGTCGCCTCCCATGTCCATCACATGGGCGCCGGTGAGGCCGGTCGCGGCCATCGCGGAGAGCAGCTCGACGAGGCGGGTGCGGCGCTCGGCGTACGAGGGCTTGGGCAGGACGGCGGTGACGAGATCCATCGCGGCGTGCTCGATGAGGTGACCGGTGGGGCGCCCGTCCGCGTCGCAGACGACGCTGGCCCGCTGGGCGAACTCACGCGGGCCCTCCACCCCTGCCGCGTGCAGGGCAGCGCCGCTGACGAGGGCGGAGTGGCCGTCGTAGAGGCGGATGAAGGCGGGGGCGCCGTCGAGTACGTCCTCGATGAGCACGCGGTCGACGGGGCGCCCGCCGAAGGCGTTGTGGTCGAGCCCCCAGGCGACGATCCAGCCGTCGACGCGGGCCGCGGTGCGCAGGGCCCGGCGGAGTGCCTCGAGATCGCGTACGCCGCTGAGGTCCTCGCCGGTGGCCATGTCCAGGCCCAGGACGGGGTGGCTGTGGGAGTCGACGAGGCCGGGGGTGAGGGTGGCTCCGCCTAGGGCGCGTATCGAAAGTAGATCTTGGTGATGGGCTCGCCTTACTTCGCAGGTAATCGTCTCGGCGTGCCTGCACAGGCAGGATTGGCGATCTCTCCGCGTCGCAGGACGCGGACCAGGACGGAG
>NZ_SRIC01000273.1 GCF_004684775.1 Streptomyces sp. MZ04
GCCTTACGGGGAAGGGCGGGCGGTTCTTACCTTGCGGGGGCGGTTGCTGGCGGATGGGGTTGTGCGGGATCTCGTCGACTGAGGGTTGCGTCGGCTGACGGTCAGAGCGGGTTCCTTTCCCCAACCCCGCCCCTTCCCGAAACTTTCCGACTCCGTCGGGCTCATGGCTCGGCAGATCACCGGCTCCGCCGAGTTCGTCCTCAAACGCCGGACGGGCTGAAAAGGCGGGTGGGTGGTTAGGGCGCTGTGACGAAGTCGATCAGTTCCTCTACGCGGCCCAGGAGTTCCGGCTCCAGGTCCCGGTAGCTGCGTACCGAGCCGAGGATCCTCTGCCAGGCTGCGCCTGTATGGGGGGCCCAGCCCAAGGCGTGGCAGACGCCGGTCTTCCAGTCCTGGCCCCGGGGGACCCGGGGCCACCCCGCGATCCCCACAGACCCCGGCTTCACCGCCTCCCACACGTCGATGTACGGGTGGCCGACGACCAGTGCGTGGGCGCTGGTCACCGACGCCGCGATGCGGGACTCCTTCGAACCGGGGACCAGGTGGTCCACCAGGACGCCGAGGCGGGCGTCCGGGCCGGGGGTGAACTCCGCGACGATCGCGGGGAGGTCGTCGATGCCCTCCAGGTATTCGACGACGACGCCCTCGATACGCAGGTCGTCGCCCCAGACCCGCTCCACGAGCTCCGCGTCGTGGCGGCCCTCGACGTAGATGCGACCCGCGCGGGCGACCCGGGCCCGCGCCCCCGGCACCGCCACCGAACCGGAAGCGGTGCGGGTGGGACGTGCCGGAGCGGAGGCGGAGGCTCGTACCAGCGTTACCGTGCGGCCCTCCCAAGCGAAGGCGCCCGGCGTCATCGGGAAGACGCGGTGTTTGCCGAAGCGGTCCTCGAGGGTGACCGTCAGCCCCTCCGCCGTCTTCTCGCAGCGCATCACCGCCCCGCAGAAACCGGTGCTCAGCTCCTCCACCACGAGGCCCGCGTCCGCGGCGACCTCCGGCACGGGCTTCGGCTTCTTCCACGGCGGGGTGAGGTCGGGGGAGTACTGGCGCATTCGGATGACGATAGGAAGAGGCGGGGCCCCGCTGCCTACGACACGCCGAAACGGGCCGCCAATGTGGCCCGCTGCGCACGGACAAACTCCGCATTCACCACGGCTCCGTGCCCGGGGACGTACAACGCGTCGTCCCCGCCCAGGTCCAGGAGCCGGTCGAGCGCCGCCGGCCAGCGGGACGGGACCGCGTCGGAACCCGCCTGCGGTTCGCCGGACTCCTCCACCAGGTCGCCGCAGAAGACGATCTCCGGGGAGCTGTCCGTGCCGGGGACGAGGACCGCCATGTCGTGGCCCGAGTGGCCGGGGCCCACATTGGCGAGCAGCACCTGCACCCCGCCGCCCAGGTCCAGCGTCCACTCCCCGCACACCATGTGATGCGGGTGGACGAGCAGATCGGCGGCCTCGGCCGCGGCGTCCAGGGGGACACCGTGCCGTACCGCCGAATCCCGCAGCTCGTCCCGGCCCCTCGCGAGCAGCGTGTCCAGGCCCACCGCGCCGTACAGCTCGACCCCCGCGAACGCCGCCGCCCCGAGCACATGGTCGAAGTGCGGGTGGGTCAGGGCGAGATGGGTGACCCGGCGGCCGCCGCCCAGGATGCGGCGGGCCTGGGTCCGCAGCTCCGCGCCCTCGCGCAGGGTCGAGCCCGCCTCGATCATGAGGGCCGATTCGCCGCCGACGACCAGGCCCGCCGTGCAGTCCCACACCGGAAGCCGCCGCCGCCCGACGTGCGGCGCGAGCCGCTCCCAGCCCGCCTCGTCCCATGCCAGCGCCACGTCCATAAGCCGACGCTAGCCCCCGGCGGACCGGTTGGCAGCCGCTGCCTCGCCCGCTGTACCGAAGCGCGAGGTCCGGCCCTTGCCGGGGCCGTACCCGTCGGCCGTACACTGGGCGCGGTGAGGACTGGCACTCGCCCGAGGGGAGTGCCAGGCAGGGGCTCGGGGCAGACAAGTGTCAGGGCGAAACGGTGGACGAACCGCAGGAGGTGTGCGCGGATGCTCAGTGAACGCAGGCTCGAGGTGCTGCGCGCCATCGTCCACGACTATGTGGGGACGGAGGAGCCCGTCGGCTCCAAAGCCCTCACCGAACGGCACAGCCTCGGCGTCTCCCCGGCGACCGTCCGCAACGACATGGCGGCGCTGGAGGAGGAAGGGTTCATCGCCCAGCCTCATACGAGCGCGGGGCGCATCCCGACCGACAAGGGGTATCGCCTCTTCGTCGACCGCCTTGCCGGCGTCAAGCCGATGGCGGCGCCCGAGCGCAGGGCCATCCAGAACTTCCTCGACGGTGCCGTCGACCTCGATGACGTGGTCGCCCGTACGGTGCGACTGCTCGCGCAGCTGACCCGGCAGGTCGCGGTGGTTCAGTACCCGTCGCTCACGCGGTCGACGGTGCGGCACGTGGAGCTGCTCTCGCTGGCCCCGGCCCGCCTGATGCTCGTACTGATCACGGACACCGGACGGGTCGAGCAGCGCATGATCGACTGCCCCGCCCCGTTCGGCGAGACCTCGCTCGCGGATCTGCGGGCGCGGCTCAACAGCCGGGTCGCGGGCCGTCGCTTCGCGGACGTGCCGCAGCTGGTGCAGGACATGACGGACTCCTTCGACGCGGAGGACCGGGGCACGGTGGCCACGGTGCTCTCCACGCTTCTCGAAACCCTCGTCGAGGAGACCGAGGAGCGGCTGATGATCGGCGGAACGGCCAATCTCACCCGCTTCGGACATGACTTTCCCCTCACGATCCGGCCCGTCCTCGAGGCGCTCGAGGAGCAGGTCGTACTCCTCAAGTTGCTTGGCGAGGCGACGGATTCGGGCATGACCGTACGGATCGGTCATGAGAACGCCCATGAGGGACTCAGCTCCACGTCCGTGGTCTCGGTCGGCTACGGTTCGGGCAGCGAGGCAGTAGCCAAACTCGGCGTGGTCGGACCGACCCGCATGGACTATCCGGGAACGATGGGAGCAGTACGCGCAGTGGCACGTTACGTCGGACAGATCCTGGCGGAGTCGTAAGTGGCCACGGACTACTACGCCGTACTCGGCGTGCGCCGCGACGCTTCCCAGGACGAGATCAAGAAGGCCTTCCGGAGGCTGGCGCGTGAGCTTCACCCGGATGTGAATCCGGATCCGAAGACTCAGGAGCGCTTCAAGGAGATCAACGCCGCGTACGAGGTGTTGTCGGACCCGCAGAAGAAGCAGGTCTACGACCTCGGCGGCGACCCGCTGTCCCAGGCGGGCGGCGGCGGTGCCGGCGGCTTCGGGCAGGGCGGGTTCGGGAACTTCTCGGACATCATGGACGCGTTCTTCGGTACGGCGTCGCAGCGCGGACCGCGCTCGCGCACGCGCCGTGGCCAGGACGCCATGATCCGTCTGGAGATCGACCTCGACGAGGCCGCCTTCGGGACCACCAAGGACATTCAGGTCGACACCGCTGTGGTGTGTACGACCTGTAGCGGTGAGGGGGCGGCCCCCGGGACGTCCGCTCAGACGTGTGACATGTGCCGCGGTCGCGGTGAGGTGTCGCAGGTCACGCGGTCCTTCCTCGGCCAGGTCATGACGTCGCGGCCCTGCCCGCAGTGTCAGGGCTTCGGCACGGTCGTGCCCACGCCGTGCCCCGAGTGCGCCGGCGACGGCCGCATCCGGTCGCGGCGGACGCTGACCGTGAAGATCCCCGCCGGTGTCGACAACGGCACGCGGATCCAGCTCGCGGGCGAGGGCGAGGTCGGCCCCGGCGGCGGCCCCGCCGGTGACCTGTACGTGGAGATCCACGAGCTGCCGCACGCCGTGTTCCAGCGGCGCGGGGACGATCTGCACTGCACGGTGACGATCCCGATGACGGCGGCGGCTCTCGGCACCAAGGTGCCGCTCGAGACGCTTGACGGGCTCGAGGAGATCGACATCCGTCCCGGTACGCAGTCGGGGCAGTCCGTCCCGCTGCACGGGCGCGGCATCACGCATCTGCGGGGCGGCGGCCGTGGCGATCTGATCGTCCACGTCGAGGTCCTCACGCCGACGAAGCTCGATGCCGAGCAGGAGCGGGTGCTGAGGGAGCTTTCGCAGCTGCGGGGCGAGGAGCGGCCCACGGGGCAGTTCCAGCCGGGGCAGCAGGGGCTGTTCTCGCGTCTCAAGGATGCGTTCAACGGGCGGTAGCGCCGAGTGACGGGTAGGTGGGCGGGGAAGGTGGTTCCCGCTCACCGGCCCAGCGGAAGGGGCGATTCGGCCGCCCGCCCAGGGCATGGCACGATGCGTTCATGTCCACCGCGCTGACCGATCTCTGCCGCCATCCGATCGTGCAGGCCCCCATGGCGGGCGGTGCTTCCTGTCCGCAGCTCGCCGCCGCCGTGTCCGAGGCCGGGGGGCTCGGCTTCCTCGCCGCCGGGTACAAAACGGCCGACGGGATGTATCAGGAGATCAAACAGCTGCGGGGGCTCACCGCTCGGCCCTTCGGCGTGAATCTCTTCATGCCGCAGCCCGAGTACGCCGACGCCGCCGCCGTCGATGTGTACCGCAGCCAGCTCGCGGGCGAGGCCAGTTGGTACGAGACACAGCTCGGCGATCCGGACAGCGGCCGCGACGACGGCTTCGACGCCAAGCTCGCCATTCTGATCGACGACCCCGTGCCGGTCGTCTCCTTCACCTTCGGGTGCCCCACCCGCGACGTCTTCGACGCCTTCGCCCGCGTCGGCACGATCACCGTCGCCACGGTCACCACCCCCGAAGAGGCACAGACCGCGCAGTGGTCCGGCGCCGACGCCGTCTGCGTGCAGGGCATCGAGGCGGGCGGCCACCAGGGCACGCACCGCGACAACCCCGAGACGGACGGCTCCGGGCTCGGCCTCCTCTCGCTCATCGCGCAGGTGCGCGAGACCGTGCAGATCCCCGTGGTCGCGGCCGGCGGCCTGATGCGCGGCGCGCAGATCGCCGCCGTGCTCGCGGCGGGCGCGGACGCGGCGCAGCTCGGCACGGCGTTCCTGGTCTGCCCCGAGTCGGGCGCGAACGTCCTGCACAAGCAGGCCATGACCAATCCGCTGTTCACCAGGACCGAACTGACCCGCGCCTTCTCGGGCCGCCCCGCCCGCGGCCTGGTCAACCGCTTCATGCGCGAGCACGGCCCGTACGCCCCCGCCGCCTACCCCCAGGTCCACCACCTCACCAGCGGCCTGCGCAAGGCCGCCGCCAAGGCCGGTGACGCGCAGGGCATGGCGCTCTGGGCCGGGCAGGGGCACCGGATGGCGCGGGAGCTGCCCGCCGGGCAGCTCGTCGAGGTCCTCGCGGTCGAACTCGCCACGGCGAAGGCCGCGTTGGCCGCCGGGGGGCAGCAGGGGAACCAGCCCGGGAGCCAGGCATGACCGCGCCCGTCTTCGTGGTCGAGCACTTCGACGCGGGCGGCGAAGGACGCTACGTACTCGATGGCCCCGAAGGGCGGCACGCCGTCTCCGTGAAGCGTCTTGACCCCGGGGAGGAGCTCGTCCTCACCGACGGCGCCGGGCGCTGGGCGGACTGCGTGGTCCTCGAGACCGAGGGCAAGGACCGGCTGATCGTGCGGATGGACGCCGTACGGGAAGAAGCTCCCGAGGAGCCCCGGATCACCGTTGTGCAGGCGCTGCCCAAGGGCGATCGCGGTGAACTCGCCGTGGAGACCATGACGGAGACCGGCGTCGACGCGATCGTGCCCTGGTCGGCGTCCCGCTGCATCACGCAGTGGAAGGGCGAGCGCGGGCTCAAGGCGCTCGGCAAGTGGCGGGCCACGGCGCGCGAGGCGGGCAAGCAGTCGCGCCGGGTGCGCTTCCCGGAGGTCGCGGACGCGGCGACGACCAAGCAGGTCGCCGCGCTGCTCGCGGAGGCGGACCTCGCGGCCGTCCTGCACGAGGAGGGCAGCGAACCGCTGGCCACGGCGCAGCTTCCGGCGGCCGGGCACATCGTCCTGGTGGTCGGCCCCGAGGGCGGCGTGTCGCCGGACGAGCTCGCGGCCTTCGCCGCCGCGGGTGCGAAGCCGTACCGCCTGGGGCGTAGCGTGTTGCGTACATCGACCGCGGGGACGGCGGCGGCCGCACTGCTGCTCGGACGCACGGGCCGCTGGTCCTGAACCCCCGCGCAAGGTAAGGGGGATGCCATGGAACTGGCCCAAGTGCGGCTGCTCGTATCGGACTTCAGCGCCTGCTACCACTTCTACGCCGAAGTCCTCGGCCTCAAGCCGCAGTCGGGGGCGGTGGACGGACCGTACGAGAAATTCAGTCCGGCGACCGGCTCCGCGGGCATCGCGCTCCAGGACCGCTCGATGATGGCTCAACTCCTGGGCGAACTGGAGGAGCCGGCGACGGGGCACCGCTCACTGGTGGTGCTGCGGGTCGACGACCTCGACGCGTACTGCGGCCGGATCGTCGAGCGCGGCGGGGTCATCACCCAGGGCCCCGCGCCCATGACCGACCGCATGCGGGTCGCCCATCTCAAGGACCCGGAAGGGAACTTGGTGGAGCTGCAGCAGTGGCTGCTGCTGCGCGGCTGAGGGCACTCTCGAGCAGCCGGACGGATCCGGGCTCGTAGAGGTTGAGCCACTTCCGGTCGTCGTTGTCGGTCATGTCCACCAGCGATCCGTACTCCCAGTGGCCCTCGGAGATGACGTGACCGGGCCGGGGCACGCGTCTCCCCGGTGTTCCGGAGTGGACGAAAAGCGGTCTACCGTCAGGCGGCCCGCGGTGGCACGCTGCCGCCCATGGGGGCATTGAGGCGCTTACGGGATCGTGCGGTGGACGTGCGCGGGCGGCGTCGGCGGGTGCTGTACGCCGTCGGGCTCGCGGGGGCCGCGGTGATCGGGGGCGCCGCGTGCGATCCCGTCGACGGGGACATGAACACCTCCTCCATCGCGATCACCACCGACGAGATGGCGACGAAGGAACTGGAGCGGCAGCACCTCGGCGTGCTGTGGATCAGCTGCACCGCCCGCTTCAAGGACGAGGTCACCCCGTCCAGCGGCGGTCCGGTCGACGCCGTCGCCCATGTCGACTGCCAGGGGCAGGCCAAGGACGGCAAGAACGGCAAGGGGTCCGACGACACCGGCGACATCACCGTCAAGGGGACGGTGACGTCCGTCGTCGACGGTCACTGCGTACGCGGGAACCTGACCGCCAGGGTCGACGGCAAGGAGTGGTTCCGGGTGGACGTGCTCGGCGACTGCTCCGGGGGCGACGACGGCAACGGCAATGGCGGCAACGGCAATGGCGGCAACGGCAATGGCGGCAACGGTGATGGTGACCATGACGGCGACAAGCCGACCCGGCAACCCGGTCCCACCGTCACGGTGACCGTCACGCCCGATCCGCCGCCCGCCGCTCCCGACCCGACCTTCAAGGGCAAGTGATCCAAAACGCTGACCGGCTCCGCCGACCTGCTTAGGCTGGCTGTGTGACACTGACTGGACACCCTGCGTATCTTCGGTTTCCGCATCTGCGCGGCGAGTTGGTCGCCTTCACCGCTGAGGACGACGTCTGGGTCGCCCCCCTCGACGGCGGCCGGGCATGGCGCGTCAGCGCCGACAACATGCCGGTGAACCACCCCCGCATCTCCCCGGACGGCACGACCCTCGCCTGGACCTCCACACGGGACGGCGCCCCCGAGGTGCATGTCGCCCCGGTCGACGGCGGATCCTCCAAGCGCCTTACGTACTGGGGGAGTTCGCGTACGTCCGTGCGGGGCTGGACCCCGGACGGACAGGTCCTCGCGACCAGTACGTACGGTCAGGCATCGCTGCGCCGCAGCTGGGCGCGGGCCGTCCCGCTGGACGGCGGGCCCGCCGAAACGCTGCCGTACGGACTCGTCGGCGATCTCACGTACGGCCCTCAGGACGGTCAAGTCCTGCTGCTCTCCGTGCCGATGGGGCGCGAGGCCGCCTGGTGGAAGCGGTACCGGGGCGGCGCGGCGGGGAAGCTGTGGATCCGGCGCGTCGGCGCCGGTGACGAGGGCGACGACGACCGCTTCGTACGCGTCCATGAAGAGCTCGAAGGGAACATCGAGTACCCGCTGTGGGTGGGGGAGCGCATCGCCTTCCTCTCCGACCACGAAGGCGTCGGGGCCGCCTACTCCTCGCTGCCCGACGGCTCGGATCTGCGCCGGCACACGGCGGCCGACGGTTTCTACGCCCGGCACGCCGCCACCGACGGCACACGCGTCGTCTACGCCTCCGCGGGCGAACTCTGGCTCCTGGACGACCTGGTGGACGCCGAGCCGCGCCGCATCGACATCCGCCTCGGCGGCCAGCGCACCGACCTCCAGCCGTTCCCCGTGAGCGCGGCGCGCTGGTTCGGTGCCGCCGCCCCCGACCACACGGGGCGCGGCAGCGCCGTCTCCGTACGCGGCGGCGTGCACTGGGTGACCCACCGCGAGGGGCCCGCCCGCGCCCTCGCCGTCGAGCACGGTGTGCGGGCACGGCTGCCGCGCACGTTCCGCGTCGACGGCGAGGAACACGTCGTCTGGGTCACGGACGCGGAGGGCGACGACGCGCTCCAGTTCGCGCCCGCCACGGGGCTCGCGCCGGGTGCGACGCCCCGCAGGATCGCCGCCGGGCAGCTGGGCCGGGTGCTCGGGCTCGCCATGGCGCCCGACGGCAGCCGGGCCGCCGTCGCCTCGCACGACGGCCGTGTGCTGCTCGTCGAGCGGGAGAGCGGTGAGGTGCGCGAGGTCGACCGCGGGGAGGACGGGGACGCCACCGGGCTCGTCTTCTCGCCGGACTCGGCCTGGCTCGCCTGGTCGCATCCGGGACCGCGCCCGCTGCGGCAGCTGAAGCTGGCGAACACGGGCGATCTCTCGGTGTCCGAGGCGACCCCGCTGCGGTTCCGCGACTACGCGCCCGCGTTCACGCTGGACGGCAAGCACCTGGCGTTCCTGTCCGCGCGCGCCTTCGACCCCGTCTACGACGAGCACGTCTTCGACCTCGCCTTCGTCGGCGGATCGCGGCCCTACCTGATCACGCTGGCCGCCACCACGCCCTCGCCCTTCGGGCCGCAGCGCCACGGCCGGCCCTTCGAGGCGCCCGACAAGGACGAGACCCCGGACAGCGAGGGCGCTCCCGTCACCCGGATCGACCTCGACGGGCTCGCCGACCGCATCGTGCCCTTCCCCGTCGAAGCCGCCCGCTACTCCACGCTGCGGGCCGCCAAGGACGGCGTCCTGTGGCTGCGGCACCCCGTGCGGGGCGTACTCGGCGCCTCCCGCGCCACCCCGTCCGATCCCGACCCGCAGACCGAGCTCGAACGCTACGACCTCGCACAGCAGCGCATCGAGGAACTGGCGTCGGACGCCGACCACTTCTCCGTCAGCGGGGACGGCAAGCGGGTGCTGCTGTGGGTCGACGGCAAGCTGAAGGTCGTACCGAGCGACCGGCGTGCCTCCGGCGACGAGAACTCCGACTCCAACATCACCGTCGACCTCACCCGCGTCCGGCAGACCGTCGACCCCGCCGCCGAATGGCGCCAGATGTACGACGAGGCCGGGCGGCTCATGCGGGACAACTTCTGGCGGCCCGACCTCGGCGGGGTCGACTGGGCCGGGGCGCTCGACCGGTACCGGCCGGTGCTCGACCGCGTCGCCACGCACGACGATCTCGTGGACCTGCTGTGGGAGGTCGCCGGAGAGCTCGGCACGTCGCACGCGTACGTCGTCGGGCGCGGGTCCTGGGGGACGTCCGCGGCGCGGCAGGGGCTGCTCGGGGCGGATGTCTCGCGGGGCGCTGACGGGGCGTGGCGGATCGACCGCATCCTCCCCTCCGAGACGTCGGATCCCGGCGCCCGCTCGCCGCTCGCCGCTCCCGGGGTCGCGGTGCGGGCCGGCGACGCGTTGCTCGCCGTCGCGGGGCGGCCGGTCGATCCGGTGACGGGACCCGGGCCGTTGCTCGTGGGTACGGCGGGCAAGCCCGTCGAACTGACCGTGTCCCCCGCGGGGGGCGGTGATCCGCGGCACGCGGTGGTGATCCCCGTCGACGACGAGGAGCCGTTGCGGTACCACGCCTGGGTCGCGGACCGTCGTGCGTACGTCCATGAGCGCTCAGGGGGCCGGCTCGGCTATCTGCACGTGCCGGACATGCAGGCTCCCGGGTGGGCGCAGATCCACCGGGACCTGCGGGTGGAGGTCGCCCGGGACGGTCTCGTGGTGGACGTACGCGAGAACCGTGGCGGGCACACGTCCCAGCTGGTCGTGGAGAAACTCGCCCGGAAGATCATCGGCTGGGACCTGCCGCGCGGCGCGCGGCCGTACAGCTACCCGGCGGACGCGCCCCGTGGACCGGTCGTCGCCGTCGCCAACGAGTTCTCCGGTTCCGACGGGGACATCGTGAACGCGGCGATCAAGGCGCTGGGGATCGGGCCCGTGGTGGGGACGCGGACGTGGGGCGGGGTGATCGGGTTCGACAGCCGGTACCGCCTGGTGGACGGGACGCTGGTGACCCAGCCGAAGTACGCGTTCTGGCTCGAGGGATACGAGTGGGGCGTCGAGAACTACGGCGTCGACCCGGACGTGGAGGTGGTGACGACGCCGGACGACTACGCATCCGGCGCGGACCCCCAACTGGACGAGGCGATCCGCCTGGCGCTGGCGGCACTGGAGGAAACCCCGCCGAAGAGCGCCCCGGAGCTGCCGGGGGCGTGAGGGGGCCGGCCTGCGGCCTTGGGGTTGCCACCGCCCCACCC
>NZ_SRIC01000274.1 GCF_004684775.1 Streptomyces sp. MZ04
GGCCCTACCAAGCCACCCCGCCGACACTGGACAGGTGCGCCCAGCCAAAGCGACGGCACCGGCCGTCACCGCCGCAGCGACCGCCCTCCTGGCCGGCGCAGCCGCCATAGCGGCGGGCCGCTTCGCCAGCAACGCCGCCCTCAAGGCCCCGGCAGGCCGCCCCCTGCCGACCGAGCCCCGGCTCACGGTCCACGCCACGGCGGCCGGCCAGATCACCCTGACCCGCGCCCTCGCGAGCCTGCGCCCCGGCAGATACGGCCTGAGCGGCGACGGCAGCCACGCGGTGATCGGCCCGGTCGTCGACTCCGCGGCACACGAGGCGGACACCGTCGTACGCCGCCTGGAAGCCGTCACCCACGGCACCCTCGACCCCGGCGCACGGGCCTGGCTCACCCCGCAGGTGTACATCGGCGACCCGCACGCCGCACTCGGCATCGACCACGCGGACGTGGACATCCCCGGCGAACTCGGCGGCCTGCCCGCCTGGTTCGTACCCGGCGCCCGCGACACCTGGGTGATCACCGTGCACGGCCTCGGCACCACCCGCGAGCACCCCATGGTCGTCATGGACTTCCTGCACCGCCTGCGGTTCCCGGTCCTCGACCTCGCCTACCGCGGCGACCTCGGCGCACCCCGCTCCCCGGACGGCCTCGGCCACCTCGGCGAGACCGAGTGGCGCGACCTGGACGCGGCCATCCGCTACGCCGTGCGCTACGGCGCCGAGAACGTGATCGTGCACGGCTGGTCCACCGGCGCGGCCATGGCCCTGCACGCCGCCGCGTACTCGGCCCTGCGCGACCGCATCAGCGGCCTCGTGCTCGACTCCCCGGTGCTCGACTGGGAGGTCACCCTGCGCGCCCTCGCCGCGGCCCGGCGCACGCCGGGCTTCCTGCTCCCGCTCGCGGTGCGCGCCGCCCAGGGGCGGACCGGCCTGCGCGGCGACCGCATCCTGGAGGCCGCCGACCCCGACGTGCTCAAGGTGCCGACCCTGCTCTTCCACGGCCCCGACGACGTCATCGCCCCCTGGGACCTGTCCCGCCGACTGGCCGCGCGGCGCCCGGAACTCGTCACTCTCCACCGGGTTCCGGATGCACCCCACGGAGCCATGTGGAACGCGGACCCCGCAGGCTACGAAGAGGCGCTGCGCCGCTTCCTCACGCCCCTGATGTAGCACCCCGCACAGCCAGGACGTAGCGCTCCGGAGCCTCACGAAGGCATTCCGTTTGGGTTTTCGGACGGTCAACAGGAAGACTGCTCCCGTGACGTCCCGTATCCCGCGCGACTCAAGGCTCCGACTCGTCCGTGCTCAGTCCCCGATGGCCGAGAGGCGAGCGGCGGCGGATCGCGGCGCAGCGCGCCCCCTGGCCGCCCCCGGCGCAGTGACGGAGGCCCGCTCGCGCCGTCCCGCGCCCCGGCCGCCCGAGGGCACCCCGGCCCCCGCCGAACTGGCCCGCATGGCCCGCGCCGGTCTCGCCGACGCCGTGCGGGTGGCCCGCTGGGCCGACACTTCCCTGCGCCCGGGAAGCGGCGGGGGAGAGCGCGACGGCAAAGGAACCCTCTCCGCCAACACCGCGGAACGGGCCGCCACGGAGCTCGCGCTGACCGAGGATCAAGTCAGGTCCGACTGGGACACCGCACGCCTCGCGGGCCTCGTCGAGGTGCACGGCGACAGCGCGCGCCCCGGCTGGCGCCTGCGCGCCTGGGACCGTGACGACGCCGCCGTGCTGCGCGGCTGGGTCGCCCTGTTCGACGCCTGGTCCCTCGCGCACGCGGCATCACGCGAACTGCCGCCCGTGGTCGTCGCCGAGACGGTCGAGGCCATGCCGCAGCTCCTCACCCTCCTTCAGCTCTCGGCGGGCCCCGTCCCCGTGTCGCAGCTCCTGGACCTCCTGGACCAGCGCGTCACGGAACTGCGCACGGAACGCTGCGAGATCCCCTACGGCCCGCAGCCCGAGCCGGTGGATCCCGATGACGCCCCCTCCCTGGCCACCCTCCTGGACTGGGCCCTGCGCGGCCTCGCCGCCGTCGGCGCGCTGACGTACGCCGACGGGCAGGCCACGCTCACGCCGCTCGGCAGCTGGGCGGTCTGGGTCAAGCTGGAGCAGATCTGCGTCGCCGCGCAGAGCCCGGCGGGCCACATCGAGCAGGCGGCCGCCGACATGCTGCGCGGCTGCGCGCGCCTCCGCCCCAAAGCGGCCCGCGCCGAATACCGCGCCTGGCTCGCCGCCCGCCCCGTCGGCAGCGCCGTCACCGAGCTCCTGGAGGCCGCCCGCGGCGACGACGCCCTGCTGCGCGGCCTCGCCTTCGAGGCCCTGCGGGTGGTCGGCGCCCCGGCCGAGGCAGAGGTGCGGGCCGTCGTGGACGAGGCCTCGCTGCGGCCCTACGCCCTGATCTGGCTGGCCGAGCAGGAGGGCGCCGACCCCGAGGACGTCCACCTGGTCCTGACCCGTGACGAGTCGACATGGCTGTGGGTCGACACCGCCGCGGCCGTCGCCGACCACGGGGAGACCCATCTGCTCATCCGCCACCTGGAGTCCGCGGTCCAGCCCACGGTGCCCGCGCTCCTGGACGAGGTACGCAGGATCGGCCACCCCCGCACCGTCCAGGTCCTGGTCGCGCTCGCCGCAGCCCACCCCGACCCGGCGCTCGCGAAGGCGGTGCGCCGCGCGGCCTTCCAGGTGCACACCGGAGGGGTTTGACGTCCTCGCCGCCTTGAAGGGCGGCGATTGCGGTCCGTACCGCTACGCGGTACCACCAGGGGTTCCTGCTTCAGCGACCGGTGCCGCTCCGTGAGGAGTGGTCTTACCTGGTCTCCACAGGCTTGACGTTCCGCCCGTCCGGCGGTAGGCCCCACAACTCCGTTGTCGGACAAGCCGACGTTAGCAGTGGTGCCGCGCCCCTACGGGCCGCCAGGGGCTGGTCGGGGCCGACCCCGAAGAGCAGCGCGAGGACCAGCGCGATCAGACCCGCGATGCCGCCGCCGACCGTCGCCCTGCCGCCGGGGATCCGGCTGCCTCGTACGTCCTGCACCTCGGACGTGTCCAGCTCGGCGTCGTCGTCGAACCGCATGGGCGCACCACCCTCTGCCGCGCATCCGGGGCGGCGTCCGCAGTCCCACGCCGATCATTCGGCCCCTTCATCCCGATATGCCCCTCTCCGAGCGGCGCCGGACGGAGGTCCGAACGGGGGACGCCCGCCGAGTGGCGCGCCGGACGGCCGGGGCACGCGCTGCCGCCGCCGCTACGCTCTGCGCCTGTTCCGTGGGCATCGGCCGGGAACGGGCCGTGGGCATCGGCCGGGCATGGGTACCAAAGGGGCGCGTCGTGAGGTGGGTACCAAAGGGGGCCGTCGCACCGAGCGAGGCGTCGGGATCGGGTTCGTCGGGACGGGAGGCGTCGGGATCAGGGGCGTCGGGACTGAGGGCGACCGGACCGCGGGCGTCGGGACCGCGGGCGACCGGACCGCGGGCGTCGGCGGCCCGCCGCGGCTCCCGGCTCGCCCTCCCGGTGGCCCTCGCCCTCCTCGCCCTCCCGCTGATCACCGCCGCCCACCACTCGCGCCCGGCCCCCTACGGAGACCACATCACCGTCCACGCGCGCGTGGCCGCCGCCGGCGCCGCCCCCGAGCTCCGCACGAAGGGGCACACCGTCGAGGCGTACGACCCGGCCACCGCCCGCGCCCGCTGGACCTACGGCCGCGAGGGACACCGCCCGCTCGCACTGCTCCCCGCCCCCGGCCACGCCGTCGCGCTCTGGAGCGACGGCCTGGTCACCGACACCCGCGCCGACGGCAGCGCCGTCCGCTGGCACCGCGCCATCCCCGGCAGCGCCGCCTGGCTGCGCACCCCCGCCGCCCGCGGCGGCGCCGGAGTCCTGCGGCCGCTCGACCAGCGGGGCCGCATGATCGCGGTCGTCACCCCGCACCGCATCGCCGCCTACCGCGGCGTCGACGGCGACCTGCGCTGGGTGCTGCCCGCCCGCGGCGGCTGCGCCTTCGAGCCGGCCCGCTCCGTACGCCACGGGAACGCGCTGCTGGTCGCCCAGCCCTGCGGCGACGCCGCCACCCCCTGGACCTCGCAGCTGATCGCGGTGGACGACCTCGGCCGGATCGTGCCGAGCCGAACGCCCCTGGGCAACGAGCTGCCGGGGGCCGCCCCCGACGGCGTACCGAACCGGGCAGAAAAAGTGTTTGCGCGGCCCCGTTAGAATTGGCCGCATGGCCATTCTCCTCGTGCATTAGACGGCGTGATCGCCTTCATCAGCCCCTCCGCCGTCCATCCCCCCTGCCCTGGAGTCTGTCCGTGATCACCGCTTCCGGCATCGAGCTGCGCGCCGGCGCCCGCATCCTCATCGAGAACGCCACCTTCCGCATCGCCAAGGGCGACCGCATCGGCCTGGTCGGCCGCAACGGAGCGGGCAAGACCACGCTCACCAAGTGCCTCGCCGGTGAGGGCATCCCGGCCGGCGGCACCATCAGCCGCTCCGGAGAGGTCGGCTACCTCCCGCAGGACCCCCGCACCGGCGACCTCGACGTGCTGGCCCGCGACCGCATCCTCTCCGCCCGCGGACTTGACGTACTCATCCGCAAGATGCGCGAGAACGAACAGCGCATCGCCAGCGGCTCGGGTGCCACCCGCGACAAGGCGATGCGGCAGTACGAGCGCCAGGAGACGGAGTTCCTCACCAAGGGCGGGTACGCCGCCGAGGCCGAGGCCGCCACCATCGCCGCCGCGCTCAACCTCCCCGACCGTGTGCTCGGCCAGCCCCTGCACACGCTCTCCGGTGGTCAGCGCCGCCGTATCGAGCTGGCCCGGATCCTCTTCTCGGACGCCGACACGCTCCTCCTGGACGAGCCCACCAACCACCTCGACGCCGACTCCATCGTCTGGCTGCGGGACTACCTGAAGACGTACCGGGGCGGCTTCATCGTGATCTCCCACGACGTCGACCTCGTCGAGACGGTCGTCAACAAGGTCTTCTACCTGGACGCCAACCGCACCCAGATCGACGTCTACAACATGGGCTGGAAGCTCTACCAGCAGCAGCGCGAGTCCGACGAGAAGCGCCGCAAGCGCGAGCGCCAGAACGCCGAGAAGAAGGCCTCCCAGCTCCACTCGCAGGCCGACAAGATGCGGGCCAAGGCCACCAAGACCGTCGCCGCGCAGAACATGGCCAAGCGTGCCGACAAGCTCCTCGCGGGCCTGGAGGCGGTGCGCCAGAGCGACAAGGTCGCCAAGCTGCGCTTCCCGGACCCCTCGCCGTGCGGCAAGACGCCGCTGATGGCGGAGGGCCTCTCGAAGTCGTACGGCTCGCTGGAGATCTTCACCGACGTCGACCTGGCCATCGACAAGGGCTCGCGCGTGGTCATCCTCGGCCTCAACGGCGCGGGCAAGACCACGCTCCTGCGGCTCCTCGGCGGCGCCGAGAAGCCCGACACCGGCCAGGTCATCGAGGGCCACGGCCTCAAGCTCGGCTACTACGCCCAGGAGCACGAGACCCTCGACCCGGAGCGCACGGTCCTGGAGAACATGCGCTCGGCCGCGCCCGACCTGGACCTCGTCGAGGTCCGCAAGACGCTCGGCTCGTTCCTCTTCTCCGGGGACGACGTCGACAAACCGGCGGGTGTGCTCTCCGGCGGCGAGAAGACCCGCCTCGCCCTGGCGACCCTGGTCGTCTCCTCCGCCAACGTCCTGCTCCTCGACGAGCCCACCAACAACCTCGACCCGGCGAGCCGCGAGGAGATCCTCGGCGCCCTGCGCACGTACAAGGGCGCGGTCGTCCTCGTCACGCACGACGAGGGCGCGGTGGACGCCCTCCAGCCGGAGCGGATCATCCTGCTGCCCGACGGCGTCGAGGACCTGTGGGGCCAGGACTACGCGGATCTGGTCGCACTCGCCTGATCCACGGGCCCCGCGAGAAGGGTCCACTTTGATTGATCGAATAAATGATCCACTGCGTATGGATCATTCGGCCGATCCGTGATCCTTCATCTGTGTGAGGCCGCCTCGTACCGAGGTGCGCGATACACGGATTTCTCTTGTGTGGCGGGCGTGGACCGAGGTTCTCGCCCGCCACCGCGCTGACCTGGCACTTCGCTCGACAACCCATTCGGACGTACGGAATTCAATGCGCGGAATCGTTAATTCCGCTCGTGGTGGCCCGTTCTGGAGCGGCAAACCTTGTCGTACGGACCTTGCCGAATGGGTGGCCAGGAAGCCCGGAAGGGGTGATCATGAGAAGTCCAGAGCGCACTTCCCATGAGGAGGCACGGGTGGCCGAGACTCTGAAGAAGGGCAGCCGGGTAACCGGCGCCGCGCGCGACAAGCTCGCGGCAGACCTGAAGAAGAAGTACGACGGCGGTGCGAGCATCCGGGCGTTGGCCGAGGAGACCGGCCGTTCGTACGGCTTTGTGCACCGCATGCTCAGCGAATCCGGAGTCACGCTGCGGGGACGCGGCGGGGCGACGCGAGGCAAGAAGGCCGCGGCCGGCTGACGGCTGCGGGCGGTTCACCGGCTTCGACGGTGGCCACCCGGTCGATCGGTTGATCGGCCGGGTGGTTACTGTGCAGTCACTTACGGGCGCTCGCGCGCTCGCACCGACCGCACACCACCATCGGAGGCCCCCATGGTTTCGCCCGGAAGTGAACTCGGCGGACCCGCACCGGTACTCGACAAGGACGGCGTACGCCTGACTGTCGACGAGGCCGTCGCCACGGTGACGCTGGCCAACCCGGCCAAGCGCAACGCCCAATCTCCCGCGCTGTGGAGGGCGTTGGCCGAGGCAGGCCGGATGTTGCCGGGCAGTGTCCGCGTCGTGGTGCTCCGAGGTGAGGGCAAGTCCTTCTCCGCGGGCCTCGACCGGCAGGCGTTCACGCCCGAGGGCTTCGACGGTGAGCCGTCCTTCATCGACCTCGCGCGCGGCGACGACGGCGTCCTCGACGCCACCATCGCCGAGTACCAGGAGGCGTTCACCTGGTGGCGGCGCAGCGACATCGTGTCCATCGCCGCCGTCCAGGGGCATGCCATCGGTGCGGGCTTCCAGCTCGCGCTCGCCTGTGACCTGCGGATCGTCGCGGACGACGTGCAGTTCGCCATGCGCGAGACCAGCCTGGGCCTGGTGCCCGACCTCACCGGCACGCACCCCCTCGTGGGTCTTGTCGGCTACGCCCGCGCGCTGGAGATCTGCGCCACCGGGCGGTTCGTCCAAGCGGACGAGGCCGAGCGCGTGGGCCTCGCCAACCTCGTCGTGCCCGCGGACCAGCTCGACGCGTCCGTGAGCGACTTGGCGGCCGCGCTGCTCGCCGCGCCGCGCGACGCGGTCATCGAGACCAAGGCGCTGCTGCAAGGTGTCTCCGGTCGTACGTACGAGGAGCAGCGCACCGCCGAGCGCGCGGCGCAGGGGCGTCGGCTGCGGGATCTCGCGGGGCTCGGCGACTAGGCGCTCCGCTGGAGGGCCGGTTTCATCTGCGGGTGTGTTGTGGCTGGGCGCGCAGTTCCCCGCGCCCCTGCGGGGCGCTCGTCCCGGTCGCTCCTGTCGGGTCATTGTTCGACGGCCGTGATTAGGACGGTCACCGAGGGGTGGTCCGGGAGTGCCGCTGGGCGGCCGGTTTCATGTGCGGGTGTGTTGTGGCTGGGCGCGCAGTTCCCCGCGCCCCTGCGGGGCGCTCGTCCCGGTCGCTCCTGTCGGGTCTTTGTTCGACGGCTGTGATTAGGACGGTCACCGAGGGGTGGTCCGGGAGTGCCGCTGGGCGGCCGGTTTCCATGTGCGGGTGTGTTGTGGCTGGGCGCGCAGTTCCCCGCGCCCCTGCGGGGCGCTCGTCCCGGTCGCTCCTGTCGGGTCATTGCTCGACGGCTGTGATCAGGACGGCCACTGACGGGTGGTCCGGGAGTGCCGCGGCGACTGCCGCTCGGACCGCGAGTGCCACGTCCAGGGCGCGGTGCTCGCGGGTCGTCGCGATCTCCACGCGTGCGTGGCGGCGCGCGAGCGTGGCGTCCGCCGCGGGGGACTCCTCGATGTGGACGGCGCGGCCGAGACCGCCCAGAGCGCCGGTCAGCCGCCGCACGCCCGGCACGTCCAGGGCGGCGCGTGCCACGTGGGCCTCGTCCCCGCTGCCCGCTGCCGGTTGCGCCCCGTCCGGTGATTCCGCCGGTTCCGGGGACACGGCCGCCGGGAGCTCACCCTCATCCAGCAGGGACGTCACACTCAGGTCCACCTCCTCGACCGCAAGGCCGAGCCGGTCACCGGCCGCCGCGAACAGCGCCTCGCGGAGCCGGGCGGCCGCCGCCGGCAACGGCTCGGTCGCGGCCGCGGCGAACTCCGCCGTGATCCGCAGCGGCCCCGGCGGCAGCGCGCTCGGCGGGGCGGGAACCGAGGCGACGTACGCGTCCGAAGGGTGGGCCAGTGCCACCCGCAGGCCGCCGAGCCGCACACCGTTCACCCCTTGTGCCGCACGGCGCAGCACTCCGCCCGCCGCCGACTCCGTCACCCAGGCGCCGTCGCCCGGACCTCCCAGCGGCAGCACCCGCCCCAGGCCGAGCTGCCGCCGCACTGCCTCAGTCCACCCGTCACCGGTCATTGCCCCAGCCTGCCGCATCCCTGGCGCGCGACGGCGCAACCGCACTTAGTGTGGGCGAAGGAGCACATCCCCTTTCGAAAGGGACGGCGATGACCGACACCGGACAGCGGCAGCGGCCCCAGGAGAGCCTGGAGAAGGAACCCTCGGGCGGGTCGGCGGGGAAGACCGGCGCCACCAGGAGGGGTGGCGGAGATCCCGCCACCAGGGGGCGCACCACCATCGCGGACGGCGTGGTCGAGAAGATCGCCGGGCTCGCGGCCCGCGACGTCGTCGGCGTCCACGCGATGGGCGGCGGCCTCGCCCGGACCTTCGGCGCCGTCCGCGACCGGGTGCCCGGCGGCTCCAAGTCCGTATCGCGCGGCGTGAAGGCCGAGGTCGGCGAGGTGCAGACGGCGCTCGACCTGGAGATCGTCGTCGAGTACGGGGTCTCGATCGCCGATGTCGCCCACGCCGTGCGGGAGAACGTCATCGGGGCGGTCGAGCGCATGACCGGGCTCGAGGTCGTCGAGGTCAACATCGCGGTGAGCGATGTGAAGCTGCCGGACGAGGAAGACGATGAGCCGCAAGGCCGCCTTCAGTGACGCAGCCGTCCTGCCAGTCGTCTTGCTAAGGAGCGCGCGATGAGCATGGCCGTGATCGGCATGGTGGCCGGAATGGCGCTCGGCTTCGCCGGGTACTTCGGCGGGTTCGGGGCGTTCCTACTGGTGGCGGCGCTCGGCGCCATAGGTTTTGTCGCCGGCCGGTTTCTCGAGGGCGACCTCGACCCGGGCGACTTCTTCCGTACCCGTGGCGACGACCGGCGGCGGTGAGCCGTGGCGGCACAGGTCGCGCCAGGGGAGCGCGGCGCGACCCGGATCGCCGACCGGGTCGTCGCGAAGATCGCCGCGCGGGCGGCGCGCGAGGCGCTGAAGACGGTGCCCGTCGGCGGCTCGCCACCGCACGCGACGGTCACCGTGCGCAACAATGCGGCCCGCGTGCGCGTCAGCGTGGAGCTGGACTACCCCTCGGACATCGGCGGGCAGTGCGGTGAGGTGCGTCGCCAAGTCGCCGAGCGGGTAAAGGCGTTGGCGGGGATGGAAGTGCCCGAGGTCGCCGTCCAGGTCGAGCGGCTGCACTCGGCACAGGTGCGCGCCGCGGCACGGGGGAGGACGCGATGAGCGAGACGCAGGGGCCGGAGAGCGGTGGCGGTGGTGGCACACGGCCGGTGCCGGTCATCGAGCAGGCCGGGAGCGATCTCGACCAGTCGGCGTCCGCGGCCTCCTACGATCCGCCGCCCACGCTGGCCGACGACACCAGGGCGACCCGCTTCTGGTCGTCCCGGCGCGTTCCCGCCACCGTCCTCGCCCTGGTGATCCTCGGTGGTGCGGGGCTTCTGCTGTACGACATCGCGGCCGTGCGCGCCGGGCACTCGGCGATGGCGTGGCGGCGCGACGTCGCCCGTGAGCTGGCCGAGCGGCCGCTGGACAGTACGTCGGTGCTTGTCGGCGCGGGGGTCGCGGCGGCCGCCGGGGTGTGGCTGATCGTGCTCGCCGCGACGCCGGGGCTGCGGGCCGTGCTCGCCATGCGGCGCGGGGATCCCGAGGTGCGGGCCGGTCTCGACCGCAGGGCCGCGGCGATGGTGCTGCGGGACCGCGCCATGGACGTGTCCGGAGTGCAGTCCGTGCGGGTCCGCATGACGCGCTCCAAGGTGGACGTCCACGCGATCTCGCACTTCCGCGAACTCGACGACGTACGCGGCGACTTGGACGCCACGCTGGCCGACGGCATCAAGGACCTGGGCCTCGGCCGAGGCCCCGCGCTCTCGGTGCGCGTCGCACGGCCGGGCAGGAAGGGCTGAACCCGCGATGCTGAAGACGGTCAACCGTGTGGTGCTCGGTCTGCTGGGCCTCGTCCTGCTGGGGCTCGGCGGCTCGGTGCTCGCCATCGGCCTGGGCGCGGACCCGCCCTCGTGGTGGGTGCACGACGGCAAGCACGACGTCCTGCTCAGCGACGCGGACCGGGAGCGGTGGCGGGACGACGGCTGGTTCTGGCCCACGGTCATCGGCGTGCTCGCGGTGTGCGTGCTGCTCGCCCTGTGGCTGTCTCTTATACCCATCTCCGAGCCCACGAGACGCTCATGAACC
>NZ_SRIC01000275.1 GCF_004684775.1 Streptomyces sp. MZ04
ACGCCACCCCACCCGCCGACCACCCTTCGGTGGACAGCGCAGCAGACATCCCAGGGAAGGTGAACGCGGTCATGGGGCCTCCCCGACAGGTGCCTGCGGCCGGATCAGCCAGCCCTCTGCGCTACCGCGGCGGAGCTCGGCCGCCAACCCCGCGGGCAGCGGGACGAGCGAGCCAAGCCAGTAGGGGGCGTCACCGGTGAGCAGGCCGGCCAGATCGATTCCGACCTGTTCGGCTTCCAGACGGGCACGGTCCAGGACGAAGCCGCCGCCGAACGGCATCGGGTGCAAGGTGATGCCTTCGGCCAGCTCCCAACCGGGCTCTATCGCGTCGGTCATGGCCGAATCCCTTCCGCCGGGGCCCGTTCTGCCGCCGCGGCCTGTCGTGGGTCGAGGGCGGCGGGGGCGGCGAGGGCTTCGGGATGGCGCGCCGCAGCCACGTACAGCCGGTGCAACCCCGCAGCGTGGGCCAGCACCAGATCGGGATCAGCGAGCGTGTCCGCAAGAGGGCCGGTGGCCACCCAGGGGCTGTCCCGCACCCGGGACAGCAGCTTCGCCCGCTGCCGTTCGCTGCCCAGCATGGTCGTCACGAACGCCGCCGACAGCAGCTTCTCCCGCTCGGCGGGCGTCACGTCCGCCTCCCGCCAGCCGTCGGGCAACAGGGCCCGCAGCAGGGGTGCGCTGACCCGGCGGCCGTCCCGGTAGACGGCACCGAGCAGGCCGTCGGCGGCCAGGCTCAACGCGGTTCCCAGCACGACCGGGTGGGCTGCGATCAGCACCGGAGCGGCTTCCGGCTCCGGCCCGCCGAAAAACGCTCGGGATGCCGCCTGCTCCAGAAGGTCCACCACCACCCGGACACATTCGCTGCCGGGCACCCTCTCACCCCTCTCACCGCCGGCCTGGGGGATCAGATGGCTGGCGGCGTGGCCCGAGGTGACCGGAGCTGCGATCCGGCGCACCTCCGCAGCCAGCCACTCGCCCGGCGTCCGCCCGGCCGGACCCGCAACCGGCAACAGGTGGTGCCCCGGCCCGGCACCCGCCTCCGAGTGCACCTCGGCCGGCGGCCCCGCACGGCCGGACCTCCTCACCTGGTGCCGACGCCATGGCCGCCACCACGGCTCACCTTCCAGACCCGCGGGCGGCGCCGCCGAACTCAACAGCCGCCACCCACCCCGCAGCCACCCCGCAGCCGGCGGGGGCGCGGTGAACATCGCCGCCAGGCCCGCCCCGCTGACCAGCCGCGCTCCGTCCAACCCGGTACCGGCCAACACAGGTGTAGCGGCAGACCACGGATCACACGCCGCCGGCCACGGCGGCCGACCACCCGCACACGCCTCACGCCACGCCGCCGAGGCGTCCACCACCCGCACACCCTGCCCACCGGCCGCCGTTACCCGCCGGGCCCGGCGCTCCAACACCGGCACATCCGCGTGCACATGCAACCGGGCCACATCCGACGCGACAGCGGCCAGCGCGGCCGCACCCAGCCCGCCGCCATCACCCACCACCAGCACCTGCCCGCACTCACCCGCGGCCCGCGCAGCATCGGCCAACGCGTACGCCAACGCCCGCCGCACCCGCACCACCGGATCCACGCCCCGGCCCGTCACCTCCCACGACCACGCCACCAACGCCGCAACATCCAGCGCCTCCAGCTCAAGACGCACCCGCCCCGACTCAACCCGGACACCGGAACCACACGCCAGCTGAAGCACCCCCTCAAAGGGGGTCAACGGCACCGGCAGGGCGCCACCCAGCAACCCTGCCGCCACCACCGCAGACCACACCCGCGCACCCGGACCCGCCACATCCACCGCGCGGCCCGCAGAGCACAGCACCGGTTCATCCGCACCCCGCCCGCCGATGCTGTCGGCAGAGGAAGCCGATGAACCGGTGATATAGAAGACGGGCCGGGCGCTCAACGCACCCCGCCGCAGCACCCCATCCTCACGACCACATTCGGACTCCTGGAAACCGGACCGCGAACCGACCGCGACCGCACACATACAGCCTCCCCCTACTGGCAGCGCCAACAGACCCTGCCTGCGCAGGCATCCCGACCGCGCGACCAGCACCCAGCCGTCAGGCGGGGTCGACGCAGCTGCAGGCTGTAAAGGCGCACTCGAACATTTGGCAATTCCGTACCTGGCATTCCGACTCACACTCACTGCAGTCGACCACGGTGACCACCCCACAGGTGTAGGCTGTAGGCGCGATGCCGTCGGTCTCGGTTACCTTGACGAGGGTGCTGAGGGATGTCATCGGACAACTCCAATCTCGGTTCTGGTGGTTGACCGCCTGAGGCGGCCAGAGGTTCGACCGCGTGACCGGCACCCAGCCGTCAAGAAAGCTCGGCGCAGACGCAGAGATTCGCGACACAGGTCAGCTCCCGGCAGTTCTGCATCTCACACTCCGACTTACACTTACTGCAGTCGGCCACCAAGACGTCCGCGCATTCCGTAGGAGCCATGTCGGTGGTCTCGGTTACCTTGACGAGGGTGCTGAGGGATGTCATCAGACAACTCCAATCCCAGTTCCAGTGGTTGAACACCCGAACCGGCCAGCAAGCGGCACGCAACCGCCAGCAGACCCCCGTACCGGCCCACTCATCACAATCCGCCCCACCCATCAGGCGCTACAAGGCGCCACGGCAGGCGCGAAGAAGCGGAACCACCCCTCCCCAAGCCCCACACGCCGGAGCGAGCGCTAGTCGCCAACGCCCGCACACCAAACCCGGCCACAGCCCAGGGCGGAATCGGTCCGACCGCTGAAGATTCCCCACCACGCGGCAATCCCCGTGTAACCCGATGCACCGATAACAGCCGCGCTGCCGCCCGGACCTGGGAGTCGTGAACTCCCCCTATCGACTGCACCAACAGACACGGCGCAGGAATCCCCACCCGCCTGACTGGCACCCAGCCATCAATCCAAGCAGGTGCAGATTGGAAACTCGCAGAGGAGCTCCCGGCAACCCAACTTCTCGCATTCCGACGCACATACACTGCAGTCGTTCACGATAATTTCCCCGGCGCAGATCATGGCTGTGGGAGCGATGTCGGTGGTCCCGGTTACTTTGACGAGGGTGCTGAGGGATGTCATCGGACAACTCCAATCCAAGTTCCAGTGGTTGAACACGCGAGGTAGCCAGAGCGCGACGATCACTCACCGGCAAGCCCCCGTCCTGGCTCGTCCACCAGAATCCACCCCACGCATGAGTCCCGACAAGGCGGCACAGCAGGCGCATAAAGGCAGCACCACCCCTTCCCGAGCGCCAGGCGCACAAAAAAGGTGCGGCACTACTTTCGCTCCCCGCTCACCACGTTTCAATTCGGCAATCCCTGCGTGTTCCCACCATTCAGAGCGGCAGCCGCGCCTCGGCACCGCCTGGCTTTGGGACCGTACGGGGGATCCCGACCGCGCTGCGTCCATGAAATTCCGAACGGGTGCGCTACCCCTGAACCGATGAAGCCGACGGCTCCGCCGTGTTCGGATGGCACCAAGCCACCAACCGCGTCGTGCTCCTGCAGCGCAGCGAGAACGCGAAGTTCGCCCAGGGCATGTGGGACCTGCCCGTCGGCAAGAGCGAGCCCGGCGAGCCGATCACCGAAACCGCGGTGCGCGAGCTGTACGAGGAGACCGGCCTCACGGTGAAGGCCGAGTCCCTCAAGGTCGCCCACATCATCCACGGAGCATGGGGAGTTGAAGCACCCAACGGCTTCCTTACCGTCGTCTTTGTCGCCCATGAATGGACCGGCGAGCCCGAGAACCGCGAGCCGCGCAAGCACGCTCAGGTCCGCTGGGTCGACGCCGACGCCATCCCAGAAGAGTTCGTGGACACCACCGCCAGTGCTCTCCACCGCTACCTCGACGGAGGCCCGGAGGTCTCCCTGAACGGCTGGGATCAGTAGCCGCTTGGGCGGTCAGTGCCCGAGGTAGCGCAGACCGTCCTCCACTCTCAGCCCGGGGCCCGGAGCGAGTCGAGAGCCGCATCGACGGTGCGGCTCAGGAAGCGTGCGTCGCCGCCCGCTCGCGACCGCACGTTCACCCCGTACGCGAGCAGCGCGAGCAGATCAGCCGCCGATGTCGAATCGACTGAAGACGCCAACTGCCCATCCCTTCTTGCCGTTTCGAGCGCGGCGCGTAGCGCGTCGCACAGCCCCTTGTGGTGCCGGTCGAGGACGGCCCGCACCTCCAGGTCGTCGCTCTCCGCGCCCGCGTGCGCGTTGGACACCAGGCAGCCCCAGCGCGCGTGCTCTCCCGACGTACGTGCGCTGATCAGGCCGCGGAAGAAGTCCGCGACCGCGGGCAGCCCGCGCCCGTCCTCGGCGAGCTGCCGGAAGACGGGCTGCGAGCGAGCCGCCACATAGCGATTCAGCGCGGCGAGGTAGAGCTGCTGCTTGCTGCCATACGTGGAGTAGAGGCTGGAGCGGTTGAGCCCCGTGGCGTTCACGATGTCCTGCACTCCGGTAGCCGCCACGCCCTGCTTCCAGAACAGGCGGACCACCGTCTCCAGGGTCGCGTCCGGATCGAAGTGCTTGATGTCCGCCATGCCTCACCTCACCACCAACTTAGAACAGTAGTTTCAAGATACCGCCCAGGCCGCTATCTTGAAATGAGCGTTCCAAGTTTTGGGGCGGGCCCTTCCGCCTGCCCCCGCACAGGAAGGACACCGCCCTCATGACCCTCAACGCAGAACTGCGCGCCTTCTACGAAGCCCGCCAGCAGCAGATCCCCGCCGAGGTCCGCGAGATCATGCAGCGGGCCGGCGCCGAACTCGCCGCCTCCGGTCAGATTGACCACGCCCTCACCGCCGGTGCGCAGGCCCCGCGCTTCACGCTGCCCTCCGCGACCGGCGAGGCCGTCGGCCTCGACCGGCTCCTCACCCAGGGCCCGGTCGTGCTCACCTTCTACCGCGGCGCCTGGTGCCCGTACTGCAATCTCGCGCTGCGCTCGCTGCAGCAGCACCACACCGGCATCACCGACCGCGGTGCCCAACTCGTCGCCGTATCCCCGCAGATCCCCGACGAGTCACTGTCCCTGACCGAGAAGCACGCCCTGGACTTCACCGTCCTCAGCGACGTCGGCTCCGACACCGCCAAGGCGTACGGCCTCGCCTTCGACCTGCCCGACGACCTCGCCGCCGTCTACGACAAGCTCGGGTTCGACCTCCACCGGGTCAACGGCGGTCACCCGCGTACCCTTCCGATCCCCGCGACGTACGTCATCGACCAGAGCGGCACCGTCCGCTGGGAGTTCACCGACACCGACTACACCAAGCGCGCCGAACCGGCCGGCGTCATCGCTGCACTCGACGCCCTGCGCTGAGGTGCCGTCCGTCAGGCAGCCGCCCGAGTCTGGCTGAAGGTGCGCCGGTATGCGCCGGGTGTGGTGCCCAGATGCGCCCGGAAGCGGCGGCGCAGGTTGACTGCCGAGGTGAGTCCGACGCGGGTGGCGATGGCTTCGACCGGCAGGTCGGTCTGCTCCAGCAATACGCATGCCGCGTCGAGACGTTGGCGCAACAGCCACTGCCCCGGGCTGACGCCGAGCTGTTCGGCGAAGCGCCGGGCGAGGGTCCGGGTGGAAAGACCGGCGCGTTCGGCGAGCCGGTCCAGGGTCAACGGGCAGTCGAGGTGGGACGTGGCCCATTCAAGGAGTGGCGCCAGTGACTCGTCCGTCCTCGCCGGGGCGGGCTGTGCGGCGTACTGGAGTTGGCTGCCCTCTCGGTGTGGGGGCAGGACCATGTTTCGGGCGATCTGTGCGGCGTAGGCGGCGCCATGGTCGGAACGCACCAGGTGAAGGCAGAGGTCGATGCCCGCGCCGGTTCCGGCGCTGGTGGCCACGTCGCCGTGGTCCACGTAGAGCACGTCAGGGTCCACCTCGATCTGAGGGAAAGCGGCGGCGAGGTGCGGTGCGTGGCGCCAGTGGGTGCTGGCGCGGCGGCCGTCGAGCAGTCCGGCCTGGGCGAGGACGAATGCCCCCGTGCAGATGGCGACGATCCTGGCACCGCGCCTGTGGGCAGCCCTCAGCGCCGCGATGACGGTCGGCGGCACCGGCGCGCTGGGCGGCTGCCAGCCGGGGATGACCACGGTGTCCGCCTCCTCCAGAGCGGACAGCCCCGCGTCGACGAGCATCGGGTAACCGATGGTGGTCCGCAGCGGCCCGGGGCGCTCGGCACAGATCCGGAAGCTGTAGCGGGCCGGTACGTCCTGCGGAACGGTGCCGAAGACCTCGGCAGCGCAGCCGAGCTCGAAAGGCGACTGCGGCGGATTGAGCAGGGCCACCACCCGGTGAGGACGCATGGCAAGAATGTACTCCTAGGTGTCTTTCGGGACTCTCGGCAGAGAGATCGACTCCGGCCACAGTGGGTCCCATGAGTGAAACCACCGGAACGACAGTGGTCAGGAGCGCGGTCCAGGTCGACGGCGAAATGGCCAGCTACCTGACCGCCGGACGGCAGGACGGCCGACCCGTGCTGCTGCTCCACGGAACGTATTGGAGCCGGGTCTGGCTCCCGGTACTCGACCACCTCGCCGACGCAGGGTTGCGACCCTTCGCGGTCGACCTCCCCGGCCTTGGACGCTCGGGCGGCGAGCTCACCCTGGAAACGGCCACGGTCCCGGCCCTCGCGGACTGGGTGACACGGTTCGCGTCCGCGCTGAAGCTCTCCGGACCGATCGCCGTGGCGGCTCACGACATCGGCGGCGCCATCGCCCAGCACCTCCTCGCCCACGACCGGCTGGACATCTCCCGATTCGCCTTGGTCAACTCGGTGCTCTACGACTCCTGGCCCGCGCCCCACGTGGGCCGGTTCCGGGGCGGGGACACCGCCGAGGACGTCCTCGCCAACCGCCGGCAGGCCGTGACGAGAGTGCTGGCCGGTGTCGCCACCGAGTCGCTGATCGCGGACTACGTGGACCCGTGGACCGATGCGCGGGTTCGCCGCTCCTGGACGGCCCTGGCGGGCGCGGCCGACAACAGCTACACCCTTGACCTCATCCCCGCGCTGCGGCGGTCCACCACACCCAAGTTGCTCATCTGGGGCGAGGACGACCTCCATGAGACGGTGGAGTACGCCGAGCGATTCACCTCGGAGATCCCGAACACCGCGCTCATCCGTATCCCCGATGCGGATCACATCCCCACGGAGAACGCCCCTGACCAGATCGGCCGTGCGCTCGCCGACTTCTTCACGGCGTAGCCCTTGGACCGTGCGCGAGCGATGCATCCACTGGTTCCAGGTTGGAGCCCCGAAGGGGCTACGGGAGTAGGCGAGGTGCCATCCCTCCGTGCGCTCCCTTCCCGGGGTGTCCGACCGCGTGACTACCGCCGCGGATGCGATGGCGTGCCGAAGATGCCGTCCATGGCGAGGGCTCCACTCTGGGTCACGGGCCGGATCTGCTTCCGGTAGACCTCTTCGCGAACGGACGGTGTGGGCTGCCGGCGGGTTCCGCGGCGTGGGCGGAGTCGAAGGTCGCTCGACCGGTACGTAAACGTGCGTGTCCGCTACGCGCAATCGCCCCACCAGGACGGGCTGAGGTTGTCCGCTGCGCGACATCGGCCGTCCTCAAACGCCGTTCCTGTCGGGCCTGTTGGAGGTCCAGCGTGATCAGTGCGGCATCCCCCATGCATGGGCGCTTCCTCCGCAGCTGATCTCCACGCCTGATTCCAGGGAGTTCTCATGTCCTCGACTGCAACAACTGCGCGCGGTTCGACGCCCGTCGACGCCGCGCTACGCCGACCCGCGCTTGTGCTCTTCATGGTCTGTGTCGCGATCTTCATGCTGATGCTCGACGCGATGGTCGTCTCCGCCGCTCTCGGCGAGATCCGCTCGGAGCAGTGAAATGCGTTCCATCGATCACAGCCCCCAACCCTACTGCCGACCCGTCGTATTGCCGCCGGCCAGCGGGAATACCCCTTCGGCTCAACCTTCAACAGCCTGAGCAGGGTTGAGGAACGGCTCGGAGCTCAGCGGCCCACCGCTGTCTCTCTGTCCATGCGTGACAGTTTCTCGGGGTTGCGGACCGCGTAGAGGCCGGTGATGAGGCCGGCCTCTACGCGTACCGCCAGGACTGTGTCGATGTCGTCGCCCGTGCGCAGGATCAAGGCCGGGTGGCCGTTGATCTGGGCCGGCCGCATGGTCGTGGACGTGAGCCTGCTCAGTACGGCGGCTACCGCCTCCGCGCCCACGATGGGCTCCAGTGCTGCCCGTACGACTCCGCCGCCATCCGTCAGCAGCACCACGTCCGGAGCGATCATGTCCAGCAGGTGACTCAAGTCGCCTGTCTGGACCGCCTGTTGGAAGGCCGCGAGCGCGCTGCGCGTCTGGGCCGGGGAAACCGCCTCTCGCGGTCGGCGTGCCGCGACGTGCGCCCGTGCGCGGTGGGCGATCTGGCGGACCGCGGCGGGGGTTTTGTCCACTGCCTGCGCGATCTCTTCGTACTCGAGAGCGAAGACGTCGCGCAGCACGAATACGGCACGCTCCGTCGGCGCGAGCGTCTCCAGGACCAGCAGCATCGCCATGGAGACGCTCTCGGCCAGCTCGATGTCCTCGGCGACATCGGGCGCTGTGAGCAGGGGTTCGGGCAGCCAGGGGCCTACGTAGGACTCCTTGCGCCGACGCAACGTGCGCAGCCGGGTCAGCGCCTGGCGTGTGGTGATGCGGACCAGGAAGGCGCGCGGGTCCCGCACCGTGTCGTGGTCGACGTCCGCCCAGCGCAGCCAGGTCTCCTGAAGGACGTCCTCTGCGTCGGCGGCGGAGCCGAGCATCTCGTACGCGACGGTGAACAGCAGGTTGCGGTGGGCGATGAACGCCCCAGTGGCCGAGTCGGTTACGTCGGACGTGCTTTCGGTGCATTCTTCGCGTTCTTCGCGTTCTTCGCGTTCTTCCATCGCCGGCTCCTGCCCCTCGCGTCTCTCTTTCTGTTCGCACACAAGGCGCCGCCTATCGCTCTCTTGTGACACCGGAGTCCGGTGACCTGCGTCACCTCTTCGTGCTGTCACAGGAGTGGGGCGGGCGGCGACTTATGGGCATCCCGACGCTGCGCGGACGATCTGCGCGGCTCACGATTCCACAAGCGAGGACGTCGCGATGGAACCCCGTATGAACCTGTTCGCGAACGAAACCGGTGCCAAGATCGGCAAGCGGATCTACGCCGTCAGCCAGGTGATCCAGGAGTCGCCGCTGCCCAAGTCCACCCAGGAACTGGTGCAGTTGCGTGCCAGCCAGATCAACGGCTGCGGCTTCTGCGCCGACATCCACGGCAAGGACGCCGCGGCCGCCGGCGAGAGCGCGGCCCGGCTGAACCTGGTCGCCACCTGGCGCCACTCCACCGTGTTCACCGAGGCCGAGCGGGCCGCGCTGGCCCTCACCGAGGAGGGCACCCGCATCATCGACGGCTACCAGGGCGTCTCCGACGAGACCTGGGCCCATGTGCGCAAGCACTACGACGACGTCCAGGCCATCGCGCTGGTCTCCCTGGTCGCCATGATCAACGCGACCAACCGGCTCGGCGTGATCCTCAACAACCAGGGCGGTGCCTACGAGCCCGGTGATCTCGCCGCCGTCGCCGGCTGATCGCCGTCGGTGCCCGCTTCGGCGCCGGTGAGGCAACGGTCGTAGCCCGATCGGCACTTGTCGGCCCGGGGCGGGCAGAGCATCGTAGTGATCACCGATGAGTTTTCGTGTGGAGCGGAGTCCAAAGACCCGTAACCACACAACAGCTACCCAGGAGATCTTGAGATGCGTACGTTGATCAGCACTGCCTTCGTCTCGCTCGACGGTGTCGTGGAGGCCCCGGGTGGCGAGCCCGGGTACCGGAACTCCGGGTGGACCTTCAAGGACATCGAGTTCGTCCCGGAGGCCTACGAGATCAAGGGGCGGGAGCAGAAGGAAGCCGCGGCGATGCTGTTCGGCCGGGCCAGCTACGAGGCGTTCAGCCCGGTCTGGCCCGGCATGGCGGAGTTCGCCGACTACAAGCCGCTTCCTAAGTACGTCGTCTCCAGCACCCTCTCCGAAGACGACCTGGTCGACGGCTGGGGCGAGACCACCATCCTGCGCTGCCTCGACGACGTCGCCGCGCTGAAGGAGACCGAGGGCGGCCCGATCATCATGCACGGCAGTGCCACCCTGAACCGGAATCTGTCCGACGCCGGTCTGATCGACCGCTACCACCTGCTCGTCTTCCCGCTGCTGCTCGGCGCCGGCAAGCGGCTGTTCAGCGGCACGGACAAGGACGCCCAGAAGCTGAAGCTCGTGGAGCACGCGGCGTACGCGAATGGCATCCAGTTGAACGTCTTCGACGTCGTCCGTTGAGGACAGCTGTTCGTTGAGGACGGCGGCTGTTCGTTGAGGACGGCGGCTGTCCGTGAGGACGGCGGCTGTCCGTGAGGACGGCTTGCGCGGTACCTCCGCCGGTGCCCCGCAGTACCCTGGGCCTACCGAGGCTCCGCCCTCGGCACGGCCGTTCTGCGGCCGCGCTCCCGGAGGAGTGTGAGTGTCATGGAGACCGCCATCGTCATCGCGGCCATCTGCCTGATGATCGTTCTCGGGGTGCTCTTGATCCACCGGATGAGGCCGCGCTGACGCGGCGCCGACTCGACGTGATGGATCCGCCACGCACCGTTCCGCTCGCCGTTCCGTGGTGTCACCATGCGGAGTCCAGGGGTGTCGAGGGGCTGTCTCTTATACAC
>NZ_SRIC01000276.1 GCF_004684775.1 Streptomyces sp. MZ04
CCGCTTCGCCCAGCCCACCGAACTCGATCTGCAGTCCTTCAACGGCCGCCACCCGGTCGAACTCATCGGCGGGGTGCGCTTCCCGGCCATCGGCGAACTGCCCTACCTCCTGACACTGGCGGGGCACAGCTTCTACTGGTTCCGCCTGACCTGCCAGCCACGACCTCCAGCCGCACCCGCAGTGCACCTTTGAAGGGACGTGTCGCATGCTGAAGACGGCATCGCAGTCACCGAGCAGCCTCAGCCCTCCACAACTGCTGACCTCGCTGGCCGGGCTCCTGCGCGAGTGGCTGCCGAAGCAGAGGTGGTTCGCGGGCAAGGGCAGGCCCGTGACGGACCTGGCAGTTCTGTCGACGACAGCACTGCACCCGGGGTGCCTGCACCTGCTGATCCGCACGGGACATGCCGGGCAGCCCGATGACTGCTACCAACTGATCCTCGGAGTCCGTGAGCACCTGCCGCTCCAACTCCAGCACGCGTTCATCGGCCGACCGGACGCGGGCCCGCTGGCCGGACTCACTGTGTACGACGCCCTCCTGGACCCGTGGTCGGCGACGCTGCTCCTGGAACGCCTGAGGACGCCCGGTGCCATGGGCCCCCTGCGCTTCGATCGAGACGCGCGGACCGTGGTACCGGAGGGGCTACCGCCCCGGATGCTGGAAGGAGAGCAGTCCAACACCTCCCTGGTGTACGGGGATTCCTTCATCCTGAAGCTGTTCCGCCGTGTCCAGTACGGCATCAACCCGGACCTGGAAGTGCCGCGGGCGCTGGCTCGTGGAGGCTGTGTCCGCGTGCCCGCGGCGGTGGCCTGGTTCTGGACCACCGAGCCGCGCAAGATGACACTCGGAGTGCTCCAGCCCTTCCTGCGCGAGGCGACGGACGGCTGGACGCTCGCGCTCCGATCCCTCGACTCCGGTGAGGACTTCAGCGACGAGGCGTACGAACTGGGGCGGGCCACCGCGGAGGTACACCTGGCGCTGACCCGGGCGTTCGAGACAGAGCCCCTGGACCCGCACGGCGGTCGGCGGCTGGCCGCCGCGATGACGGGCCGCCTTGAGACCGCCGCCCACCAGGTGGCGGAACTCGTTCCGTACGTGTCGCGCCTCAAGGCGGCCTACGGCGCCGTCGCGGCGCGCGGTCTTGGCCGTGCGGCCCAGCGGATCCATGGCGACCTGCACCTCGGCCAGGTGCTCCGGGCCGGCGAGCGCTGGTTCGTCATCGACTTCGAGGGCGAGCCGGCTCGACCGCTGACCGAGCGCCGGCACGCGCAGGCCCCCGTACGCGATGTGGCGGGCATGCTCCGCTCCTTCGACTACGCGGCCCACAGCAGGCGCCCTTGGCGCGGGCAGTGGGTGGCGCGATGCCGGGCGGCCTACTGCGCGGGGTATGCGGCGGAATCGCCCTGGGATCCGCGTGCGGAAGCCGAACTCCTGCGTGCGTACGAGACGGACCGAGCGGTCTACGAAGTGCTGTACGAGGCCAGGCACCGTCCTGACTGGCTGCCCGTCCCCATGGCGGCGATCGCCCGCCTGGCAGAGGGGAGTTGAGGCCGTGGACACCACGGAGAAGTCCCGTGCTCGCCCCGTCGCCACGGACCGCGGCCACCTTCCCGAGGCTCCTGTCGACGCACTGGACAGACAGCGCCTTCTGTCGGGCACTCATCACGATCCGCACGCCGTGCTCGGCGCGCATGCGGACCCTGGCGGCACGGCCTTCGTGGTGCTGCGCCCTTACGCCCGAGCGGTGGCGCTCCTCACCGGCGAGCGACGTGTGGAGCTCAACGACGCGGGCGACGGCTTCTTCTCCGGTGTCCTGCCGCTCGACGCGATGCCCGAGTACCGGCTGTGCGTGACGTACGACGGAAGCGACGTCGCGTACGAGGACCCCTACCGCTTCCTTCCCGCACTCGGCGAACTCGATCTGCACCTGATCGGCGAGGGCCGGCACGAGGAACTGTGGAAGGCGCTGGGAGCGCACGTCATGACGCACCAGGGCGTGCCGGGCACCCGGTTCACGGTGTGGGCGCCCCACGCGCGAGGGGTCAGGGTCTGCGGGGATTTCTGCCGCTGGGACGGAGCCGCGTACCCCATGCGCTCGCTGGGCTCGACCGGCGTATGGGAGCTGTTCGTACCCGGCATCGGCGAGGGGGCTCTCTACAAGTTCGACATCACCCGCCCCGACGGCACCCGCACCCTGCGCGCGGATCCGATGGCCCGCCGCACCGAGGTGCCGTCGGCGACCGGCTCCGTCGTGGCGGAGTCATCCCACGTGTGGGCGGATGCCGAGTGGATGGCGCACCGCGCGGACCGCCCCGTCTGCCAGGCCCCCTTCTCGGCGTACGAGGTCCATCTGGCGTCCTGGCGGCCCGGTCTTTCCTACCGCCGGCTCGCGGTCCAGCTGACGGACTACGTCAGGGACGCGGGCTTCACTCACGTGGAGCTGCTCCCGGTCGCGGAGTATCCCTTCAGCGGATCCTGGGGCTATCAGGTGACCGGCTTCTACGCGCCGACGGCCCGCCTCGGCACGCCCGACGACTTCAAGTATCTCGTCGACACGCTGCACCAGGCGGGCATCGGCGTGATCCTGGACTGGGTCCCCGCCCACTTCCCCAAGGACGACTGGGCGTTGGCGGCCTTCGACGGAGAGCATCTGTACGAGCCGGCGGACCCCCGACGTGCCGAGCATCCCGACTGGGGCACCCTGACCTTCGACTACGGCCGCAAGGAAGTCCGCAACTTCCTTGTCGCCAACGCCACTTACTGGTGCGAGGAGTTCCACATCGACGGCCTGCGCGCCGACGCCGTGGCCTCGATGCTCTATCTCGACTATTCACGCGAGGACGGGCAGTGGGCCCCCAACGAGTCGGGCGGCCGGGAAAATCTCGACGCGGTGGCGTTCCTGCAGGAGATGAACGCGACGGTCTACCGGCGCTGCCCCGGAGTGTTCACGATCGCCGAGGAGTCGACGGCCTGGGACGGCGTGACGCGGGCCACCCATGACACCGGCCGGGACGGTCTCGGGGGCCTCGGCTTCGGCATGAAGTGGAACATGGGCTGGATGCACGATTCCCTGGAGTACATCAAGCGTGACCCTGTGCACCGCAAGTACCACCACAACGAGATGACGTTCTCGATGGTGTACGCGTACAGCGAGAACTACGTCCTGCCGATCTCGCACGACGAAGTCGTGCACGGCAAAGGGTCGTTGGTGTCGAAGATGCCGGGCGACTGGTGGCAGCAGCGCGCCAGCCACCGCGCATACCTCGGCTTCATGTGGGCCCACCCCGGCAAGCAACTCCTCTTCATGGGGCAGGAGTTCGCCCAGGGCGCCGAGTGGGCGGAGAGTCACGGCCCGGACTGGTGGCTCCTGGATCCGGCCTACCCGGCGGAACCGGACCACAGGGGTGTACTTCAGCTGGTGCGGGACCTCAACCATGAGTACCGGTCCGCCCCCGCTCTGTGGGAGCGGGACACCGATCCTGCCGGATTCTCCTGGATCGCGGCGGACGCGGCCGAGGACAACGTGCTGGCGTTCCTGCGCTTCGCCACGGACGGCACACCGCTGCTGGCCGTGTGCAACTTCTCCCCGGTGGTCCGCCACGCCTACCCGCTCGGCGTCCCGGACGCGGCCATGGTCTGGCGGGAGGCCCTCAACACCGACCTGGCGTGCTACGGGGGAGGCGACGTCCGCAATCCGGGCCCACTGAAGTCCGAACCCGAGACGGCGCACGGCCGCCCGGACTGCCTGCGCGTGACCCTTCCGCCCCTGGCGACGGTGTGGCTGCGTCCGGCGTGACGGCTCCTGACCGAAACGCCGCAGCCCAGCAGGACGCGAGGAGCGAAGGCAGGTAGGAAGATGGAAGGGGGGGGCGCTCGTGAGCATCGATCTCAGAAGGTTCAGAGGGTACGGAGATGAGCAGCCGTAGGGCAGCCAGAAGCCAGATCGTGTCCAGTCGCGCGGTGTTCGGCGCACCCTGCTGGGTCAGCTTGACCACGCGTGATCTGTCGGCCGCGGAGAAGTTCTACACCGCCGTACTGGGGTGGGACTGGCGCAGCGGCAAGCTGGGGGACCAGTACAGGTTCGCGAGTGTGGGCGGGGTGCCGGTGGCGGGCGTGTCCGCCGTGGAGGCCATGGGGCAGAAGGCCTTCGCGTGGACTCCGTTCTTCGCCGTGGCCAACGCGGACGAGACCGTGGCCCGGAGCCAGGAGCGTGGCGGGACGACCGCCGTGGGGCCCATCTCGTTCCCGCCGGGCCGGGCCGCCCTGCTGGCCGATCGCGACGGAGCGGTCTTCGGCGTCTGGGAGGGCGAACTGGTGGCCGACTGGGAGGACTGGCGCCGTGCGGCTCCTGTCTTCGTGGAGCTCCACACGAGGGACGCCTTCGACGCGGCCATCTTCTACGCACAGGTCCTTGGCTGGGCCTCCGAGGTGGAAGGAGCCTGCGAAGTCCACTACGAAAACGAAAAGGTCGTGCTGCGCAGCCGGGCCGACACCGTGGCCCACATCCATTCGGGCGCGGTCGATTCCGCGCGAGATCCCGCGATGCGGCCCCGCTGGCAGATCCACTTCACGGTGGCCGACGTAGCGGCGTGTGTCCGGGCCGCGCGAGCTCATGGCGGCAGCCTGGTGCGGGAGGCAATTGACCTGGGAGAGGCCGTCCTGACTGATCCGGACGGTGCGCGTTTCGTCGTGAAGGGTCGGACGAAGGGGCGGAAGGAGCGTCCCGTATAGCCTGGGCAAGTGCTCAGAGAAGTCACTGCCACCCGCTATGTGAACCCGCTGCGGACCGGGGGCTCCGTGCCCGGCGTCGTCGAGACCGACGACCTCGGGACGTACGTCGTGAAGTTCACCGGATCGGCGCAGGGCCGCAAGGCGCTGGTCGCCGAGATCATCGTCGGCGAACTGGCCCGCCGCCTCGGCCTGCGCTTCCCCGAGCTCGTCCTGGTCCACTTCGACCCGGCGGTCGCCGCGGACGAGCCGCACCAGGAGGTCCAGGATCTGCTGCGGGCCAGTGCGGGTCTCAACCTCGGCATGGACCTGCTGCCGGGTGCCGAGGACTTCACCCCGGACGCGATGGACGTGGACCCGCTGGAGGCGGGCAAGGTGGTGTGGCTCGACGCGCTCACCGCGAACGTCGACCGCACGGTGCACAGCTCGAACCTGATGATCTGGCCGACGTTCGGCATCCACGAGCCGCGGCTCTGGCTGATCGACCACGGCGCGGCGCTGGTGTTTCATCACCGGTGGGGTGCGTCCGCGCCGGACAGGGTGTACGACTTCCGGCACCATGCGCTGGGGGGATACGGGCCCGACATGGTGGCCGCCGATGCGGTGCTCGCCCCGCTGGTCACTGAGGAGATGCTCCGGGAGGTTGTCGCGCTGGTCCCCGAGGCGTGGCTCGCCGATGAGCCGGGGTTCGCGTCTCCGGAGGAGGTGCGGGAGGCGTACGTCGGTTTTCTGCTGTCCCGCGCGAGGTGCTCCGCGGTGTGGCTGCCGAGGGGTTTCCCCTCCCGGGGTGAGCTTGCGGATGCGGATGCGCGGCGCGCGGCCAGCACGGAGGCCGGCCGTCCGGCCTGGTTGAAGAGGGTTCCCGACCTGCATGGGAAGCCTGCTGCGGAACAGGACTGGTCCGCGCACCTCGGGTGAATCGGGATCTGCGGGTCGTATGTGGCTGTTCGCGCAGTTCCCCGCGCCCCTGAGGGGCGCGTCTGACGTGGCGCCCATGACGTGGCGCCCATGACGTGGCGCCCATGACGTGGCCCCCCGGCGCTGTGCGGTGCCGGGGGGCCACGTCATGTTCGGTGCTGGATCAGCGCAGCTGCTCGTACGCCGGGAGCGTGAGGAAGTCCGCGTAGTCCGCGTCCAGGGAGACCTGGAGGAGGAGGTCGTGGGCCTGCTGCCACTTGCCGGCCGTGAAGGCCTCGTCGCCGATCTCGGCGCGGATCGCGGCCAGTTCCTGCGCGGCGACCTTGCGGGCCAGGTCCGCGGTGGCCGTCTCGCCGTTCTCGAAGACGACGCCCGCGTTGATCCACTGCCAGATCTGCGAGCGCGAGATCTCGGCGGTGGCCGCGTCCTCCATCAGGTTGAAGATGGCGACGGCGCCGAGGCCGCGCAGCCAGGCCTCGATGTAGCGGATGCCGACCTGGACGGCGTTGACCAGGCCGTCGTACGTGGGCTGCGCGTCGAGGGAGTCGATGGCGATCAGGTCGCCCGGGGCGACGCTGACGTCCTCGCGGAGGCGGTCCTTCTGGTTCGGCTTCTCGCCGAGCACGGCGTCGAACGAGGCCATCGCGATCGGGACCAGGTCCGGGTGCGCGACCCAGGAGCCGTCGAAGCCGTCGCCGGCCTCGCGGTCCTTGTCGTTCTTGACCTTCTCGAAGGCGACCTTGTTGACCTCCGCGTCCTTGCGGGACGGGATGAACGCGGCCATGCCGCCGATCGCGTGCGCGCCGCGCTTGTGGCAGGTGCGGACGAGGAGTTCGGTGTACGCCCGCATGAAGGGGGCGGTCATCGTGACCAGGTTGCGGTCCGGCAGGACGAACTTCGAGCCGCCGTCACGGAAGTTCTTGACGATGGAGAAGAGGTAGTCCCAGCGGCCCGCGTTCAGGCCGGATGCGTGGTCGCGCAGCTCGTAGAGGATCTCCTCCATCTGGTACGCGGCGGTGATCGTCTCGATCAGGACGGTCGCGCGGACCGTGCCCTGCGGGATGCCGACGTAGTCCTGCGCGAAGACGAAGATGTCGTTCCAGAGGCGGGCCTCCAGGTACGACTCCGTCTTCGGGAGGTAGAAGTACGGGCCCTTGCCGAGCTCGATGAGGCGCTTGGCGTTGTGGAAGAAGTAGAGCCCGAAGTCGACGAGCGCGCCGGGGACCGGGGTGCCCTCGAACTGCAGGTGGCGCTCGTCCAGGTGCCAGCCGCGGGGCCGCATGACGACGGTGGCGAGCTCGCCCGCGTCCTTCAGGGCGTACGACTTGCCGCTGCGCTCGTCCGTGAAGTCGATGCGGCGGGCGTAGGCGTCGGACAGGTTGACCTGGCCGAGGACCACGTTCTCCCAGGTGGGGGCCGAGGCGTCCTCGAAGTCGGCGAGCCAGACCTTGGCGCCCGAGTTCAGGGCGTTGATGGTCATCTTGCGGTCGGTCGGCCCGGTGATCTCGACGCGGCGGTCGTTCAGGGCGGCCGGAGCGGGGGCCACCTTCCAGGAGTCGTCCGCGCGGATCGCCGCGGTCTCCGGCAGGAAGTCGAGCGTGGAGGTGCGGGCGATCTCGGCGCGGCGCTCGGAGCGGCGGCTGAGGAGCTCGTCACGGCGGGGCGTGAAGAGCCGGTGCAGCTCGGCCACAAAGGCGAGGGCCGCGTCGGTCAGGACCTCCTCCTGCCGCGGCAGAGGCTCCGCGTCGACGATGGCCAGCGGGGACTGCGCTGGTGCGGACATGAGCTGTCACTTCCTTCAGCGAGCTTCACAGGTGGTGCCGCGGTGGCCGCCGGGCAATCGCAGTGACACTCAGTGCCACCCGAGCCGAGATACGGCCGTGGGCCCCACTTGAGGGAACGGGTGCTTCTGAACAGTGGATACTAGTTTCCTCATGGTGGAAGTTCAATCGTCTGTTGATGTCGAGATTCTCTTCATCGACAGAACGTGTCGCTGAGTGCCATGCCGGTCACTCCAGGTGGACCAGGTCGGCGGGGGTGTCGATGTCGTACGCCAGGGCCACGTCCCCGCACTCGACGAGCACGACTTCCCCGGCGTGTTCCTTCAGATAGGCGCGCGCCCCGCGATCGCCGGTCGCGCTCCCCTCGATACCCGCCCAGTGGTCGGCGCCGAAGAGCACCGGGTGGCCGCGCTCCCCTTCATAGGCGGCGGCCGCGAGGGTCGCCGGCGAGCGGTAGGCGGCGTGCACCCGGGCGATCGCCGCGGGGCCGATGCCCGGCTGGTCGACGAGCGAGACGAGCGCGGCACTCGCGCCGGTGCCGCGCAGCGAGCCGAGACCGGCCCGCAGCGACGAACCCATCCCCTCCGCCCAGTCCGGGTTGTCGACCAGGACGCAGCCGGGGAGCGAGGCCTTTTCCCGTACGACATCGGCGTCGGCGCCAAGCACCACGTGCACGCGGGTGCAGCCGCCCTCGCGCAGGACACGGACCGCGTGCTCCACGAGGGGGCGGCCCCGGTGGTCGAGCAGGGCCTTCGGCCGGCCGCCGAGGCGTCGCCCGCCGCCCGCCGCGAGGAGGAGCCCGGTGATGTTTGGCGCACCGGTCGTGCCGGTCGGGGCTGTCGTATCGGTCATGGCTCTTGCATACCGCACCTTCCGGCCGGAAAGTGGCGTGTCCCGCTTCCTGTGGCGTTTACTGGCCCGCGTCCCCCGTGGTGTCCGACCAACGCCTGTGCGGGGGTCGGCAAGGACTGCACGAGAACACGCGCACGACGGCGTGCGAGGGGGAGAGCTGTGTTGCAGAGCATGGGGCCGAGACGAGTGACGGGCAGCGATGAGGATCCGCGCGTGGTGGAGCTGCGTACCGCGGTGGCGCGGCTGCGCCGCGAACTCGCCGCGCATCCGGCCGAGTTCCCCGACAGGGGCATCGCGGAGGACGAGCTCGCGGCACTGGCCGCGATGGCGGGCGGCGGCACCCCCGAGATCCCTCGCCTGCGCCGCTCCCTGCTCCTTGTCGCGGGCGCGATCGGTTCGGTGAGCGCACTGTCGACGGGGCTTTCGGCGGTGCGGGGTGCGGTGGAGTTGTTCGGGGAGCAGGGCGGGGGGCGCCAGCCCTGAAGCGTGACCTACGAACGGCCGGCCCGCTCCGTTGTGGGCAGGCGTTCCGCACGGCGAGGGGAGGTCAGGCCACCCAGTGGCGAGGGGTCCCCGACGCGGAGGGGGCAGTGAGATCGCCCCCGCCCAGCGCAGCGGCAAGGCGCTGGACCGCCTCTTCCGTCTGCTCGGGCGGCAACGCGTACGGAATCCGCAGCCGGTGCTCATGCGTGCCGGGATCCGCCCCGAACCGCGCCCCACCCTCGATCCGCACCCCATGATCCAGCGCCGCCTCGGCCAGCGCCGAGGCGATCGGGCGCCCCAGGTCCACCCAGAGCGAGAGCCCGCCCGGCGGCAACGTCCAGCGCCACTCGGGAAGTTGATGCGACAGCGCCGCGGCAAGCGCGTCCCGCCGCGCCCGCAGCCGCGGCAGCCGCTCGCGCAGCACCTCGTCCATGCCCGCGATCAGATGCAACGCGACGAGCTGCTCGATCACCGGCGTCGACATGTCGGACGGCACCCGCGCCATCGCCAGCTCCGTGATCAGCCGTGACCCCGCCCGCACCCAGCCGATCCGCAGCCCACCCCAGTGCGTCTTGCTCAACGAGCCCACGGTGACGACCTGTTCACCCACGCCGTGCGGCGCGAGCGAGGCGAAGGGCGCGGGCGGCGGACCGTCGAGCGCGATGTCGGCGATCGTCTCGTCGATCAGGAGCCAGGTGCCGGTGGCGCGGGCGGTCTCCAGGATGCGCAGCCGCTGCTCCCGCGGCATCAGACTGCCGGTGGGATTCTGGAAGTCGGGAACCAAGTACGCGATACGGGGCGCCGTCTGACGGAGCGTCGATTCCACGAGGCCGGTGTCCCAGCCGGTGTCGGTGACCGGCACCGGCGTGGCGCGAAGCCCCGCTCGGCGGATCGCGTCCAGGGCGTTGGGGTACGAGGGGTTCTCGACCAGGACGCGGTCGCCGGGCCTGCCGAGCAGGGCCAGGGTGAGGGACAGCGCGTGCTGGGCGCCGGTGGTGATCAGGATCTGGTCGGGGATGGTCGGCAGCCCGCGCCGCGTGAACCGCTCGGCCACCGCCTGCCTCAACTCCGGGAGACCGTAAGGGTGGTAGCCCGGAGTCGACGCGTGCCGGGGCAGCGCGGCAGCGGCCGCGGCAAGCGCCTCGCCCAGCTCCGCCTCCGGCGCGCCGGGCGCCGCCACCGCCAGGTCGAGCATGCCGTCCCCCACGGGGAACGCGGCCACGCCGGACGGACGCCGCCCGTCGGGCAGCTCGGTCCAGGTGCCCGCCCCGCGCCTGCTGCGGGCGAAGCCGCCCTCGCGCAGCAGGTCGTACGCCGCGGTGACGGTGGCCCGGCTGACCCCCAGGGCCGTGGCGAGCTCGCGCTCGGCGGGCAGGCGGGTGCGCAGGGGGATGCGGCCGTCCAGGAGAAGGGTGCGGACGCCGTGGGCGAGCGCGCGGTAGCCGGGGCGCTCGCCGGCCGTACCGGTCACGAGCGCGGCCAGCCGCCCGCTGCCCAGGCGCCGGTCCACATCGTGGATACCCCGTACGTCTGCCATGCCACCTCCCGCTGATTGGCCCTGCTGGCCAGGCCAATCAGCGTACAGACTCGGAATCGGTACGCCGTATTGGCCTGGTGCGAGGGAGAGGGGGGGTCGGCCGTGGGAGCGCGGGTCGTCGTGGGGGTGAGCGGATCGCCGGCGAGTCTTGCGGCGCTGCGGGTGGGGGTGGACGAGGCGCGCCGGGCCGGTCGTGTGCTGGTCGCGGTGATCGCGTGGGAGCCGCCGGAGGGGGAGGGTCTTTACGCGCGGCGGCCGGATCGGGCG
>NZ_SRIC01000277.1 GCF_004684775.1 Streptomyces sp. MZ04
GGAGGCGGGAGGGCCGATGAACCAGAAGGTGACGCCCGTCATCTTGTGACAGCAGGCGATAGATGTACCCTGGTACATGTTTTGTATGGCAGGGCGATGAGGAAGTGAGGCTGGCCCTCATGGGCGTGGATCCGCCGGGGGCGACGATGCCGCTGGGGCGTCGTGAACGCAACAAGCAGAGGGTCAGGGAGCGGCTCTACAACTCGGCCGTGGTCCTCTTCGCCGAGCAGGGGTACGACCGTACGTCCATCGGCGAGATCGCGGAACGCGCGGATGTGGCCCGCGGGACGTTCTTCAACTACTTCCAGCGCAAAGAGGACTTGATCAGCGCCTGGGGCGAACGCCGCCGGGCCGTGTTGGAGGAGTCGTTGGCGCAGTATGCCTCCGCGTCCGGCCCGAACGCGGTCACTCAGCTGGAACGCTGCATGGCGACGCTCGGCCGCATCAACGAGAGCGAGGGGGCGCTGGTCGTCCCGATGCTGACCGCGTGGGTGAAGGCGGGACACCCGCTGGTCGAGGAGCCGTACGTCGCGAAGACCTTCGCCCAGATCGTCCAACTGGGCAGGACGCAGGGCGAGTTCGATGCCACGGTGGACTCGTCCCAGGTCGGCTTCATCCTGCGCGACATCTACCTGGGTGCGCTGTTCCGCTGGAGCCAGACCGTGAAGGGGCCGTCGAGCTTCTCGCTGGGCGACGAACTGCAGGCGTCCCTGACCCTGCTGATCGACGGCATCGGCGCGAACCCCCGCGCGGCGTCGGACGAGCGGGAGGTCCCGGACACCCCGGCCTAGGGCCTGTCCGATGGGACAGGCCCTAGCCGCGCCGGACCCCCGCCTCCTCCGCGTACTCCCCGAGGACGACGACGGCGAACGCCGCGCCCGCGAAGACCTTCGCGGCGCGCAAGGCGTCGCCCAGACGGTGCGGGCGGCGGGCCGCGGAAGAGGCCGTGGCGCCCGAGAGGGCGGCACGGGGTGAGACGGAGGCGGCCGGTACGGTCGCCGCGGACGACGGGCTGAAGGCTGCTGTACTCATGCCTCCATGGTGGAATCCGGGCCTTCGATCCACATCGGCCTGCGGAGGTAACCCGAGGCCGCCCACCCTCCACCCGAAGACTGACCCCGCCCCCTAGGGATGCCCTGAGACGTGGGAGAGAGGGCCGACCGGCCCCGCCCCTGAGGGCGGGGACCAGCCAACCCGCTACCGGGCGAGCACCGCGCCGGACGCCGCTGCCGGCACCGCCGCGTACCCAGTAGGCCGAGTCGTGAATGTGCCCCGGCCCTGCGTACGGCTGCGCAGCCGTGACGCATAGCCGAACAGCTCGGCCAGCGGCACCGTTGCCGTGAGTACCGCCGTGCCGGCCCGCGCGGCCTGGCCCGAGACCTTGCCGCGACGCGCCGCCAGGTCACCGAGCACGCCCCCGACGGCATCGTCCGGCACGGTGGCCGTCAGTTCGACGACCGGTTCGAGCAGGGCCACCTCGGCGGCCCGCAACGCTTCACGCAGCGCGAAGCGGCCCGCCGTCCGGAACGCCATCTCCGAGGAGTCCTTGGGATGGGTCGCCCCGTCGGTCAGCGTCACCCGCAGCCCCGTCACCGGATGGCCGCCGAGCGGACCCTCGGCGAGAGCGTCCCGGCAACCGGCCTCCACCGCACGGACGTACTCCTGCGGCACCCGGCCGCCGACGACCGTGGACCCGAACACGAAGGCCTGGGCCGCCGTGCCGTCGTCCGGAGCCGCCAGCGGCTCCACGTCGAGCACCACATGCGCGAACTGGCCCGCACCGCCGTCCTGTTTGACATGCCGGTACGTCAGCCCCGACACCCCGCGCACGACCGTCTCCCGGTAGGACACCTGGGGGCGGCCGACCTCGACGTCGAAGCCGTGCGTACGGCGGATCTTCTCCACCGCGACCTCCAGATGCAGTTCACCCATGCCGGAGAGCACCGTCTGGCCGGTCTCGGCGTCGACCCGCACGGCGAGCGAGGGATCCTCCTCGACCAGGCGTGCCAACGCCGACGACAGCCGTCCGGTGTCGACGTTCCTGCGGGCCTCGACCGCCACGGAGACCACCGATGCCGTCACCGCGGGCGGTTCGAGGACCACCGGCGCACCGGGAGCGCACAGCGTGGTGCCGGCGCGGGCGGACTTCGGGCCGATCACGGCCACGATGTCGCCCGCGACCGCCCGCTCCAACTCCGCGTGCCGGTCGGCCTGGACGCGCAGGATCCGCCCGATGCGCTCACCGCGGCCCGTGCCCGCGTTCATCACCGTGTCTCCCTTCTCGATCGCTCCCGAATACACCCGCAGATACGTCAGCCGCCCTGTAGCCGTCGCGTTCACCTTGAAGACAAGGCCCGCGAACGGCGCCGTCGCGTCGGCGGCACGCTCCTCCACGGCGTCGCCCCACGTCCCGCGCATCGCCGGTACGTCCACCGGCGAGGGCAGGTAGGCCACCACGGCCTCGAGCAGCGGCTCGATCCCGCGATTGCGGTAGGCCGAGCCGCAAAGGACCACCACGCCCTCACCGCTGAGGGTGAGATCGCGCAGCGCGGCAGTCAGCGTCCCGGTCGAGAGCGCCGACGTCGCGCAGTACTCCTCCATCGCCGCCGCATGGAGTTCGGCCACCGCCTCCTCCAGCAAGTGCCGCCGCCGGTCGGCCTGTTCGCGCAGATCCGCGGGGATCGGGACGACTTCGTACGCGTCATGCGTCTCGCGGCCCGCGTGCCAGACGAGGGCACGCATCCGCAGCAGGTCCACGACGCCGGTGAACTCGCCCTCACGCCCGATCGGCAGCTGCACCACCAGCGGGACCGTGCTCAGCCGCTCCCGAATCGAGGCCACCGCCGTGTCGAGATCGGCACCCGCCCGGTCCAGCTTGTTGACGAACGCGATCCGCGGCACGCCGTACCGGTCGGCCTGCCGCCACACCGATTCGCTCTGCGGCTCGACACCCGCGACGGCGTCGAACACCGCGACCGCCCCGTCGAGCACCCGCAGCGAACGCTCCACCTCGTCGGCGAAGTCGACGTGGCCCGGCGTGTCGATCAGATTGATCCGGTGGCCGTCCCAGGCGCAGCTGACCGCCGCGGCGAAGATCGTGATCCCGCGGTCGCGCTCCTGCGCGTCGAAGTCGGTGACGGTCGTGCCGTCATGGACCTCGCCCCTCTTGTGGGTGGCGCCGGTGAGGAACAGGATCCGTTCGGTGACGGTGGTCTTGCCGGCGTCGACGTGGGCGAGGATGCCGAGATTGCGGACGTACGCCGATGAACGGGTGGACGGGGCGGGCAAGTTGGTGCGCATGGCCTGAGGCCTTTCGATGTGCTCGAGAGCAGGGCAGCGCGATGTCCGGACGGGACTCCAGGCAGGAGAGCGGAGTCAGCTGTTCGCGTCGCGGAGATTCGGTGAGGGCCGCGCAGCCGTCACCGGGCGCATCGAGACACCAGGATCACGTCGTACCGCGACCAGGGAGCACGGGCAGTAGCGCGGTGGTCCCACATGGCCCGGCCCCCTCACATGACTCGCTCGACGAAAGGCGCACCGCCTTGCCGTCGCGGCGCGCGCCCCGAGCCTAAGCGAGCGGCCCGGCGCGGGCACGGGAATTATTCGGCCCGTCCCCGTGCGCCCCCCCATTGAGTCCCACGCGCCTCCCATACGTACGTGGATGCAACAGCGGTCACACCGGGGCCGCCAGTCCCTCGTGTCCCCGGTGTCCCCAACACTCATGAGAGGTCAGTGACTTGAGCCATCGACGAGTCAACAAGAGGACCGGCGCGCTGATAGGGGCGGGGGCTGTCGCGATCGCCGCCGCGGCGACACTGCTCCCGCACGCCAACGCGAGCGGCGCCAAGGACAAGGGCGATCAGGAGGTACGCGCGTACACCCAGCGGTCGGCGTCCCGGGTCGGCACGTCGCTCGCGGCGGACCTCGGGGGCGGCGGCGCGGGCTGGTTCTACGACGGTGAGCGGCGCCAACTGGTCATGAACGTCACCGACGAGAGCTCCGCCGAGCGCGTGCGGGCCGAGGGCGCGGTGGCCAGGGTGGTGGAGAACAGCACCGCGGAGCTGAAGGCCGTGACCGGGACGCTGAGCGACGAGGCATCGGTGCCGGGCACCTCGTGGTCCATCGACCCGAAGACCAACAAGGTGTCCGTGATCGCGGACCGGACCGTCACGCGCGGCGGCCTGGCACAGTTGACCGCGGCCGCCGAGAGCATGGACGGAATGGTGACCGTCAAGCGGTCCGCGGGGGAGTTCAAGCCGTTCGCGGAGGGCGGGGACGCGATCTTCGGCGGCGGCTCACGCTGCTCGCTCGGCTTCAACGTCACGCTGCAAGGCGAGCCCGCCTTCCTCACCGCGGGCCACTGCGGCAACGCCTCGCAGACCTGGGCCAGCGACCAGGAGGGCGGTCAGCCGCTCGGCACGGTCGTCGAATCGGTCTTCCCGGAGAGCGACTTCGCCCTGGTGAAGTACGACGACCCGGCCACCGATGCGCCCAGCTCGGTCGACCTGCAGAACGGCTCGCAGCAGGAGATCACGCAGGCCGCGGAGGCGAGCGTCGGCATGCAGGTGGCCCGCAGCGGAAGCACCACGGGGACCTCCGAGGGCACGGTCACCGGCCTGAACGCCACGGTGAACTACGGCAACGGCGACATCGTCAACGGCCTGATCCAGACGGATGTGTGCGCCGAGCCGGGCGACAGCGGCGGCGCCATGTTCTCCGGCGACGCGGCCGTGGGCCTGACATCCGGAGGCAGCGGCGACTGCACATCGGGAGGCGAGACCTTCTTCCAGCCGGTGACCGACGCGCTGAGCGCCACGGGGGCCGAGCTCTGACCGACCCGGCCCCGCACGGCGGCGGTCGGCTACTGCACCGCGGGAACGAAGCCCATGACCGGCGCGGCCAGGTCGGTCACCTGGTGCAGCTCGTTCAGGCGGCTCAGGCCGCCGAGCTGACTGGAGACGGTCGGGATGGCGCCCCGGTGCTCCGCGGGAATCGCGGCCGTGGCGAGCGAGTCGACCGTGCCGATCGGGGAGATTGGCTCGATGGCGGCGTTCGCCGCGGGGGCGGCAAGGGCCGAGGCCCCGGCGGCGAGAGCGACGGCGGCAACCATGCGTCGTGTTGAAATCATGCTCTGCGCAACGGCTCTCCCTTGGGGTGGACACGGCCTTACGGCCGATTTCACCAATGATGTACCTATCAGTGCCGTTACCTGCTGTCAGTGGCGCCGTTGAAAGGAAAGTACGGGCGCGTCCATGCGGCCGTACTCGTCGATTCAAAGGAGAACGTGATGTCTCGCATCGCGAAGGCAGCCGCTGTCGCTGTGGGCACGGGCGCCGTGGTGCTCGGTGGCGCCGGTCTGGCCGCGGCGGACGCGGGGGCCCAGGGCGAGGCCGTTGGCTCACCCGGCGTCCTGTCGGGGAACCTCATCCAGGTCCCGGTCCACGTCCCGGTCAACGTCTGTGGCAACACCATCAACTTCATCGGGCTGCTGAACCCGGCGTTCGGGAACACCTGCATCAACAGCGACGGCGGCCACGGCCACGGCAAGGGCTACGGCAACTGACCCTCAGCGCGAAGCCCCCGGCGGAGACCACCCCGGGGGCTTTTCCCTGCGTACAGCCCTCACGCGTACCGGTAGATGCCCCGGTGGCTGAACAGCTCCTCCGGCTTCACGTCCCACGGCGGCATGCCCTCGCCCCGGGCGACCACACGGCCGCGCCCCATGCCGGTGCCCACGCGCGGCGGCTCAGCGGGCAGATAGGGCGCGGACCGGGGATGCCGGGCCTGCCAGCGGTCCCACAGCAGGTCCACGAAGGCGTGGTTGAGCCAGAACACGGGGTCGTTGACCGACGCACCGCCGAGCATGTGCCCGCCGACCCAGCGGTGTACGCGATTGTGGTTGCGCCACTTGGAATTGCCGATGCCGGAGGTCCATCCCTCCAGCTTGTTGCGGTACCCCTCGTCGGACGTGGAGTCCCAGGGGGCCGTGTCGTAGACGGGGTCCCGCATGGCCCAGTCCAGTTCGTGCTTGGTGGGCAGTTCGATCGGGTCGTGCGGCCGCCCGAGGTCCCGCATCAGGAACGCGCCGTTGGTCGCCCCCACCTTGATCTTCCAGTGCCCGTTCGTGTGCGCGAACGGACCCGTCACGACCTGCCGGTCGGAGCGCCGTCCGTTGCCGCCCAGGAGGCTCGCGCCCCAGATCGAGGCGCCGGGCGTGCGGTCCGCCGTCCAGTCCCAGTACGGGACCGTCACGGAGGAGTCGACCCGCTGCAGCGCCCGCTCGAAATCGAGCAGGAACCTGCGGTGCCAGGGCAGGAACGAGGGCGTCATGTGCGCAACGCGCAGCCCGTCGTCCCCGTCGGCCACATAGTGCTCGACGTGCGTCCGTACGAACTCGTCGTAGCGGCCCTTGCGTTTGAGCTCGAGCACCGCGTTGACGAAGCGCCGCTTCTCGGCGCTGGTGAGCCGGCTCTGGTTCTTCCGGGTGTAGACCACTTCGGTTCGCTCCTCCGGTCCGGTGCGCTGGGCGGCGATCAGGCGGTGGTGCCGCGCAGTTGCTGCGTACGGCCGAGTTCGTCCACCGCCCTGCGGGTGGCGAGGAGGGGCGTCGGATGCGATTCGTAGTGGTCGATCATGCTCAGGTAGCTGCCGTCGGCGCGGCGCATGAGGTGGAGCGGGCGTCCGTCGACCGTGACGTCCCAGCTCCCGGCGGCGTACGAACCGCGGATGCGCCGCCCCTGATAGACCTCGTCGAACGAGCCGGCGCCGGGCGGACCCCCGCCCGTCCCGCCCGATGCCCGCTGTTCGTGAGTCCCGTTCCGGGTGGCCCAGAAGAGGGCGGCCTGCGCCGTCACCGCGGTGACGGCGACGCCGATGAGGTTCCACATCGCGGCCCGGCGCGTGAACCGCCGCGCGATCGGGCCGCCGCCCGCTTCCGTGTTGCCCACTGCTGGTTTTCTCCTTACGAGAGGCCGACCACGGCCCCCGGCTGCGTCCGCAACAGCGGTGCGTGCAGAGCGGCTTGGGGAAGTTTCGTCCCGGGGAGGCCGAAGTGGTCGGGCTGGGGGCCGGTGAGGGGGGCGTCGAGCGAGGCCCCCGGTGTCGATGTGTCCACGTCCGATTCCGGCGCGGTGACGTCGAGCTGTTCGAGTCCGGCATCGCCGAGGACGTCGGACAGGGGCGCCGTCACCCGGGTCGCGGGCAGTGCGGTGCCGATCGGGACCTGCGGCAGGGCCCGCCCGGGAAGCAGCCGGCCCTCGCCGACCTCCGGGCGGTCGGGCTTGCCCGGCATGGGGACAGGAACGCCGGTGCTGAGCTCCGGGGCCTGCGTCTCCAGGGCCCATTCCAGGCCGTTGAGCGGGATGGCCACGGGGGCGTGTTCCGCGGCCTCCGCCGGAGCGGCCGACGCGGTCGCGGCGGCCACGCAGGTGATGAGAGCCGCAAGAGTTCCTCGAGTATTCGTCTTCATGCCCGGGAAACGATCCCGCGGGCGGCATCAGCGCAGAATTCCCCCGGGTGCACCAATTCCCCGATATTCAGCTGGTCCAGAAGTCCCACCAGCGCGTGAGGATCAGCATCCCGATGACGCCGATGTGCAGCACCGGAAGCACCCAGGTGAATTCGCCGAGGAACGTACGCAGTCCGGAGGGCGCGGGCAGCAGTCCGCTACGGATGTTGAACGACGTCACGGACCAGAACATGACGATCGTGGCGACCCAGGCCAGACAGCACCACAGGCACAGCGAGTTGATCGCGTAGAGCGACTCGTACTGCAGCCAGGTGCAGAACCCCACCCCGAAGAGCGTGCCCGCGTTGAGCGACAGCCAGTACCAGCGCGGGAAGCGGGCCCGGCCGAGCAGGCTCATGCCGATGCACATCACGACCGCGTACGCAGCGATGCCCAGCATCGGATTGGGGAACCCGAAGGCGGACGCCTGCTCGCTCTTCATGATGTTGCCGCACGAGACGACGGGATTGAGGCTGCAGCCCGGAGTGAAGTCCGGGTCCTCGAGCAGCTTGAACTTGTCCAGCGTGATGACCCACGCGGCAAGGAGACCCGCCGCCCCCGTGATCACCAGAAGCAGCGCGAAGGCACGGCTGCCGGCGACGCCGGCTGGCGTCTCAGCCTGGCGTTCGGGCGCTTCGGGCGCTTCGGGCGTACGGGCTTCGTGCAGCGGCGCCTTGGTGTGCATGGCTGTGCGATCCTCCCTGAATTCGGGGGCGACGGGCTCGGCACCCTTTTGCAGTAGTCGTGTGTCTCTCGGCACGACAGCTTCCGTGCCGCTGATTAGCGTCGGATCTGTCCCCGACGGATCTAGGAGAACCCTCATGAAGAACACGCTTCGTCGTGCAGCGGCGACCGCCATGCTGACCCTGGCCGTGGCGGTTCCGCTCACAACTACCGCTCAGGCGGCGGAAGTTCCCACTCAGAAGGCGGCGGCATCACACCCGTGCCACCCCCACGACGGCTGCTGGGGCGACTGGCACCACGACCACCACCTTCTTGACCTGGACCTGGGCCTGCTCTGACGGTCACGGCAAAGACGCGTCACACAAGTACTGGGGTCCGCCGGTCCGTCCCGACCGGTGGACCCCAGCCGCGTGTGCGTGGCGTCGGGCGCTCAGCCGCGCAGGCTGCGCGCGGTGAGCAGGCAGTGCGCGGAGTGCGTCATGGTCTCCTCGTCGCCCGCGAACGCCGCGAGGTCCTCCTCCGCGATCGGAGTCCCGGGCGTGGCCTGGGGCCAGGGGCGCGTGGTGAACATGAAGTAGGCGTGGCCACGGTCCTCGATCGCGTCGAGCCACTCCGGGGGCACGGCGCACTGGGCGTTGAGGTGCGGCATGTTCAGTACGACGCCACCGCCCTCGACGAGGAGGGTGACGGGCAGGCTCGGGTTGCGGGAGCTCTCCACGACGGGCCCGCCGATGGGCAGCCCGGTGTTCCGCAGCAGTGCTCCGACGGCTTCGGACGCGGCCTCCGGACCGCCCGCGCCGTCCCCCAGGGAGTAGGCGAGGAGGAACGGCATGTCCTCCTGGTCCTCGGGGTGTTCGCCGCTCCAGGCGACCACGGTCAGGGTGCCCAGATCGGCGGGCTGAAACGTACGGGATTCGCTCGATGTCGAGGTCATTGCGGAACCGTACCGATGTGTCGTGATATCCAGGGCGCGCCTTTCACTTGACTGGGTGATTGCGGCCGAGCGATCACACGATCGGGGCACCTCGCTCGAACGGTGGCCCCGGAAGTCCCCGGAAAACCCCGAGGGCCGGTTCCGCGGAACAATCCGCGGAACCGGCCCTCGCGGTCGCGCGCCGTACGGCCGCGACGGCGCTCCTCGGGGGGCGCGTCAGCTGTTGACGGCCGTGTTGCCGAACGCCGGGTTCAGGGCGCCGAACAGGTTGGCGGTGTTGCCCGACACGTTCACCGGAACGTGCACCGGCACCTGGCCCAGGTTGCCGGAGATGACACCGGGCGAACCGATGGCCGCACCCTCGGCGCTGGCACCGCTGCCGTCGGTGGCGAAGGCGCTGCCGGAGGCGGCACCCGCGGCCACGCCCGCGGCGGCGATGACCATGGCAGCCTTCTTGGCAGTGTTCATATTCAAACCTTCCCTTCGGGTTTTCTTTACCTTATGGACGTGTCTGCTGGAGCCTTTGCAGGGCCACGTCCATGGGAGTGGAGAATGGAGCTCTGTTTCAGCTCTACTTCGCGAGGGGAAGTCCGCCGAGAAGCTGCGACGGCGCGCCGTTGCCGCCCGAGCCCACGTCTTCCGTGGCACCCTTCACCGAGTTGACGACCGAGTTGGGGTTCTCGGTGTCGAGCGCGTTGGTGGCGAGCGGGGCCGCGTCGAGCGTCGACTGGCTGGTGATCGTGTCCAGTGCACCGTTCAGGCTGGTGGGCGTGAGGTCGGCGGCGAAGGCGGGTGCGGCGGCACCAGCGATGACCATGGATCCGGCAACGACGGCGGCAGCCTTCAGGGGCTTCATCGTGTTCCTTTCTTGGGCGACGGGTGGTCGCCAGAGGGGATTTTCACCGTTCACTTCGCCGTGGCTAACGAGCGCTCTGTACAGCGGAAACTCTGTGCGGCGGGAAATTCCGGGAACCCACCCGAACGAAGGCGGTGTCTCATTCTCGTATGAGATGGACGGCCGGGAAGGGCATGGGGCGCGGACGTGAAAAGGCCGCCACGCCGGCCCGAAGGCCGACGCGGCGGGGGAAAACTGACTCGAGCTCAGAGCGCGGGCGCCGCCACAGGCAGCTTCGACACCGGGAGCGCGTCCGTCGGCAGCTTCGGCAGCGTGGGCAGGCCTGCCAGGTCGGCGGCGGGCAGGCCGCCGCCGAGCAGCGTGGCGGCGACGAGGTTGACGAGGCCGGTGAGCACGGTCGGAATCGCGGTGGCGACCGCCGTGACGTCGCCGCCGGTGGCCGCCTTGACCAGGGCGTCGACCGCGGTCTGAAGGGCCTTCAGGGCGTCGCCCTTCAGGTCGGCGGGCGCCGCCTTGTCGTCACTCGACATCGCCTTCGGGAGCGCGGGGGTC
>NZ_SRIC01000278.1 GCF_004684775.1 Streptomyces sp. MZ04
GCCCCGCCCCTTCCCGAAGCCTTCCGGCTTCGCCGGCCTTGGGCGTACCGGAAGGTCACCGGCTCCGCCGAGTTCGTCCTCAAACGCCGGACGGGCTATAGGGGTTACTTCTCCACCGCCGGGAGCGAACCCGGCAAGGGCCTCCCCGCGCTCTCGCTCATGAACCACACCGCGATGCCGCCCACGATCGCCGCCGCCATCATGTAGTACGCGGGCATCATCATGTTCCCCGTTGCTCCGATCAGGGCCGTCACCACCAGCGGGGTCGTGCCGCCGAAGATCGACACGGAGATGTTGAATCCGATCGACAGCGAGCCGTAGCGGACCTTCGTGGGGAAGAGGGCCGGGAGGGCCGATGGCATCGAGGCCGTGAAGCAGACCAGGAGCAGGCCGAGCGCCGCCATGCCCAGGGCGATCGCCCAGAGCGAGCCCTGGCGGATCAGGAGCAGGGCGGGGACCGAGAGGAGCAGGAAGCCCGCGCAGCCCGCCGCGATCACGGGGCGGCGGCCCACTCGGTCGGTCAGCGCGCCCGCGAAAGGCTGGACGCACATCATCAGCGCCATCACCGCCAGGACGACCAGCAGGCCGTGCGTCTCGTCGTACTTGAGCTCGCTCGTCAGATAGCTCGGCATGTACGACAGCAGCATGTAGTCCGTGACGTTGAAGACCAGGACCAGGCCCATGCAGAGGAGCAGGGCCTTCCACTGGCCGGTCACCATCTCGCGCAGCCGCACCTTGGGGCGGGACTGCTCGTCCTTGTGCGCCTTCGCGAGTTCGGCGGCGAACGCCGGGGTCTCTTCCAGCTTCATCCGCAGGTAGAGGCCGATCAGGCCCATCGGGCCCGCGATCAGGAACGGGATGCGCCAGCCCCAGGAGAGGAGGTCGTCCGAGGAGAGGAGAGCCGTCATCAGGGTCACCAGGCCCGCGCCGCCGATGTAACCCGCCAGCGTGCCGAACTCCAGCCAGCTGCCGAGGAAGCCCCGCTTCTTGTCGGGGGAGTACTCGGCGATGAAGGTCGACGCGCCGGCGTACTCGCCGCCCGTCGAGAAGCCCTGCACCAGGCGGGCGAGCAGGAGCAGGATGGGGGCGCCCACGCCGATCGTCGCGTACGAAGGGATCAAGCCGATCGCGAAGGTGCCCGCCGCCATCATGATCATGGTGAGGGCGAGGACCTTCTGGCGGCCGATGCGGTCGCCGAGCGGCCCGAAGACCATGCCGCCGAGCGGGCGGATCAGGAACGCCGCGGCGAAGGCGCCGAAGGTGGACAGGAGTTGGGCCGTCGGGTTGCCCGACGGGAAGAACACCTTGCCGAGCGTCACGGCGATGTAGCTGTAGACGCCGAAGTCGAACCACTCCATCGCGTTGCCGAGTGCGGCCGCCTTCACCGCGCGCTTGACCAGCGCCGGGTCGACGACGGTGACCTCCGCCTCCGTCGGTGAGTGCGGGGACGGCGGGGTCTTGGTCAGGGGTGCGACGGGTGTGGCGGTCGGCAAGGGTTCGCTCGCCTGCCTCTCGGTTGACGGCAAGGACAGAGCCGCCCGGCAGGGGGCGGCTCGAAAGCGACCATAGGTGCAAGCAGCATCATTACGGGCGGTGTCCGGTCCGCCGCGCACCGCACGGAAAGTGCCGCTATCCAGGTCAAACGCCCCTCCTTCCGGTGGCGGCGAGAAGGGTCCTTTGTGATCTATGTCGCGGCTGGGATGCGGAACCGTGCCGGGGAGGTCGGACCGTCATCTTCTGGACAGTAGGGGGTGAGATATCGGCCATGCGGACGAAAGGTTTGGTTGGGAAGTACGCGCAAAAGCCGGTAGAAAGCGGTGTGGCTGCCAGGTGAAATAGAGGTTGCGCGCGTCTCTCCCGACGGGCGCGGCGCCCATGAGCGGCGGAAGCGACGGAGCAGAGACGACGAGCGGGGCGGGAGGGCCGACGGCGCGTGGCGAACATCGAGCACAGCGGACCGGGAAATGCCTTTGGACCAGGGGCGTCCGGTACACCCAAGGCGCGGATCGAGGCGGTCCGTGCCGCCCTCTGGGCGATCGCCGCCATACTCGGGGTACGGCAGGTGGCCGATGTCGTGCGTACGCCGAAGGGTGAGCGCCTCACCGATCTGGAGACCTGGATCGGTCCTGAGGGCGTCCTGCATGTGAACGGCTCCCTCTACGACGCGGACAAGTTCACCGGTACTCCCTTCGCCGGACTCGTGCTCAAGCCGTTCGCCCGCGCTGCCGAACAGGCGCTCGGCTGGGGCTGGACGTTCGGCACCCTGATCCTCGTGGCGGTCATCGGTCTGGTCGCCGCCCGCGCCCTGCCGCAGCCCGTGTCCCGGCGCACCTCGCTGCTGGCCGCACCCGTCGCGATCTGCCTCCTGATGCTGTCGCTCCCGGTGCGCAACACCCTGCATCTGGGCCAGACCAGCATCATTCCCGTCCTGCTCGTGCTGCTCGGCTGCTTCGCCGTCCGGGGCGAGCGGGCCAGCGGCATCCTGATCGGCATAGGAGCGGCGCTGCAGCCGACCGTGCTGCTCTTCGCCGCCCTGTTCTGGTTCACCGGCCGCAGGCGCGCGTCGGCCGCCACCGGCGCCACCTTCCTCGCCTGCACCGCCCTCGCCTGGGCCGCGATGCCGCACGACTCCTGGGCGTACTGGGTGCACCACCTGGCGGGCGCGGGCCTCGGCGCGCGCCCGGACGGCCTCGCCAACCAGTCGCTGCACGGCGCGTTGCTCCGGTTCGGCATCGAGGGGCCCGTGGAGATCGGCCTCTACGTCCTCCTGAGCGCGGCCGTGATCTTCCTCGGCCTGCGCCGCGCCGTCCGCTACGCCCAGGACGGGCAGCTGCTGCTAGCCGTCGCGATCACCGGCTGTGTCGCGGTCGCCGTGTCCCCGACGACCTGGCAGCACCAGCTGTTGTGGGTGTTGCTCGCCGTGGTGGGCCGGGTCGGCAAGAAGCAGTCCGACCGGTACATGTGGCCCGTGGCCGTCATCCTCGTCTCGACCCTGCCGGCGAAGATGATGCTGCCGAACATGCCGGTCGTGGAGCCCATCCGCGAGAACGTCGTGCTGATCGCCGCGCTCGCCGCCGCCGCCCTCGTGCCGTTCCTGTCCCGTACGGCACCGCAGTACCAGAGCCCCATCCCCACCGACTACGCCGCGCCCGTCCCGGCGCGCTGGAGCCGGGTGCCGCTGATGCCGTTCTGGCGGCGGGTCACGACCCGGCCGAACCTGCTCCTCGAACTGCTCCTGATCCGTGTCGGCTACTCCGCCTACCAGCAGGCGCGGCTCGCGGCGACCGGCGGCACCATCTCGGGCGGCCGGGCCGCGGCCGAGCGGCACGGCGAGCAGGTCTACACGATCGAGCAGTTCCTGCACATCGACATCGAGCACTGGGTCAACCACGCGGTGGTGAAGGTCGGTTGGCTCGAGGAGTTCTTCAACTTCTACTACACGTCGTTCCACTTCGGGGTGCCGCTGACGATCCTCGGCGTCCTCTACGTCCGCCGCCCCGCCGAGTACCGCTGGGCGCGCTCCGCGCTCGGCTTCGCCACGGTCGTCGCGCTCGTCGGGTTCTGGCTCTACCCGCTGGCGCCGCCGCGCCTGATGCCCGACCTCGGTTTCATCGACACGGTGCACGGCGTGCAGGACTTCAGCAAGCCGGAGTACGGCACGCTGACCTCGCTCACCAACCAGTACGCGGCGATGCCCTCGCTGCACTTCGGCTGGTCCCTGTGGTGCGGTCTGGTGATCGCGATCCTCGCGCCGAAGTGGTGGATGAAGGCGCTGGGCCTGCTGCACCCGCTGTTCACGGTCTCCGCGATCGTGGCGACCGGCAACCACTGGGTCCTGGACGCGGTGGGCGGCGCGACCGTCGTCGGCGCGGGCTTCGGCCTCGGCTATCTGCTCGCCGGGCCGCGCGTACGGCAGCCCCTGAAGGTGGCGACGGGGGCCGAGCCGGTCACCGGCATGTCGAAGGACTCGGCGAAGGACCGTACCCCGAGCTGATCCGGTAGGTGCCCGGCTCGGACACCGTGAGCCGGGTGAACTCGCCGTGCCGCTTCAGGCAGGCTCCCGCTGCCCGAAGCCACGGCGAGTACACGAGCCGCAGCGTCACCGGCTCACGGGTGGGGACGCGGAGCACCATGTCCGAGCCCGTGGACCGGACGACGGACGCGGGCGCGGACACCATCGGCACCGGGTCCTTCACCCGGAAGATCCGCCAGTGCGCGTCCTTCCACACCGGCTCCAGCCAGTCGGGACCGCTCGCGACGAGCGCCGCCTCGTCCTCGGCGAACCCGTCCGGCTTGCCCGGGGGAAGCACCACATAGCCGACCGCCCACTTGTCGAGCCACGCCCGGTAGGTGGCCGCCGAGAAGGACCCGTCGTAGAAGAGCCGGCCGCGCTCGACGTCGAGCTGGCGGTTCCAGCCGCGCGCCATGTTCACATGCGGGGCAAGGGCCGTGGCCTCGCGGTGGTTGCGGGCGGGGACCACCTCGACCCGGCCCCGGTCGGCACCGAGCCGCTCCAGCTCGCGCACCACACCGTGGGTGTCGACGGCCCACTTCGGCACGGTCGTGGACACCGTCAGATCGTCCACCGTCTTCTGCGCCACCCAGGCCGTGGACAGCACGAGCGCGATCGCGAGCACGGTCCTGCGTACGCGGTCAAGGGCGGGCGCGCGGAGAGCGGCGAACAGCACGGCAGGCGCGAGCAGTTCGGCGAGGCGCTCCACGTTCGTGCCGATCGGGGACGGGACGAGGTACGTGAGGACCGTGCCGGCCGCGTACACGGCGGCGCCCCACCGCAGCACCCGCCACTGACGCGGCGCCGCCACGACGATGGCGAGGCCGAACACCACGGGCGGGAAGATCCGGTCGAAGGGCATCAACTGCTCGCCGGTGAACGGGAAAAGCACCGTCGTCGCCCCCACGACCACCACCGGCGGCACGAGCAGCGCCGCGGCCCGCCGCCAGTCGCGTACGAGGAAATATCCCGCGCCCACGACCAGCAGGAAGAGACCGGCCACCGGACTGGACATGGTGGCAAGCGCCCCGAACGCCACCGCGGCCGACACCCGGCGCTCCCGCACGAGCATCAGGCACGCGGCGAACCCGAAGGCGAGCCCCAGTGCGAAGGTCGTGCGCCCCGACGCGACGTTGCACCACACGGCGAGCGAGGCGAGCACCGCGGGCCACAGCGGACGCCGGACGCCGGTGCGCGCGATGAGGGCGGCGACCAGCCAGGCACCGGCGACGCCCGACGCCACCGTCACGGTCTTCACGCCCACCGCGGCCATCAAGTACGGAGAGATCAGGCTGTAGTTGGCGGTGTGCATGCCGCCGTACCAGAACAGGCCGTACGCGGACGCGCCGTGCTCGGAGGCGAACCGGGCCCAGGCCTCCTGCGCCGCCAGGTCGCCGCCGCCCGTGGCGAGGAACGCCGCCCACACGGCGTACAGCGGAAGCGTGGGAAGGGTGGCGGCGAGCGGGATCCGGTGACGTCGGACGAAAGTGCGGAAGGTGTTGTTCCGTTCGGCGGGCGCGCTGCCCGACGGTGCGAGGGGGATATCCGCGGAGACCACAGCCACCGTTTCCGTTCGAGGACTTCGAGGACTTGGAGAGGCAAGGTTCACTTCTCAAGACGCGTCACGCGACGGAAGAGTTGGCTCCCTGTGCCAGGGGGAGGCAGGGGCAGGGCGTAGGGGGGAGTCGCCCCTGCCTCCCTGGCCGCGGGTCAGCCGGTGCTGACCTGCAGTTCCTTGACCCCGTTCAGCCAGGCCGAGCGCAGTCGCCGGGGGTCGGAAACCAGACGCAGATCGGGCAGGGCGTCGGCGAGCGCGTTGAAGATGAGGTTGATCTCGACGACCGCGAGGGACTTGCCGAGGCAGAAGTGCGGGCCTCCGCCGCCGAAGCCGAGGTGCGGGTTCGGGTCGCGGGAGATGTCGAACTTCCCGGGATCGTCGAAGACTTCGGGGTCGTTGTTGGCCGAGGAGTAGAAGAGACCGACGCGGTCGCCCTTCTTGATCTGCACGCCGCCGAGCTCGGTGTCCTGGGTCGCGGTGCGCTGGAAGGAGACGACGGGGGTCGCCCAGCGCACGATCTCCTCCGCCGTGGTCTGCGGGCGCTCGCGCTTGAAGAGCTCCCACTGCTCGGGGTGGGTGAGGAAGGCGTGCATGCCGTGGGTGATGGCGTTGCGGGTGGTCTCGTTGCCGGCCACCGCGAGCAGGATGACGAAGAAGCCGAACTCGTCGCCGGAGAGGTTGCCTTCGTCCTCGGCCGCCACCAGCTGGCTGACGATGTCCTTGGCCGGGCACTCCTTGCGGGCGGCGGCGAGGTTCATCGCGTAGCTGACGATCTCCATGGCCGCCTCGGTGCCGACCTCCTCGGTGATCGCGTACTCCGGATCGTCGTAGGCCGCCATCTTGTTGGACCAGTCGAAGATCTTCGTCCGGTCCTCCTGGGGTACGCCGATGAGTTCGGCGATGGCCTGGAGGGGGAGTTCGACGGCGACGTTGGTGACGAAGTCGAAGCTGCCGTCGGGGGCGGCGTTCGCGAGGGCCGTCTCGACGATGGAGCGGGCGCGGGTGCGCAGGGCCTCCTCGAGCGAGCGTATGGAGCGGGGCGTGAAGCCGCGCTGCACGATCTGGCGGACCCGGGTGTGCTCGGGCGGGTCCATGTTCAGCATGATCAGCTTCTGGACCTCGATCTGGTCGCGGCTGATCGTCTCGTTGAAGCGGATGACCGCGGTGTTGAGGTTGGAGGAGAACAACTCCGGGTGGGTGGAGACGTATTTGACGTCCGCGTGCCGTGTGACGGCCCAGTAGCCCGCGTCGTCGAAGCCGGAGATGCCGGGCCGCTGGTCGATCCAGCGCACCGGCTCCGTCTGGCGAAGGTTCGCGAACTCCGGGTGGGGTACGCGGTGTTCGAGCAGGTCAGGGTCGGTGAAGTCGAACCCGTCGGGCAGCGCTGGACAGGGCATCGGCAACTCCAGGAGTTCAGTTCTTTGTTCTGACGGTCCATCAGGAGATGCCCCGCAAGGTAATAACGGGTTCTACAAGTGGCAAGGCCCGTGACGGGTCCGCTTCCCCAAGCTCTTGAAGAGCAGGGGAGGCCCCACTGTGCAGGTAGTGCGCAAGGTGCGTGCAAGACCCTTGCGGCGCCGGGGTGCGCCTCAGCAGACTGCATGCAGAACTAGAACGCGTACTAGTTCTCCGTGCGGGTGCCGGGACGCCCCCGCGGGATGTGGATGGAGAGGACGCTCATGGCCGCGGAACCTGTCATCGTCGAAGCCGTACGCACCCCCATAGGCAAGCGCGGAGGTGCGCTCGCCAATCTCCACCCCGCCTATCTGCTCGGCGAGACGTACCGCGAACTCCTCGGCCGTACCGGCATCCACGCCGACTGCGTCGAGCAGATCGTCGGCGGCACCGTCACCCATGCCGGCGAGCAGTCCATGAATCCGGCGCGCACGGCGTGGCTCACCATGGGTCTGCCGTACGAGACCGCGGCGACGACGGTGGACTGTCAGTGCGGCTCGTCGCAGCAGGCGAGCCACATGGTCGCGAACATGGTCGCGACCGGGGTCATCGACGTGGGGATCAGCTGTGGTGTCGAGGCGATGTCGCGGGTGCCGCTGGGGTCGGGCTCCAAGCACGGTCCGGGGAAGCCGTTCCCGGATGAATGGAACGTCGATCTGCCCAATCAGTTCGAGGCCGCCGAGCGGATCGCCCGCCGTCGTGGGCTGAGCCGGGAGAACGTCGACTCGCTGGGGCTCATCTCGCAGGAGCGGGCCGCCGTGGCCTGGGCCGAGGAGCGCTTCAAACGCGAGACGTTCGCGGTTCAGGTGCCGACGACGGAGGAGGAGCAGGGCGCCGGGCAGGGCATGTGGCGGCTCGTCGACCGGGACGAGGGTCTGCGCGACACGACGATGGAGGGCCTGGGCGGGCTCAAGCCGGTGATGCCGACCGCCGTGCACACGGCGGGCAACTCCTCGCAGATCTCGGACGGCGCTGCGGCGATCATGTGGGCGTCCAAGCGGATGGCACGGGCCCTGAAGCTGAAGCCGCGGGCGCGGATCGTGGCGCAGGCGCTGGTGGGGGCCGATCCGCACTATCACCTGGACGGGCCGATCGATGCGACGCGGGCGGTGCTTGGCAAGGCGGGGATGTCCCTGAAGGACATCGACCTCGTGGAGATCAACGAGGCGTTCGCTTCGGTGGTGCTGAGCTGGGCGCAGGTGTTCGAGCAGGACCTGGAGAAGGTGAATGTGAACGGGGGAGCGATTGCGCTGGGGCACCCGGTCGGGGCGACCGGGGCTCGGCTCATCACGACGGCGCTGCATGAGCTGGAGCGGCGGGACAAGGAGTTCGCGCTGATCACGATGTGTGCGGGGGGTGCGGTGGCTACGGGGACGATTATTCAGCGGTTGTAGCGGTTGTAGCGGTTGTGGCGGTTGTGGCGGTTGTGGCGGTTGTGGCGGCTGTTTAGCGGCTGTGGGAACCCGAAACGCCGGGCAGGCAGTGAAGAGCCTGTCCGGCGATTGAGGGCGAACTCGGCGGAGCCGGTGATTTGCCGGTGCGCCGGAGAGGATTCGGCTCAGTACCAGCCGTTGGCCTGCCAGAAGTCCCACGCGCCCGCGGGGCTGCCGTAGCGGTCGTTCATGTAGTCGAGGCCCCACTTGATCTGGGTCTCGGGGTTGGTCTTCCAGTCCGCGCCGGCCGAGGCCATCTTCGAGCCGGGCAGGGCCTGGACCAGGCCGTACGCGCCGGAAGAGGAGTTCGTCGCGGTGTGGTTCCAGCCGCTCTCGTGCTCAACGATCTTGCTGAACGCCTGGTACTGCGCGGGGTCCGGGATCATCTTCTTCGCGATCGCCTGGGCCGAGGAAGGCGCCGCGGCGGGAGCGGCGGCGACAGCCGCGGCCTTCGCCGTGGTCGGGGCCGCGGCCTGGGCCGGGCCCGCGGCGATCAGCATGCCGGTCGTGGCGGCGGCCACGGCGACACCGGCGAGGGCCTTCTTCGGGGTGGCGATACGGCGGAGGAGCGAGGCGGACAAAGCGTGACCTTCCGTGGGGGACATAGGTGTCGCGGGCACGCCTTAGCCGTGGAAAGTGGCGGGGGAATGCGTCGGCGCCTTGGACCCGAAGGTCGTCGGCGCCCTGCGACTCGATCCAGAGAAGCAGGGCTGTCACGTCTCCGCAATGCCCCCTTTTGCTAGTTGCTGTCGTACTTGGGGTGAACGTCCCCTCTGTGACGTGGCTCTCAATCCGCAGGTCGGGGCGGTGATTGAAGCGCGCATGCCAAGCGGAAAGTGCTACGAGCAGGCCTAGTAGAGGACCAAAGTCCTGTGGGCCGCCTCACCGCGCGAGGGCCCTCCCTGTGACGGAGAGCCAACGGCCGACTACGCCTTGGGCCCCTCGAATGTGACCTGGGCCTCGAAAGCCGCCCGTCGCGTGGCCCGGCGCAGCGCCTTGAGGACGGCGGGACCGAGGGCGAGGCTCAGCAGGACGGTGACCACGGCGCGGGGCAGGTCCCAGCCGAGCGAGGTGGCCAGGCAGTACGCGATGAAGCGGCCCAGGTTGTCGCCGACGGGGTCGCCGGGGACGAAGGAGACGCCGGTCGCGAGGCCGCCGAGGTAGGGCCAGCCCTGCAGGTTCATGACGGTGCCGTAGAGAACGGAGGACAGCGCGCCGTAGGCCGCGAGCAGCCACAGCTCGCGGCGGCCGCGGATCGCGTCCGGGCCCGGCAGCAGCCCCGCGCCCATGCAGACCCAGCCCATGGACAGCATCTGGAACGGCATCCACGGGCCGACGCCCCCGGTGAGCAGCGCCGACGCGAACATCGACACCGCCCCGAGCACGAACCCGAAGCCCGGCCCGAGCACCCGGCCGCTGAGCACCATCAGGAAGAACATCGGCTCGATCCCGGCGGTCCCCGCACCCAGCGGCCGCAGCGCCGCCCCGGCGGCGGCCAGCACCCCGAGCATCGCGATGGCCTTCGCGTCGAGCCCGACGTCCGCGATGGTCGCCACGACCACGGCGAGCAACAGCGGAAGCAGCGCCGCGAACAGCCAGGGCGCGTCCTGCGCATGCGCGCTCAGCCCCGAGTCACCACCCGCGAGCAGCGGCCACCCGAAGGCGACGACCCCGACGGCACTGACCAGGGCGAGGGCGCCGATGGACCGGGGGCCCAGCCGGATGGGACGGGCCTGGCGCTCGGGCCTCTCACCCCGGGATGCGGGGCTCACGGCTGCGCTCCTTCTGGGGGCACGTCGCTGGGCAGGTCAGCGCTTGCGCGCGAGGCCGGGGGCGCGCTCGGGTCTGGGCTGGCGCTCGGGTCCGGCATGGCGCTCGGGTCCGGCCTCGCGCCTGTGCCCGGGGTCGCCCCCGTGCCTGGGTCCGTGCCCGTGCCTGGGTCCGTGCCCGTGCCTGGGTCCGTGCCCGTGCCCGTGCCCGTGCCTGGGTCCGCGCTCGCGCTTGAGTCCGGCGTCGCATCCGCGCCCGGCCCCGCACCATGCCGCAGCCCCGCTCC
>NZ_SRIC01000027.1 GCF_004684775.1 Streptomyces sp. MZ04
GGGGCACGGCGTGCACCGCGCTCGCCGATCCCGCCGGGCCGCCGAGCCCGATCAGCACCGCGGCCGCCACTGCCGCGGCCAGTCTTCCGCTACGCCCCATTTGCCCCACGCCCACTAGACACCCGCCCAACTCCCGTCCCTGCGCAGACTCTTGTATGGGGCGGAGGGTTGTGTGCGCAACCCCGCTCAGGTGCGGAAACGGTCAACTGCGGGAAACATTGCGCTCGTAGACCAGCCGCAGGCCGATCAGGGTCAGCCACGGCTCGTGCTCGTCGATGACCGAGGCCTCGCCGAGCACCATGGGCGCGAGGCCGCCGGTCGCGATGACCGTGACGTCGTCGGGATCGCCGCCGGGGCCCGCCAGTTCGCGTGCCATGCGCTGTACGACACCGTCGACCTGGCCCGCGAAGCCGTACAGGATGCCCGACTGCATGGCCTCCACGGTGTTCTTGCCGATGACGCTGCGCGGCCGGGCCAGCTCGATCTTGCGGAGCTGTGCGCCGCGTACGCCGAGCGCCTCCACGGAGATCTCGATGCCGGGGGCGATGACGCCGCCCGTGTACTCGCCGCGCGCGGAGACCGCGTCGAACGTCGTCGCCGTACCGAAGTCGACGACGATGGCGGGCCCTCCGTAGAGCTCGACCGCCGCGACCGCGTTGATGATGCGGTCGGCGCCGACCTCCTTGGGGTTGTCCATGAGGATCGGTACGCCGGTCTTGATGCCGGGCTCCACGAGGACGGCGGGCACGTCTCCGTAGTAGCGCCTCGTGACCTCGCGCAGTTCGTGCAGGACGGAGGGGACCGTCGAGCAGATGGCGATGCCGTCGATGCCGTCGCCCAGCTCGTCGCCGAGCAGCGGGTGCATGCCCATCAGGCCGTTGAGCAGCACGGCGAGCTCGTCGGCGGTGCGGCGCGCGTCGGTGGAGATGCGCCAGTGCTCCACGATCTCCTCGCCGTCGAAGAGGCCGAGGACGGTGTGGGTGTTTCCGACGTCGATGGTCAGCAGCATGTCGTCGTCACTCCGCCGCGCGCAGGTCGAGGCCGATGTCCAGGATCGGGGAGGAGTGGGTGAGGGCGCCCACCGCGAGGAAGTCGACGCCCGTGTCCGCGTACGCGCGGGCGTTCTCCAGGGTGAGGCGGCCGGAGGACTCCAGGATCGCGCGGCCGTGCACGATCGCCACGGCCTCCTCGGTCTCGCCCGGCGTGAAATTGTCCAGGAGGATCAGGTCGGCGCCCGCGTCCACGACCTCGCGCAGCTGGTGGAGGGTGTCGACCTCGACCTCCACGGCCAGGTCCGGGAAGGCCTCGCGTACGGCCTTGAAGGCCTGCTCCACGCCGCCGGCGGCCACTACGTGGTTGTCCTTCACCAGGGCCGCGTCCGAGAGCGACATGCGGTGGTTGACGCCGCCGCCCATCCGTACCGCGTACTTCTCGAGGGCGCGCAGGCCGGCGGTCGTCTTGCGGGTGTCGCGGACCTTGGCGTTCGTGCCGTCGAGTGCGTCGGCCCACGCGCGCGTGGCGGTCGCGATCCCGGAGAGGCGGCACAGGAGGTTGAGCGCGCTGCGCTCGGCGGTGAGCAGGTCGCGGGTGCGGGTGGTGACGCTGAGCAGCTTGTCGCCCGCCTCGACCCGCTCGCCGTCCTCGACGTGCCGCTCGACCTCGAAGGTGTCCGTGCAGACGAGGGAGATGACGGCCTCGGCGACGCGCAGGCCCGCGACCGTGCCGGCCTCGCGCGCGGTGAAGTCGCCGGTGGCGACGGCCTCTTCGGGGATCGTGGCGACCGAGGTGACGTCCACCCCGCCGTCCAGGTCCTCGGAGACCGCCATGTGGGCGATGTCCTCGACCTGGACGGGATCGAGCCCGGCATCGGCCAGGAGCTGGGCGAGCGCGGGGTCGAGACCGCACTCCATGGGGTCGTAGGCGTCGTCTCCGCCGCAGCCGCAGGCGTCGCCGCAGCCACCGCCGACGGGGGCGAGGGGGAGGTCGGGGGTGCTGCTCACGGTCACTTCTCCTGAAGTCTTGTCGTCGGGGGGAAGTCGGGGGTCTCGGTCGTCCACGCGGCCAGCGTCCGGTCCGCGTTGAGGCGTACGACGATGTGGCGCCGCCAGGCCGCGTCGTCGCGGTCGGCGTGGTCCTCGCGCCAGTGGCAGCCGCGGGTCTCCTCACGGCGCTGTGCGGCGGCCACCAGGACGCGGGCGACGCACAGGAGGTTGGTGGTCTCCCAGGTGTCGACGCCGGGCTCGGCGGTCTTGCCGTCCTCGGCGAGGGCACCCGCGGCCTCGGCGTGGATGCGGGCGAGCCGGGCCGCGGCCCCGGAGAGGGAATCGGCGGACCTGAGCACTCCGGCGCCGTCGGACATGACGCGCTGGATGGTGAAGCGGGCCTCGGGCGGCAGCAGGGGGTGCGCGGGGGTGTCGGGGTGGGACACCGGCGCGGGCACGCGCGCGTGGAGGGTGTTTTCCGCGTGGTGCGCGACGATGTCGGCGGCGATGCGCTCGGCGTAGACCAGGCCCTCGAGGAGGGAGTTGGAGGCGAGGCGGTTGGCGCCGTGCACGCCGGTGCAGGCGACCTCCCCGCAGGCGTAGAGGCCCGGGACGGTGGTGCGGCCGCGCGGGTCCGTGCGGACGCCTCCGGAGGCGTAGTGCGCGGCCGGGGCGACCGGGATCGGCTCGGTCACCGGGTCGATGCCGTGGGCGCGGCAGGCGGCGAGGATCGTCGGGAAGCGGCTCGCCCACATGTCGGCGCCGAAGTGGCGGGCGTCCAAGTACATGTGCTCGGCGCCCTGTTCCTGCATGCGGCGCGTGATGCCCTTGGCGACGATGTCGCGGGGCGCCAGCTCGGCGAGCTCGTGCTGACCGACCATGAAGCGCACGCCGTCGGCGTCCACGAGGTGCGCGCCTTCGCCCCGGACGGCTTCGGAGACGAGCGGCTGCTGGCCCTCGGCGTCCGCGCCGAGGAAGAGCACGGTGGGGTGGAACTGCACGAATTCGAGGTCGCTCACCTCGGCGCCCGCGCGCAGGGCGAGCGCGACGCCGTCGCCCGTGGACACGGACGGGTTGGTGGTCGCGGAGAAGACCTGGCCCATGCCGCCGGTGGCGAGGACCACCGCGGGGGCGTGCACGGCGCCCACGCCGTCGTGCTGGCCCTCGCCCATGACGTGCAGGGAGACACCGGCGGTGCGGCCGTCGGCGTCCGTGAGGAGGTCGAGGACCAGGGCGTTCTCGACGGTCGGTATGCCGCGCGCGCGGACCGCCTCGACCAGGGCGCGGGAGATCTCCGCGCCGGTCGCGTCGCCGCCCGCGTGTGCGATGCGGCGGCGGTGGTGGCCGCCCTCGCGGGTCAGCTCGATGGCGCCTTCGGGGCCCGTGTCGAAGTGGGCGCCGGTCTCGATGAGACGGCGTACGGCGTCGGGGCCCTCGGTGACGAGGGTGCGCACCGCCTCTTCGTCGCACAGGCCCACGCCCGCGACGAGCGTGTCGTCCAGGTGCTGTTCGGGGGTGTCGCCCTCGCCGAGTGCCGCGGCGATGCCGCCCTGGGCCCAGCGCGTGGAGCCGTCGTCGAGGCGGGCCTTGGTGACGACGACCGGCTTCAGGCCGGCCGCCGAGCAGCGCAGGGCGGCGGTCAGTCCGGCCACTCCGGAGCCGACGACCACGATGTCGGCGTCCAGGGACCAGCCTGGGGCGGGGGCGTGCAGCCGTATTCCGGTGGCACTCATGCGGTGGCTCCGAACGTGAGCGGGATGTTGTCGATCAGCCGGGTCGCGCCGACCTTGGCCGCCACGGCGAGGACCGCGTCGCCCGTGTGGTCCGGCCCCACGTCCGTGAAGTCGGCCGGGTCGACGAGCGCCAAGTAGTCGAGCTCGAGCGGGGGTTGGCGGCGGGCCGCCTCGTCGAGGACCTGGCGGGCAGCGGCGCGGACGGCCGCGGGGCCGCCGGGCACGGACGGCGTGACGGACTGGGCGACGGCGTGGGTGTCGGCGGCGGCCCGGGACTCCCCCAGCGCGTTCAGGGCGGCGGCACGCGCGTGTGTGGCGGGGGCGAGCGCCGCACGCGCGTGCAGGGCCTCCTGCGCGGCGTGCCGGTCGCGGCCCGCGAAGAGGGCCTGGGAGAGCGCGAGGGCGGTGCGCCGCTCGGCCGGGGACAGGTAGCGGTTGCGGCTGGAGAGCGCCAGGCCGTCGGCCTCGCGCACCGTGGGTACGCCGACGATCTCGACGCCGAAGTTCAGGTCCCGCACCATGCGGCGGATGAGGGCGAGCTGCTGGGCGTCCTTCTGCCCGTACAGCGCCACATCGGGGCGGGTGAGGTGCAGCAGTTTGGCGACGACCGTGAGCATGCCGTCGAAGTGGCCGGGCCGGGTGGCCCCTTCGAGGCGGCTGCCCATGGGGCCCGCGCTGACCCGGACCTGCGGTTCGCCGCCCGGGTAGACCTCGTCGGCGGACGGGGCGAACACGAAGTCCGCGCCCTCCTGTTCGGCGATCTTGATGTCGGCTTCCAGGGTGCGCGGATAGCGCTCGAGGTCCTCGCCCGCGCCGAACTGGAGGGGGTTGACGAAGACCGTGACGACGACCTCGCCCTCCTCGCCCGCGATGCGGCGCGCGGTGCGGATGAGCGTGGCGTGGCCCTCGTGCAGGGCGCCCATCGTCATGACGACGGCGCGGCGGCCCTCACGCGTGCGCGCGCGCAGGGCGTCGGCGGTGTGCAGGAGGCCGGTCATCGGCTTCCTCCCTCGGTGTCGCCGCTCCCGCCCGCGCCGTTGGCCAGGACTCCCAGGAGGTCCTCGGCGAGCTCCGGCTTGAGCAGTCCGTGGGCGAGGGCGCGGTCGGCGGTGGCTCGGGCCATCGCCAGGTATCCGGCGACGGTCTGCGGGGCGTGCTTGCGCAGCTCGGCGACGTGGGCGGCGACGGTGCCCGCGTCCCCGCGCGCGACGGGTCCGGTGAGGGCGGCGTCGCCGGACCGCAGCGCGTTGTCCAGGGCGGCGCCGAGGAGCGGGCCGAGCATCCGGTCGGGGGCCTCCACGCCCGCGTCCCGGAGCAGCTCCATGGACTCGGCGACCAGCGTGACCAGGTGGTTCGCGCCGAGCGCGAGGGCCGCGTGGTAGAGCGGCCGCGACTCCTCGGCGATCCACTCGGGCTCGCCGCCCATCTCGATGACGAGCGCCTCTGCCGCGAGCCGCAGCTCGTCGGGGGCGGTCACGCCGAAGGAGCAGCCGGCCAGGCGCTGTACGTCCACGGGCGTGCCGGTGAAGGTCATGGCGGGGTGCAGCGCGAGCGGCAGGGCGCCGGCCCGCAGCGCCGGTTCGAGCACCTTCGTGCCGTACCGCCCCGATGTGTGCACGAGGAGCTGGCCGGGGCGGACGGCGCCGGTCTCGACGAGGCCCTCGACCAGGCCCGGAAGGGCGTCGTCCGGCACGGTCAGGAGGACGAGGTCGGCGCGCTCGAGGACCTGGGCGGGCGTGACGAGCGGGACGTCGGGCAGCAGGACCGCCGCCCTGCGCACGGACGCGTCGGAGACGCCGGACGCTGCGACCGGGCGGTGCCCGGCGAGCTGGAGCGCCGCGGCGAGCGCGGGGCCTACCCGGCCCGCTCCCACGACGCCCACCGTGAGCCTCGCGGGGCGGTCCCGCGGGTCTGGCTGATGAGGTGCGTTCACGCGATGACGCCTTCCCGTTCCAGTCCGCTCGGGGTACCGGACGATTTCTCGTCATGCTAACGCGATCGGTCCGTGGCGCGTCTCCGGCTGTCCACAGGCTGTGGGTATTCATATGACTGGCGACCTCGGGCAGGCCATGCTCGGAGGATGACTGCGTACGAGGCGGAAGAAGAGCGGCCCCAGGATCGGACCGCGGCACTGGGGGACGGACCCACGCAGGACCCCCAGGAGGATCCGGACGGGCGTGCCCGTCGCTCGGCGGCGGCCCGTGGCGCCGTCCGGGCCCTGCACCGCTCGCCCCTGGTCGTGCCGCTCGCCGAGCGTCTCTCGGTCCTGGCGGCCGCGGCCCATGAGGTCGTCGGCCCGGACGACCCCACCGACGTCTACGGCGACGCCGTCGTCGCCACCCTGGAGGACGAGGTCGCGCGCCTGCTCGGCAAGGAGGCGGCCGCCTTCTTCCCGACGGGCACGATGGCCCAGCAGGTCGCCCTGCGCTGCTGGGCGGGCCGCACCGGCAACGCGACGGTCGCCCTGCACCCGCTCGCGCACCCCGAGGTCCACGAAGGGGACGCGTTCTCCGTGGTGAGCGGATTGCGCACGGTCCACCCGACGCGGGAGCCGCGGCTGCCCACGGCCGACGAAGTGCGGGACTTCGAGGAGCCCTTCGGGACGCTGATGCTCGAACTGCCGCTCCGGGACGCCGGTTTCGTCCTGCCGACGTGGGAGGAGCTGGAGGAGGTCGTGGAGGCGGCCCGCGAGCGCGACGCGGTCGTGCACTTCGACGGCGCCCGCCTGTGGGAGTGCACGCCGCACTTCGGCCGCCCCCTCACGGAGATCGCGGCTCTCGCGGACACCGTGTACGTGTCGTTCTACAAGTCCCTCGAAGGCCTGAGCGGCGCCGTCCTCGCGGGACCGCGCACGCTCGTCGAGGAGGCGAGGGTGTGGCGCCACCGCTACGGAGGCCAGCTGTTCCAGCAGTTCCCGACCGCCGTCTCGGCGCTGCTCGGCCTCAAGCACACGCTGCCCCGGCTGCCCGATTACGTGGCCCACGCGCGCGTGGTCGCCGACGCGCTGCGCGAGGGGTTCGCGGCGGCCGGGGTGCCGTGGTCGCGCGTACACCCCGAGCAGCCGCACACCCATCAGTTCCAGGTCTGGCTGCCGTACGACTCCGAAGTCCTGACCGAGGCGTCGCTCGCCCAGGCCGAGGAGACCAAGACCTTGCTGTTCGGCCGCTGGTTCCCCGACGGGCCGCCCGGCCTCTCGGTCACGGAGGTCACCGTGACCGGGGCGGGCCTGGAGTGGACGGCCGACGACGTCAATGATGCGGTCGCGGAGTTCGTGCGGCGGATCCCCCGCTGACGGCTCCCCGGCCGAGGTGACCGGCGCGGGCGAGCCGGGCCAGAGCGGCCCGGATCCATCCGTGGGCGGGGCGTTCCTCGATGACGGCCTGGAAGCGCCCGTAGTCGCGCACCTCGCGGATGACCTGCCAGTCGTGCCGGCCGGGGGCGGGTGGGGTGCGCTCGTCGTGCTGGGCGGCGCGGTAGCTGTCGAGGAGGTACTGCTGCGTGATGCTCATGATGGCCTCGCCTCTCGGGGTAAATGGTACTTATCGGGCACCCATAGGTCGACGGGAAGCACGGTCGACGCATCAAGGGCATGGAGGGTGTGGGAAGGGCAGGTCCGCGGGTGCTGTGCCCGCTCCTGGGCCGACGGCGACGCTGCCGTACGGCGGTTGCCGCGGACCCTGCGGCCCGCTCACCACAGACTGCGCCCGCCGGCCCCGCGCCGTCGCGTCGATTGACGCCGACCGTCAATCGACGGCGGCGATGTCGGTGGCGGGGTGCACCATGGGGCCATGAGCGTGAGCATCGACATCACCGGGCTGCTCCCGGAGCGGATCCACGTCGTGCCCTCGCCCCTGGCCGAGCTCGGCATGGCGCTGCACGCGCTGGCGGAGCCGGGCCATCACCCGGGGCTCCAGGGCTGGGCGACGGCGGTGTCCGCGCGCATGGATCCGTGCCTCGCGGACCGCATGTGCGACGCGGACTTCCTGTGGCGCACGACGTTCTCGGATGTCTTCGCGCCGTTCGCCGGCATCCCCGGCAAGCAGGCACTCCCGGGTGCCACGCTCGCCGAGGAGCTCGACCTCCTCGACAAGCTGACCGACGAGCAATTCGTGGACGCCGCCCTCGAGTTCACCTGCCAGTCGTCGTACGCGGAGCCCAACCGCTCCATCCTGGGCACCCCGGAGGTGCAGCAGCGCGCCCTGGAGCTCGCCGCCGCCCGAGGCCCCCACCAAGTGCGCTTCACCAAGCGGCTGCTCGACGACCCGTCCGCGGTCCGCGCCTGGTTCCGGCAGCTGGTGGAGGACTGCGACGAGGCGTTCTTCGCGGACACCTGGGAGCGCCTGCAGCACCAGCTCGCCGCCGACGCCCGGCACAAGACCGACCTGCTGCGCCGCAAGGGCCTCGCGGAGGCCCTGAAGGCGGTGTCCGGTGCGGCCTCCCTGGATGAGGAGGCCCGGCTCATCACCTTCGACAAGATCACGGAGGGGCGCACGGTCACGGGGGACGGCAGCCTCGTACTCGTCCCGACCAGCCTCGGCTGGCCCCATCTGATGGTGCTGCACCGCTATGGCTGGCAGCCCGCGATCACGTACCCCATCAGCGGCCCCGGACTCACCGCCCCGCCCTCCGTGGAACAGCTGACCCGCCGCATGTCCGCGCTCGCCCACCCGGCCCGGATGCGCCTGTGCCGCCACCTCGCGCGCGGTGCGTACACCACGGGCGAGCTGGCGGACGCGCACGGCCTGACGGCGCCCGAGGTGTCACGCCACCTCGGCGTCCTGAAGAAGGCCGGGCTCGTCACGACACGGCGCCGCGGTCGCTATGTGCAGCACCAGCTGGACATCGGCGTGGTGTCCCGCCTGGGCAGCGACTTCATCGAAGGGGTGCTGCGCTAGGGGGTGACCGAAGAGGCGCGCCGGCGGCTCTCAGACCCCGCCGCCACCCGCCCGCACCAGACCCGTCTCGTACGCCAGGACCACCACCTGCACCCGGTCCCGCAGCCCGAGCTTCGTCAGGATGCGTCCCACGTGCGTCTTGACGGTGGCCTCAGACAGGACGAGCCGCGCCGCGATCTCGCCGTTCGAAAGCCCCTGGGCGACAAGGACCATGACCTCGCGCTCGCGGTCCGTGAGCCGCTCCAGCTCCTTGTGCTGCGGCTGTCCGCCCGCGTTCGGCAGCATCGGCGCGAAGCGGTCAAGGAGGCGCCGCGTGGTGGACGGCGCGACCACGGCGTCGCCGCTGTGCACGGACCGGATCGCGGCGAGCAGCTCCCCCGGAGGCACGTCCTTGAGCATGAACCCGGAGGCGCCCGCCTTCAGCCCCGAGAAGGCGTACTCGTCGAGATCGAAGGTCGTCAGGATCAGCACCTTGGGCGGATTCTCGTCCTGGCAGATGCGCCGGGTCGTCTCCACGCCGTCCAGTTTCGGCATGCGTACGTCCATGAGGACCACGTCGACCTTGGTCGACCGCAGCGCCTCCAGCGCCTCGACGCCGTCGCCCGCCTCCGCGACGACCTCCATGTCCGGCTGGGCGGCGAGCACCATCCGGAAGCCCGTGCGCAGCAGCGCCTGGTCGTCGACGAGCATGACGCGGATCGACATCAAAGGCTCCTTCGTGGATGAGTGCAGATGCGTTCGGATGAGTTCGGATGAGTTCGGATGAGTCCGTCAGCCTATGGCGTGGACGGTTCGGTGACAGGTGTCAGTTCGCGGGCTTCAGTGGGAGCAGCGCGCTGATGCGGAAGCCGCCGCCCGGCCGCGGCCCCGCGTCCAGCGTGCCGCCGACCATGCCGACGCGCTCGCGCATGCCGATCAGGCCGTGCCCGCAGCCGTCGGCGCCGCCGTCCTCGTACAGCTCGTGCGGGGCGCCCTTGCCGTCGTCCTCGACGAGCAGCCCGAGGCCGTCGTCGAAGTAGACCAGGCGCACGCTCGCCCCGGTGTTCTCGCCGCCGTGCTTGCGGGTGTTGGTGAGCGCCTCCTGCACGATGCGGTACGCGGTCAGCTCCACGCCGCTGGGCAGCGGGCGCGGGGTGCCCTCGACCTTGAAGTCGACCGGGAGGCCGGCCGTGCGCACCTGCTCGATGAGCTCGTCGAGCTGCTCGACGTCGGGCTGCGGGACGTACTCGCCGCTCTCCTGGTGCTCGCCGGTGCGCAGCACGCCGAGCAGCCTGCGCATCTCCGCGAGCGCCTGCCTGCCGGTGCCCGAGATGGTCTCCAGGGCCTGCTTCGCCTGCTCCGGGGCGGCATCAAGGACGTACGCGGCACCGTCGGCCTGGACGACCATCACCGAGACGTTGTGCGCGACGACGTCGTGCAGCTCGCGTGCGATCCGGGCCCGCTCCGCGGCCACGGCGACCTTGGACTGCGCCGCCCGCTCCTTCTCCAGGCGGTCGGCGCGCTCCTCCAGCTGGGCCAGATAGGCGCGGCGGGTGCGGATGGAGTCGCCGAGCACCCAGGCCAGCGCGAAGGGCACCATCTGGAAGACCGTGAAGAGGATGTTCCCGAAGGAACTTATGCTCTCCTCCGGCCAGCGCAGCGACGACAGCGGCGCGGCGCACAGACCGCCGGTCAGGGCGAACCGCGAGGCCCACTTCGGGCCGTCGGCCGACGCGGTGTAGATGATCACCAGCATCGCGAAGTCGGCGGGCATCGTCTTCGCGTCGAAGACCAGCTGGGCGACGCCGAGCACGGCGGCGAGGATCAGCATCTTCTCGGTGGCCTTGCGGCGCAGCGCGACGACGACGGACAGGCCGACGACGATCACGGCGGCCGCGACACTCGTGTCGCGGCCCTCCCCCTCGGCCATGGAGACCAGGCCCAGGCCGGAGATCCCGAGCAGGAAGACGGCCCAGAAGCCATCGACCCCGGTCGGGTGTCTGCGGAGGAAGTCATAGACGCGCTGCACGTAACCCAGCGTAGGCAGCCGCACGGCCTTCCGGGGTCAACCGGAGGGTCGATCCGCACCCGGCACGTGTACTCCCCAAGGTGGAGGCCCGCTTAGCCTTCTCGCGTGACGAACGAGGTCAGGGGCGAGCGGCGGGACGTGTGGCGGGGCTGGCGGGAGGCCACCGAGGAGGCGCTCTACGGCCCTGCGGGCTTCTATCTGCGCCCGGAAGGACCCGCGGGCCATTTCCGCACGTCGGTGCATGCCTCGCCGCTCTTCGCGGCGGCCGTGGCCCGGCTGCTGTGCCGTGTGGACGAAGCGCTCGGCCACCCCGACGAGCTGGCCTTCGTGGACCTCGGCGCGGGCCGCGGCGAGCTGACCGCGGGCGTGCTCGCCGCGCTGCCCGCCGATGTGACGGCACGCACGCGTGCGTACGCGGTGGAGCGCGCCGCACGTCCCGATGGCCTCGACCCGCGCGTCGAGTGGTGCGACCGGGCGCCCGCCGGCGTCACGGGTCTGCTCTTCGCCAACGAATGGCTGGACAACGTCCCCCTGGACGTCGCCGAGGTCGCACCGGACGGAGTCGTCCGCCGGGTCCTCGTGCGCGACGACGGCACCGAATCGCTCGGAACCGCCGTCGACGGAGCGGACGCCTCCTGGCTCGCGCGCTGGTGGCCGCTGCCCCCGGAGCCCGGCCTGCGCGCGGAGATCGGCGCTCCCCGTGACGAGGCGTGGGCGGCGGCCGTGGCGACGCTGACGCGCGGCCTGGCGGTCGCGGTCGACTACGCGCACGACCGGGCGGCACGACCGCCGTTCGGCACGCTGACCGGCTTTCGCGCGGGCCGCGAGACGGCGCCCGTGCCGGACGGCGGCTGCGACATCACCGCCCATGTGGCGTTGGACGCCTGCTCGCTGGAGGGGGCCGCGCTGCTCACCCAGCGGGCGGCGCTCGGCGCGCTGGGGGTGAGCGGCGGCCGCCCGCCGCTGTCCCTGGCCTCCAGCGACCCGACGGCGTACGTACACGCCCTCACGCGCGCGGGAGAGGCCGCGGAGCTCACCGCGCCGGGCGGACTCGGGGACTTCGGGTGGCTGGTCCAGCCGGTCGGCGTACCACTTGAAGGCCCGCTACTTGTCGATGTCGCCGACCACGAAGAACAGTGACCCCAGGATCGCCACCATGTCGGCGACCAGCTGGCCCGGAAGGAGCTCCACCAGCGCCTGGATGTTGTTGTACGAGGCCGAGCGGAGCTTGAGCCGGTACGGCGTCTTCTCACCCTTGGAGACCAGGTAGTAGCCGTTGATGCCGAGCGGGTTCTCGGTCCACGCGTACGTGTGACCCTCGGGGGCCTTGAGGACCTTCGGGAGGCGCTGGTTGATCGGCCCCTGGGGCAGGTCGGCGAGCCGGTCGAGGCAGGCGTCCGCGAGGTCGAGCGCGTTGTGGGTCTGCTCCAGGAGTACCTCGAAGCGGGCCAGGCAGTCGCCCTCCTGGCGCGTGACGACCTTCAGGGTGTCCTGCAGTTCCCCGTACGCGAGATACGGCTCGTCGCGGCGCAGGTCGAAGTCGACTCCGGAGGCGCGGGCGATGGGACCGCTCACTCCGTAGGAGTGCACTGCCTCCGGGGACAGCGCGCCGACGCCGCGGGTGCGGCCCCGGAAGATCTCGTTGCCGAGCACCAGCTTGTCGTACACGTCCATGCGGGAGCGGACGGAGGCGACGGCAGCACGCGCGCGTACAGGCCATCCGGCGGGGAGGTCCTCCTTGAGGCCGCCCACGCGGTTGAACATGTAGTGCATCCGGCCGCCGGAGATCTCCTCCATGACGGTCTGGAGTTCCTCACGCTCCCGGAAGGCGTGGAACACCGGGGTGATACCGCCCAGTTCGAGCGGATACGAGCCCAGGAACATCAGGTGGTTGAGTACACGGTTCAGCTCGGCGAGGAGCGTGCGCATCCAGACGGCGCGCTCGGGCACCTCCATGCCGAGCATCCGCTCCACGGCAAGGACGACCCCGAGTTCGTTGGCGAACGCGGACAGCCAGTCGTGCCGGTTGGCCAGCATCACGATCTGCCGGTAGTCACGCGCCTCGAAGAGCTTCTCGGCGCCGCGGTGCATATAGCCGATGACCGGCTCCGCGTGCTGGATCCGCTCGCCGTCGAGGACGAGACGCAGCCGCAGCACGCCGTGCGTGGACGGGTGCTGCGGGCCGATGTTGAGCACCATGTCGGTGCTCTCCGCGGCGCCGCCGATGCCGAGCGTGGTCTCCGTCGTGGGGCTCATGCGCGCATTCTCTCGTACGCACTGTCCTACGCGCCCGTGACCCGGCATACGTACGCTTGCGGCATGGATACGGGGACGGCGGAACCCGCGCGACCGGCGGGGACAGGGGCGGATCCGGTGTGGACCGGGCTGCCGAGGGGGCTGCTGAGAATGCGCCGGCTTCTCCTGGTGGTGTGGCTGGTGCCGCTCGCGGTGGCCGTCGGGGTGCTTCTGGGGGTGTTCGCCGGCCCGGCCTGGGCGTTCTTCGCGCTGCTGCCCCTCGCCTTCGCGGTGTGGGGCTGGCCGATGCTCGAGCGCAACTGGCGGTCCTGGAAGTACGCGGAGCGGTCCGACGACCTCCTGATCAGCCGGGGCGTGCTCTGGCGCGAGGAAACGATCGTCCCGTACGGCCGGATGCAGCTCGTCGAGGTGACGTCAGGACCGGTGGAGCGGTACTTCGGGCTCGCGGGCGTCCAGCTGCACACGGCGGCCGCGGCGACGGACGCGCGGATCCCCGGGCTGCTCCCCGAGGAGGCCGAGCGGCTCCGCGACCGGCTCACCGAGCTGGGCGAGGCCCGTTCGGCGGGGCTGTGAGCGGCGTACGCGAGGTGGCCGGGGAAGAACACGCCCCCGGGCCCGGCGACGTACGAGAGCGGCGTCTGCACCCCGTCACACCCCTGCGCAGGGCCTGGGCGCCGGTCGCGGTCCTCGTGGGCTTCGCGGTGCACGACCCGAACGGCACACAGCGGCGCGTCTCCGAGCTCGCCGTGTCCCAACTGCTCGCCGGGATCGCCGTCGTCCTCCTGGGCGGCGCCCTCTACGGCTTTCTCAGCTGGTGGTTCACGCATTTCGCCGTCACTGACACCGAACTGCGCATCCGCACCGGCCTGCTCTTCCGGCGCACCGCGCACATCCGGCTCGACCGGCTCCAGGCCGTGGACGTGACCCAGCCGCTCGCGGCCCGTATCGCGGGCGTCGCCAAGCTCAAGCTGGACGTCGTCGGCGCGGAGAAGAAGGACGAACTCGCCTATCTGGGCGAGGAGGAGGCCTCTGTCCTACGGGCCGAACTCCTCGCGCGGGCGGCCGGTTTCGCCCCCGAGGCGGCCCGCGAGGTCGGCGAGGCGCCGGTCAGGAACCTGGTGCACGTACAACCGCGCATGCTCGCGATCTCGCTTCTGCTGACCGGCACGACCTGGGGCATGCTCGTCGCCACGCTGATCGTGCCGCCCTTCCTGTGGTTCGCCACCCACAACCTGTGGACGGTCCTCGCGACCGGCCTTCCCATGCTGGGCGGCGCCTTCGCGAGCAGCGTGGGGCGCTTCATAGGCGAGTACGACTGGAAGGTGGGCGAGTCCCCCGACGGACTGCGCATCGACCACGGGCTGCTCGACAAGGCGCACGAGACGGTGCCGCCGGGGCGGGTGCAGACGGTGCGGGTCGTGGAGCCGTGGCTGTGGCGGCGGCGCGGGTGGGTGCGGGTCGAGCTGGACGTGGCGGGCTCCGCCAACGGCGTCCTGGTCCCGGTCGCGCCCCGCGACGTCGCGGAGGCGGTGATCGCACGGATCCTGCCGGGCGTGCGGGTGCCGGCGGCCGCCGAGCTGATCCGGCCGCCCTCGCGCGCCGCCTGGTGCCTTCCGGTGTGGTGGAAGGGGTACGGCCTCACGGTGACGGACACGGTGTTCGCGGCGCGGCACGGTCTTCTGCGGCGGCGTCTGTCGTTGGTGCCGCACGCGAAGGTGCAGAGCGTGCGGCTTACGCAGGGGCCGTGGGAGCGGTTCAAGGGCGTGGCGGATGTGGTGGTGGACACCGGGGCGAACAAGACGGTCACCGCGCGGCTGCGTCCCGCCGGGGAGGCGGTTTCGCTCCTGGAGGCGCAGGCGGAGCGGTCGCGTACGGGGCGGAGGGCGGCGCTGCCGGATCGGTGGATGGCGTGAATCGGTGGATGGCGTGAGGGGCCAAGCCCCGTAAGGGGCGCGGGGCTGTATCGATCTGCGGCTCCGCCGCGGGGCGCGATCAGCCACAGACGGCCCGCGGATTCGTCACCGGCCCTCCGGCGGGGCGCTTAGCCCGTCCGGCGATTGAGGACGAACTCGGCGGAGCCGGTGATGGACGGTGCGCAAGGACCCCGCCCAGCTACGCCCGCAGCGCGGTCCGCAGCTCCGCCACGTCGATCTGTTCCGTCTCGTCATGCGCCGTCAGGTCGATGACCTGACCCACCACACCGCCCGAGCCCTCCGCGGGAGCCTGCTTGAAGTCCGCCTCGGCCTCCGCCTTGTGCACGGCGAGTGCCTCCTCGCCCACCACGTCCGCGAGGTCCACGTTCTGCACGGCCTCGAGCGCGGCGGGCGCCGCGCCCTTCGTACCGAAGAAGTCGAAGCCGCCCTGGGCGACCGGGCGCCGGGTCTGTGCGGGCGGCGCGACGGCGACCGCGCGCTCGTGCCCGCCGTACCCGTCGGCCGCCCCGGACTTCCCCCGCGGCTCGTCCCCGTCCGCGACGGAGGCGGACGACTCCGGCGTCAGACGGTCAAGGGCCGCGTTCGCCCGCACGTACAGGGACACGGTCGGCTTCGCCTCGCCGCGAGCGGCGGGCACTGTGGCGGGCACTGTGGCGGGCACGGGGGCCGGCACCGCGGCAGGCGCGGGCGCGGGCGGCAGTGCCCGCGCCGGAGTCGACGCCTCGATGGCAAGGAGACGGCGCCCCTCCAGCGCGCTGGCCCGCTCGGTCTCCGCCGTGGCGTACCGCCGAAGCAGCGCCGCGTGCTCATTGCGCAGCGCGGCCAGCTCCGACCGCTTGGCGCGCAGCTTCGTCTCCAGGCGGCCCCGCAGCTCGCGGGACTCGTCGAGGTCGGACTCGCACTCGGCTATCCGCTCCTCGTAGCGCCACTCGTCGCTCTTGCGGGACCGGTCGAGATCGGCGACGCGCTTGCCCGCGGCCAGATCCCAGCGGCGCATGACGACGGAGCCCACGACGGCGGCCGCGGCGGCCGCCGCGGTGAGGCCGCGGAGCACGATCGGTTCCGCGAAGAGCCAGGCGCCGCCGGCGCAGACGAGAGAGAGGCTTGCGACCGTCGAGGGGGGAAGCAGCCGGTGCAAGGGTGGGGAATGGCGGTGGCGTCCACGTGGCATGGCCAGAAACTTACCGCGCGTAGGCGAACTCTGGTGCCCCGGCCGCCAAAATGACGGCGCCACAGCGCCGATTCCCCACCCTTGTCGATCCACTTCGGCCACTCAACTCCAGTTTCGGCCGCGTCAACTCCGGTTTCGGCCGCGCTACTTCTTGATCAATCCCTTCGACTCGAGATACTCCCTGGCGACATCGGCTTCCTTCTGCCGCTCGACATCGACCTTCCGGTCGAGTTCGGCGAGATCTTCCGTCGTGAGCGTCTTGGTCAGCTTCCCGAGCGCTTCGGCTATCTCCTTGTCGCCCGCTTCCTTCGCGTTCACAACCGGAAGGATGTTGTCCGCGTTCTGCAGCTTCTTGTCGTCCTCGAGGGCCACGAGACCGAAACTGTCCAGCGTCGCGTCGGTGGTCGTGGTCAGCACCACCTGGTCCGTGCCGTTCTTCACGGCCTGCTTGGACTGCGTGGTGCCGACGCCCTTGGGGTCGATTCCGGCGATGTCGATGCCGTACTTCTTCTTGAGGCCGGGCGCGCAGAACGGCCGGGTCTCGCATTCGTCACTCGCGGCGATCTTGACCTTCTCGCCCGACTCACCGAGATCCGAAAGCGTCTTGAGCTTGTGCTTCTTCGCGTATTCCTTGGTCACCGCGAACGCGTTCTGGTCGACCGCCTCACCGACCGGAAGCACCTTCAGGCCGCGCGGCTCGGCGAGCTTCTTCAGTGCGGCCACCGTGGCGTCCACATCATTTGAAGCGACCGGCTTCGCCTTGGGCCCGTTCTTGCCGAGGTTGAGGAACTCCGCGAGCGTCGCCGCGTATTCGGGAGCGACATCGATCGAGCCCTTCTTCAGCTCGGGCTCGTACACCTCGCGGTTCTGGACGGTCTTGACCTCGGCGTCATATCCGGCCTCCTCGAGGACACCGACGTACAACTCGGCGAGGACCTTCTGCTCGGTGAAGCGGGCCGAGCCCACGACGAGCTTGCCCTTGTCGCCCGAGCCCTTGCTGTCCTTCTCCAGGCTGTCCCCGCCGCACGCGGTGAGCCCCGCGGTCAGCGCCACGACGGTCACGGCCGCCCCTGCCATCCGTCGCGCGCGACGCGTTGTGCTGTTCATCGGTGAACCACCATTTCGAAAGGAGAGAAGAAACCCGATCCGGGCCGCTGAGGAATCACTCACTGGACGGGGCCGCCCGCCCGCCCCTGCCGACGCCGCGGGAAGGGTCGAAGACCCGCCCCACGACCACGAGCACCGCCTCCACGACCAGCGCGAGCAGCGCCACGAGCAGGGCGCCCGCCACCACCTGGGGCGTGTTCTGCAGGTTGAACCCGGCCGTGATGATCCGGCCGAGCCCCCCTTCGCCCGCCATCGCGGCCAGCGTCGCCGTGGCGACCACCTGCACCCCGGCGGACCGCACACCCGTCATGATCAGCGGGTACGCGAGAGGCAGTTCGACCCGCGCGAACAGCTGGCGGCCGCTCATGCCCATCCCCCGCGCGGCCTCCACCACCGAACGGTCGACCTCGCGCATCCCGATGTACGCGTTGGTCAGCAGCGGCGGCACCGCGAAGAGCACCAGGGCGATCAGCGTCGGTACGTCCCCGTGCTCGCCCAGCGGCGTGAGCGTGAGGAGCACCAGGACCGCGAGGGTCGGCACCGCGCGGCCGACGTTCGAGATGTTGACCGCGAGGGCGCCCCCCTTGCCGATGTGGCCGAGGAACAGCGCGATCGGCAGCGCGATCAGACACGCGACGGCGAGACACACACCGCTGAAGTAGAGATGCTCCGCGAGGCGGTGCCACACCCCCTTGTCGCCCTGCCAGTTGGCGGACGTGGTCAGCCAGTCGTACGCACCGGTGATCGCGTTCATGCAGGTTCAGCCACCTTGGCCGTGCGCTGCGCGCGAGCCGCACGGTTCGTCCGTATTCGATGGACCCTCGTCCAGGGCGTCAGCCACCGCTGGAGCGCCAGGAGCAGCAGGTCGGCCGCGATCGCGAGGACCACGCACAGCACGGACGCCGTGAGCACCTGTGCCTTGAAGGTCGTGTCGAGGCCGTCCAGGATCAGCGTGCCGAGACCGCCGTAGTCGACGATCGCGCCGACCGTGGTCAGCGCCACCGTCGACACCGTCGTGATGCGCACGCCGGCGAGCAACGCGGGCAGCGCGAGCGGCAGTTCGACCTCCCACAGCAGCCTCAGCGGTCCGTACCCCATCCCCTTGGCCGCGTCCCGCGCCTCGGCGGGCACGGCCTGGAGCCCCGCCAGGATGTTCCGCACCAGGATCGTCAGGGAGTACAGCACCAGGCCCGTCACGACCAGCGAGGCCGAGAGCCCGAAGAACGGCAGCAGCAGCGAGAACATCGCGAGCGACGGCACGGTGTAGAGCACGGTCGTCACGCCGAGGATCGGCCCCGCGAGGAAGCGCCACCGCCGGGCGAGCAGCGCGAGCGGCAGGGAGACGACGACGCCGATCGCGACCGATGCCGCGGTGATGCCCACGTGCTGCACGGTGGCGTCGATCAACTCCTGGCTGCGGGAACGGACGTACTCCCCGCAGATCCAGTCGTTCGTCACCAGACAGTTCTGCTCGCTCATCGTGCCCCGCCTCCCCCGACTCCCCCGAAAACCGATTCCTGCGGCTGTCTGGCGACCCTAACGCCCACCACTGACAATCGCCGAGACTCGTCGTACTGGCGCAACATGGGCTTTACACAACGCCCGCAACAATGGGGAATCATGATCCGGTTCGAGCACGTCACCAAGCGGTACGCGGACGGCACCACCGCCGTCGACGACCTGTCCTTCGAGGTCGCCGAGGGTGAACTGGTCACGCTCGTCGGCCCGTCGGGCTGCGGCAAGACGACGACGATGAAGATGGTGAACCGTCTCATCGAGCCGACCGAGGGCCGGATATGCGTGGACGGCGACGACATATCCACCATCGACCCGGTCCAACTCCGGCGCCGCATCGGCTACGTCATCCAGCAGGTCGGCCTCTTCCCGCACAAGACGGTCCTGGAGAACACGGCGACCGTCCCGCACCTCCTCGGCGTCAAACGCGCCAAGGCCCGCGAGCGCGCGGCCGAACTCCTCGACCTGGTCGGCCTCGACCCGGCCACGTTCGGCGACCGCTACCCCGAGCAGCTCTCCGGGGGCCAGCGCCAGCGCGTCGGCGTGGCCCGCGCGCTCGCGGCCGATCCGCCGGTGCTCCTGATGGACGAGCCGTTCGGCGCCGTCGACCCCGTGGTGCGCGAGCACCTGCAGAACGAGTTCCTCCGCCTCCAGCAGGCCGTGCGCAAGACGGTGCTCTTCGTCACGCACGACATCGAGGAGGCGGTCCGCCTCGGCGACCGCATGGCCGTCTACGGCCAGGGCCGCATCGAGCAGTTCGACACCCCCTCGACGGTGCTCGGCGCGCCGGCCACCGACTACGTGGCCGACTTCGTCGGCGCGGACCGCGGCCTCAAGCGGCTCTCCGTGACACCCATCGAGGAGGGCGATCTGGAGCAGCCGCCCGTCCTGCACCTGGACGACCCGCTGCCCGCGAAGCTCGACGCCCGCTGGGCCGTCGTCCTGGACGGCGAGAACAACCTGCACGGCTGGATCTCCGCCGAGCACGCGCACGGCGGTTCGGGGACGGTGCGGGACCACGCCCGCCGCATGGAGGCGTGGCTTCCGGTGGGCGCGACCCTGAAGCAGGCGTTCGCGACGATGCTGCAGCACGACGCGGGCTGGATCGCGGTCATCGACAAGGACAGCGCGGGCCGCTTCCTGGGTGTGCTCACCCCGGCCCGGCTGCACGAGGCGCTGCGCAGGTCGACGGCGGCCGACGCCCGCGACATCGCGCGCGGGGACGTCGAGTTGGAGACCATCGCGGCCATCGGCGGGAACTGAGGCTCTACGTAGCGCTCAGCCGCCCGCTGATCCACTCCAGTGTCGCGGGAATCTCGCGGCGCCACGTGTTGAAGTTGTGCCCGCCGCTGGGCAGCGTGATCGACGAGACCCGGGTGGGCGGCTGCACCTTGTCGATGAACCTCTCGGTGTCCGCGTAGTTGTCCTCGCCCTGCTTGCTCGTGGTGACGAGGAGGGACGTCCTGGGCGGCGGCAGGTGGTCCAGGGACCACATCAGGTCGGCGTGCCGCTCCAACTGCTTGTCGCCGTGGAAGAGATCGCCCGTGGTGACGTCGATGGGCGCCTTGTAGTACGCGGAAAGGCCCGCCCCTGCGGCGTACACGTCGGGATGGTGCACGGCGAGCTTCAGCGCGCAGTAGCCGCCCGTCGAGTCCCCGATCACGCCCAGGCTCCCCGGCTTCTCGCCCACCCTGTAGTGCTCGGAAACGGCTTCGGGCAGGTCCTTGGCGAAGAACGTCTCGGCCTGCGGGCCGCCGGGGACGTCCACGCACTCGGTGTCCCGCGGCGGCGCGACGGTCGGCCGCAGCATGACCAGGATCATCGGCTGCATCGTGCCCCGCTTGGCCCGCTCATGGGCGGTCTGCGGGTAGCGCAGGCCCTTGATGAGCGCCTCCGCGGTGCCGGGGTAGCCGGTCAGCACCACGGCCGCGGGGAACTTGCGGTCCTTGTAGCGGGGTTGGAAGTACTCGGGCGGCAGATAGACGTACGCCTTGCTCGCCAGGTCCGACTCCTTCCCGCTGACGGTGACCTTCTGGATCTGGCCGCCGGTCGAGGGGCTGCCGCCTCCGGGGACGTTCACCGGGCGGGTGCCACGGACCTCGACCGGGCCGCCCCGGCCCTTGGCGGGGTCGTGGTCGACGACCACTCCGGGGCTGGTCTCCTGGCCGAAGAGGTCCGCCCAGGTCGCGTAGAAGCCGAACGCCTGGTTGGCGGCGAGGCCGACCGAGGCGAAGATCGCGAGCTGGGTGGCGATCAGGATGCCGACGCGTCCGGTGACGGTCCGCCAGTTCTGGCGGGCCAGGCGCGGCCAGAACCAGACGGTTCCGATGAACAGCACGACGGCCAGAGCCACCGCCAGAACGAGGACCTCGTTGCTCGTAAGACCCATGGGGTGTTCCCGCCTGCGCTTTCTGCCAGTCCCGTACCGCTGGGCCCCGCCCGTCGCCGTCGACCGGGCATCGCCACACTTTTCCTGTTTTCCAGTGGATTTCCGGCGGTTTTCCGATCCGGAGTGAACCCGATTCCCGGAAGGACCGTCCTAGAGGGCGCAATTGTCGCCGGATGCCGCATTTGGCACCGGGTCCAAGGTCTCTCGCGGAACTACGGGATGCGATGTCTGTCAGGATAGATGGGGAAATGTCGGGCGAGGTTCCGGGCGGCGGCAGGCTCCGCCGGATGCTCCACGGCCCCCGCCCCGAGGCCGTACCGGCCTTCGTGGCCCGCGCCTGCACCCTCGTAGGGCTGCTGAACATCTCGGCGGGCGTCTTCCCGCGCTTCCGGCACAGCCGCATGCACATGGTCGCAGAGGTCCTCCCCGGCGCGCTCGGCCCCTTCGCCGCCGCTCTCGCGCTCAGCTCGGGCGTCCTCCTGCTGCTGCTCGCGCACGGCCTGCGCCGCCACAAGCGGCGTGCCTGGCGGGCCGCCGTGGTGCTGCTGCCCGCCGGTGCCGCGGCCCAGTTCATGTACCGCCACTCCGTCATCGGCGTAGTGATCTCGCTGGCCCTCCTGGCCCTGCTGCTGCGCCATCGCGGTGAATTCGCGGCGCTCCCCGACCCGCGCAGCCGCTGGCGCGCCCTGGCCAACTTCGTGGTCCTCGGGGCCGGTTCCATCGCGCTGGGCCTGGTGATCGTCAGCGCCCACCCCGGCAAGGTCATCGGGGACCCGGGCATCACGGACCGCCTCGCCCACGTCCTGTACGGCCTGTTCGGCTTCGAGGGCCCGGTCGACTACTACGGGCGTACGTCCTGGACGGTCGCCTGCTCACTCGGCGCACTCGGCCTGCTCACAGCGATCACCACTATCTATTTGGCGTTCCGCCCCGAACACCCCGCCGCGCGGCTCACCGAGGACGACGAGACGAAACTGCGCGCCCTGCTCGCCAAGCACGGCGCCCGCGACTCCCTCGGCCACTTCGCGCTCCGCCGCGACAAAGGCGCCGTCTTCTCGCCCAGCGGCAAGGCCGCCGTCACCTACCGCGTCGTCTCCGGAGTGATGCTCGCCAGCGGTGACCCCATCGGCGACGTGGAGGCCTGGCCCGGCGCGATCGAGCGCTTCATGGACGAGGCGAAGGCCCACTCCTGGACACCCGCCGTCATGGGCTGCTCCGAGACGGGCGGCGAGGTCTGGACCCGCGAGACCGGCCTCGACGCCCTCGAACTGGGCGACGAGGCGGTGGTGGACGTCGCGGATTTCTCCCTGACCGGGCGCGCGATGCGCAACGTGCGCCAGATGGTCAAGCGGATCGAGCGCAATGGCTACGAGACGCGCGTACGGCGCGTGCGTGACCTCGGCGAGCGGGAGCTCGCCAGGATCCAGCGGGCCGCCGACGACTGGCGCGGCACCGACACCGAACGCGGCTTCTCCATGGCGCTCGGCCGCATCGGCGACCCCGGAGACGGCGACTGCCTGATCGCGACCGCCCACAAGGCTGACGAGGACGCGGGCCCCTACGGAGACCTGAAGGCCGTCCTGCACTTCGTCCCCTGGGGCGAGGACGGCGTCTCCCTGGACCTCATGCGCCGCGACCGCTCGGCCGACCCCGGCATGAACGAGCTGCTCATCGTCGCCGCCCTGCAGGCCGCCCCGAAGCTGGGCATCACTCGCGTCTCGCTCAACTTCGCCATGTTCCGCGCGGCCCTCGCACGCGGCGAGAAGATCGGCGCGGGGCCGGTCCTGCGCGCCTGGAGGGGCCTGCTCGTCTTCCTCTCCCGCTGGTTCCAGATCGAGTCCCTGTACAAGTTCAACGCGAAGTTCCGCCCCCGCTGGGAGCCCCGCTTCCTCGTCTACCGCTCCTCCAAGGACCTGCCCCGCATCGGTTTCGCGGCCATGCAGGCCGAGGGCTTCGTCACGCTCGCGCTGCCCCGTTTCCTGCGCGGACGCACGCCGGGGCGCCGCCCCTGCCCGCACCGGGCGGCGGAGCGCGAGGTCCGAGCGGCGTAACGGCGCCTCGTACGGGCCTACGCTGGAGGCATGAGTACGTTGCGCGGGCGGGGATCGGTCGAAGGGCTGCCGGAGTGGGGCCGCTGTGCGGTCATGGGGGTCGTGAACGTGACGCCCGACTCCTTCTCCGACGGAGGCCGCTGGTTCGACACCACGGTCGCCGTCAAACACGGCATCGACCTGGTCGCCCAAGGCGCCGACCTGGTCGACGTGGGCGGCGAGTCCACCAGGCCCGGCGCCACGCGCGTGGACGAGGACGAAGAGCTGCGCCGCGTGGTCCCCGTCGTGCGGGGTCTGGCCGCCGAGGGCGTCACGGTCTCCGTGGACACGATGCGGGCCGCCGTCGCCGAGCAGGCACTCGCCGCCGGCGCGGTCCTGGTCAACGACGTCAGCGGCGGCCTCGCCGACACCCGCATGGTCAGCGCGGTCGCCGCCGCCGGCGCGCCCTTCGTGGTCATGCACTGGCGCGGCTTCCTCGCCGACATCCACGCCAAGCCCGTCTACGAGGACGTGGTCTCCGAAGTCGTCGACGAGCTCCACGCGCGCGTGCGGGCCGCCATCGAGGGCGGCATCGCCCCCGAGCGCATCGTCATCGACCCGGGCCTCGGCTTCTCCAAGGACGCCGAGCACGACCTGGCGCTCCTCGCCCGCCTCGACCGGCTGCGTGAGCTCGGCCACCCGATCCTGGTCGCCGCGTCCCGCAAGCGTTTCCTCGGCCGCGTCCTCGCGGGCCCCGAGGGCGCGCCGCCGCCCGCCCGCGAGCGCGACGCGGCCACCGCCGCGGTCTCCGCCATCGCCGCCCACCAGGGCGCCTGGGCGGTCCGCGTGCACGAGGTGCGGGCCACCGCCGACGCCGTGCGGGTCGCACACGCCGTGACCAGCGCGGCCGGCGGCGACCTGTGACCGGGGCCCGTACCGACGTCGAACAGGTCGAGCGCGCCAACACGGCCTTCTACGAAGCACTGGAACGCGGCGACTTCGACGAGGTCTCCGACCTGTGGCTGGACACCGGCACCAGGGACGCCCTCGACGAGGACGACGCGGTCGACTCGAGCGACGAAGAGACCGCGATCTCCTGCGTCCACCCCGGCTGGCCGGTCCTCACCGGCCGCGGCGAGGTGCTCAGGTCGTACGCGCTGATCATGGCGAACACGGAGTACATCCAGTTCTTCCTCACCGACGTACACGTCGGTGTGGCCGGCGACACCGCCCTGGTGACCTGCACCGAGAACATCCTCAGCGGCGGCCCGCCCCCCGAGGGCGGCGGCGAGCTCGGGCCGCTCGTCGGGCAGCTGGTGGTCGCCACGAATGTGTTCCGGCGCACATCGGACGGATGGAAACTCTGGTCGCACCACGCATCACCCGTACTCGCCGAAACCGACGACGAAGAGGGCGAAGAGTCACCCTCCTGAGTGGGTAGGGGCGGGTCGAGGAGCCCCCGCGGGCGAGGACTGTCAGTGCTCGCAGGTAGATTCGATCGTGGCTGGTGTGCCGACCGCACTCGGTGCAGGCCTGCCGATACCGACGATTGCAGGAGTGATTCGCGTGGATCGTGTCGCGCTGCGCGGCCTCAAAGCCCGTGGGCACCACGGTGTCTTTCCGCGGGAACGCGAAGAGGGCCAGACCTTCATCGTGGACCTGGTTATTGGCCTGGACACCCGTGCGGCCGCCGCCGACGACGACCTGTCGAAGACCGTGCACTACGGCGTCGTGGCGGAGGAGGTCGTGGCCGTCGTCGAGGGCGAGCCCGTGGACCTCATCGAGACGCTCGCCGAGCGCATCGCCCAGACGTGTCTGAAGCACGACGGAGTCCTGGAGGTCGAGGTGTGCGTCCACAAACCGGACGCCCCGATCACCGTCCCCTTCGACGATGTGACCGTCACCATCACCCGGAGCCGAGTATGACCGCGTTTTCCACGCACGGGCAGAGCGACCCGACCGTCCAGCCGGTTCCCACGGCCGTGGTGGAGCAGGTGGACGCCGCCGACACGACCCTCTCCAACCCCAAGCGCGCCGTGATCTCCCTCGGCAGCAATCTCGGCAACCGCCTGGAGAACCTCCAGGGCGCCGTCGACGCCCTGGAGGACACCCCCGGCCTGCGCGTCAAAGCGGTCTCTCCGGTGTACGAGACCGAGCCCTGGGGCGTCGAGCCGGGCAGCCAGCCGTCGTACTTCAACGCGGTCGTCGTGGTGAAGACGACCCTGCCGCCCTCCTCGCTCCTGGAGCGGGCGCACGCGGTCGAGGAGGCCTTCCACCGCGTGCGGGACGAGCGCTGGGGCCCCCGCACCATCGACGTCGACATCGTGGCGTACGCGGACGTGGTCTCGGACGACCCGGTCCTCACCCTGCCCCACCCCCGGGCGCACGAGCGGGCCTTCGTCCTGGCCCCCTGGCACGACGTGGAGCCGGAGGCACAGCTGGCCGGCCGCGGCCCGGTCGCCGAACTGCTCGCCGCGATCACCCACGAAGGCGTCAAGCCCCGTGTCGACCTGGAACTCCGGCTGCCCGAGTAGTCGTTAGGGTCATCGGGTCCGCACAACGAAGATCCGTACGACGATCCGTACGACGCGGGTCCGCACAACGACGAAGGGTCATCCGTGAAGCAGCTGCGCATCAGGACACTGGCCGGCCTCTTCGTGGTGGCCGGAGTGCTGTCCTGGGCCACTGCCCGGCTCTGGGACTCCCTCGGCACGCTGCCGAGGGTGCCGCTCGCCGCGCCCATCGTGCTCGCGGCGATCGCCGTGGTGCTGCTCGCGACGGCGCTCTCACTGCGCTCCCGGCTGCGCGCCCAGCGCGAGCGACGCCCCGGCGCGAAGGGCGTCGAACCGCTGATGGCCGCCCGCGCGGTCGTCTTCGGCCAGGCGAGCGCCCTGGTGGCCGCCCTCGTCGCCGGCATGTACGCCGGCACGGGCGCCTTCCTCCTGGAGTACCTGGACATCCCGGCCCGCCGCGACCAGGCGATCTACGCAGGGCTCTCGGTCGTGGCGGGCATCGCGGTGATAGCGGCCGCCTTCTTCATGGAGCGCGTCTGCAAGCTCCCGGAGGACACCGACGAGGACGGCCAGAACGGCGGGGCGGCTCCGGCCGCGTAACACTCTCCTACCGAACACTCTCCTACGGACGTGTGGCGCTATCGCGCCATGATCAGGCTCATCGCCTCGTTGCGCGTCGCGGGGTCACGCAGCTGACCGCGCACGGCCGACGTGATCGTCTTGGCGCCCGGCTTCCGCACACCACGCATCGTCATGCACATGTGCTCGCACTCGACGACCACGATGACGCCGCGCGGCTCCAGGATCTGCATCAGGGAGTCCGCGATCTGCGTGGTCAGCCGCTCCTGCACCTGCGGACGGCGGGCGTAGACGTCCACGAGGCGGGCGAGCTTCGACAGACCGGTGATCTTGCCGTCGGTGGACGGGATGTAGCCGACGTGGGCGACCCCGACGAACGGCACCAGATGGTGCTCACAGCTGCTCATGACCTCGATGTCCTTCACCAGGACCATCTCGTCATGACCGAGGTCGAACGTCGTCGTCAGGACGTCCTCGGGCTTCTGCCACAGGCCCGCGAATATCTCCTTGTACGCGCGTGCCACGCGACCGGGAGTCGCCCGCAGACCCTCGCGGTCCGGGTCCTCCCCGACCGCGATCAGCAGCTCGCGCACGGCGTTCTCAGCTCGCTTCTCGTCGAACTCGCTGATCGTGCCCTCGCCGTCCAGCGTCACGGGGTCGGTCATCTGTGCCTCGTTCCTTGCGTTCTGCGTTCCTGCGCGCAACTGCGTACGAAAAAACTGCGCCCCCCAGGCTAAAACCAGGGGGGCGCAGCATCCATTCCGGGCCTGCTGAGGCGACCGGGGTCAGCTCTCGGGTCGGTCCTCAGGGGCCTTCTCGAGGGACTGGGCCTCCGTCGCGCCGGCAGTGACCGCCGACGTGCCGTTCGCACCGTTCGTCAGCGACAGCTCCCGGGGGGAGAGCACCGGCGGGCGGGTCGAGGGCGTACGCCGCGAGGAACCGGTCCACGCCGGGCGGGCCGGGCGCTTCACGATGCCGGCGAAGGCCTCGGCGATCTGCTCCTTGTTGAGCGTCTCCTTCTCGAGGAGCTGGAGGACCAGGTTGTCGAGAACGTCGCGGTTCTCGACGAGGATCTCCCAGGCCTCGTTGTGCGCGGTCTCGATGAGCTTCTTGACCTCTTCGTCGACGAGCGCCGCGACCTCTTCCGAGTAGTCACGCTGGTGTGCCATCTCGCGCCCCAGGAACGGCTCGGTGTTGTCGCCGCCGAACTTGATCGCGCCGAGCCGCTCGGTCATGCCGTACTGCGTGACCATGGCCCGCGCGGTCGCGGTCGCCTTCTCGATGTCGTTCGCCGCGCCCGTCGTCGGGTCGTGGAAGACGAGCTCCTCGGCCGCGCGCCCGCCCAGCATGTACGCGAGCTGGTCGAGCATCTCGTTGCGCGTGGTCGAGTACTTGTCCTCCTCGGGCAGGACCATGGTGTAACCCAGGGCCCGGCCGCGCGACAGGATCGTGATCTTGTGGACCGGGTCCGAGTTCGGAGACGCCGCCGCGACCAGGGCGTGTCCGCCCTCGTGGTACGCGGTGATCTTCTTCTCCTTGTCGGACATGATCCGGGTCCGCTTCTGCGGGCCCGCGACGACTCGGTCGATCGCCTCGTCGAGCGAGTGGTTGTCGACCAGCTTCTTGTCGCTGCGCGCCGTGAGGAGCGCCGCTTCATTCAGCACGTTCGCCAGGTCGGCACCCGTGAAGCCGGGTGTACGCCGGGCCACCGCGCCCAGGTCGACGTCCGGGGCGACCGGCTTGCCCTTCTGGTGAACCTTGAGGATCTCCAGACGGCCCTGCATGTCCGGGCGGTCGACCGCGATCTGGCGGTCGAAACGGCCGGGGCGAAGCAGCGCCGGGTCGAGGATGTCGGGCCGGTTCGTGGCGGCGATCAGGATGACGCCGCCCTTCACGTCGAAGCCGTCCATCTCGACGAGCAGCTGGTTGAGCGTCTGCTCGCGCTCGTCGTGGCCACCGCCGAGACCGGCGCCGCGGTGACGACCCACCGCGTCGATCTCGTCGACGAAGACGATCGCCGGGGCGTTCGCCTTGGCCTGCTCGAAGAGGTCACGCACACGCGAGGCACCGACACCGACGAACATCTCGACGAAGTCGGAACCGGAGATCGAGTAGAAGGGGACGCCCGCCTCGCCCGCGACGGCGCGCGCGAGCAGCGTCTTGCCCGTACCGGGCGGGCCGTAGAGCAGCACACCCTTGGGGATCTTGGCGCCGACGGCCTGGAACTTGGCCGGCTCCTGGAGGAACTCCTTGATCTCGTGGAGTTCTTCGACGGCCTCGTCGGCCCCCGCCACATCGGAGAAGGTCGTCTTCGGGGTGTCCTTGGTGATGAGCTTCGCCTTGGACTTCCCGAACTGCATGACCCGGGAGCCGCCGCCCTGCATCTGATTCATCAGGAACAGGAAGACGACGACGATGAGGACGAAGGGGAGCAGGGAAAGAAGGATGCCGACGAACGGGTTCTGCTTCGACGGCGAGACGGTGTAACCGTCCGGGATCTTCTTGTCCTGGAACTTCTCCTGCAAGGTGTCGGCGATGGCGACGCCCTGGTCGCCGATGTAGCTCGCCTGGATCTTGCTGCTGTCCTTGACCTTCTGGCCATCCTTGAGCTCGACCTTGATGGTCTGCTCGTCACCGGTGGTGATCTTGGCGGACTCGACCTTGTCGTCGTTGATCGCCTGCACCACTTGGCCGGTGTCAACCGTCTTGTAGCCGCCGGACGAACCGACGACCTGCATCAACACGACCACGGCAAGGACGGCCAGCACGATCCACATGACTGGCCCACGGAAGTATCGCTTCACGTCCATCCATACGGAGCGATGACGCCCCGTCCCTCCTGCCATAGTGAGTTTGATAAAGGCTGTTCTTCGGACGGTACCCCAGCATTGTCACCCGAAGCCGCACGGGGACGGCTGACAAACCCGTCTTCGCATGCTCCAACGCCGGGAAACGGGTGAGGGTTCCCGGCCGTCTCAGTGGAGTTGGCCGGGAGGCCGGGGTTCAGCCGTCGAGGGGCAAAACGTTCAGCCGCCGTAGACGTGCGGAGCGAGCGTTCCGACGAACGGCAGGTTGCGGTACTTCTCCGCGTAGTCCAGGCCGTACCCGATGACGAACTCGTTCGGGATGTCGAAGCCGACCCACTCCACGTCGATCGCGACCTTCGCCGCCTCCGGCTTGCGAAGGAGCGTGCACACCTTCAGCGACGCGGGCTCGCGCGAGCCGAGGTTGGAGAGCAGCCAGGACAGCGTCAGACCGGAGTCGATGATGTCCTCGACGATCAGGACGTGCTTGCCCTTGATGTCGGTGTCCAGGTCCTTGAGGATCCGCACCACACCGGAGGACTGGGTGCCCGCGCCGTACGAGGACACCGCCATCCAGTCCATCGTGAGCGGGGTGGACAGCGCACGCGCCAGGTCCGCCATGACCATCACGGCCCCCTTGAGGACTCCGACGATCAGCAGGTCCTTGCCCGCGTACTCCGCGTCGATCTTCGCGGCCAGCTCAGCCAGCTTCGCGTCGATCTCTTCCTTGGTGATGAGCACCGACTGAAGGTCGGTGCCCATGTCTTTCGCGTCCACCCGCATCACTTTCGGTCGTCCGTCACACCGGCTGCTCGGGGACCAGGGTCCCCTCGGTCAACAGCCTTGCCGGATAACCAGTCTGCCACCCTGGCGCTGAGCCACGACTTTGCCCGGCAGATTGATGGCTCCCTGACCGCGCCAGCCGGTGATCAGCCGGTCGATCTCCTCGATGTGCCGGGCGAACAGCGCACCGGCCGGGGCGCCCGCCTCGATGGCGGCGCGGCGCACGATCCTGCGGCGTACGGCGGGCGGCAGGGCGTAGAGCTTGGCGCACTCCAGGAGTCCCGCGGCGTCCCGCACGGAGGCTTCGGCCTGCGCGGCCCAGTGGTCCAGGGCGTCGGCGTCGTCCCGGGACAACTGGGCCGTACGGGCGAGAGCCTCCACCACACCCTTGCCGAGCGCCTTCTCCAGGGCGGGCAGTCCTTCGTGCCGCAGCCGGGATCGGGTGTAGGCGGGGTCGGCGTTGTGCGGGTCGTCCCAGACGGGCAGCGACTGGACCATGCAGGCCTTGCGGGCGGTCTGCCGGTCGATGTGCAGGAACGGGCGGCGGTAGCGGCGATCGGCTCCGGGCCCGCCGGAGACGGCCGCCATCCCGGACAGGGAGCGGATGCCGGAGCCGCGGGCGAGGCCGAGCAGCACGGTCTCCGCCTGGTCGTCGCGGGTGTGGCCGAGCAGGATCGCGGCGGCGCCGTGGCGCTCGGCGGCGGCGTCGAGTGCGGCGTACCGCGCGTCGCGGGCCGCGGCTTCGGGGCCGCCGTCCCTGCCGACGTCCACGGCGACGGACTCGATGGGGTCGAGGCCGAGCGCGGTGAGGCGGGTGACGACCTCGGCGGCGCGCAGAGCGGAGCCGTCCTGCAGCCGGTGGTCGACGGTGACGCCGCCGGCGCGGATGCCGAGCTTGGGTGCCTCGAAGGCGAGGGCGGAGGCGAGCGCCATGGAGTCGGCGCCGCCGGAGCATGCGACGAGCACGAGTGGCGGAGCGGCCTGCTCGCGTGGAGGGTGGGAGGAGCTTGCGGGGACGTTGCTTGCGTGGACGTCGTGGGAGCTGCGCTGTACGTCGGTCAGTACGTCGTGGAGTACGCGGCGGACCGCCAGGCGTATCGCCGCGACCGCAGGATGGGGACCCATGTCCGGTTCCCTTCATGAAGTTCGGGGGTGAGCCTCGGACCTGTCACTCAGGACCGCTCAGGAGATCGGGCCTCAGTCAGACCTCACGAGGTTAGTCACTCAGAGTGTGTCGATGGTGACAGAACCGAGCCGTTCCCCGAGCATTGCACGCCTACCCATGGCTCACGGTCCCTCGGACGGGTGATTGCGGGGGCGTTCTCCTGCCATCGGCCGCATCCAGTCCCTCACTCTCCCTTACGGTGCACCCTCGCGACCCAGTCCGCCGGTTTGGCGATCTCCGCCTTGGTGGGCAGGGTGTTCGGCGAAGTCCACACCCGGTTGAAGCCGTCCATTCCGACCTCGCCGACGACGGCTCGGACGAAACGCTCGCCGTCCCGGTATTGGCGCAATTTCGCGTCGAGGCCGAGCAGCTTGCGCAGGGCCTGGTCGAGGCGGCTCGCCCCGCGTGCGCGGCGCTGCTGGAACTTCTCACGGATCTCGCCGACCGACGGCACCACGTCGGGTCCCACGCCGTCCATCACGAAGTCCGCGTGGCCCTCAAGGAGCGACATGACGGCCGTCAGGCGGGCGAGGATCTCCCGCTGGGCGGGGGTCTGGACGAGCTCGACGATGGAGCGGCCCCCGTCGTCCTCCTCGCCCTCGGGGCGGCCGCCGGCAAGCGACTGGGCGGCTTCCCTGATGCGCTCCAGGAACGTCATCGGGTCGACGTCGGTCTCGGAGAGGAATGACTGGATCTCCCCCTCCAGGTGGTCGCGCAGCCAGGGCACGGCGGAGAACTGGGTGCGGTGCGTCTCCTCGTGCAGGCAGACCCAGAGCCTGAAGTCGTGGGGATCCACGTCCAGTTCGCGCTCCACGTGCACGATGTTCGGCGCCACGAGGAGGAGCCTGCCGCCGCCGTTCTCCCCCGCAGGGAGGTCGCGGGTGGCCGGGGCGAAGGTCTCGTACTGCCCGAGGACGCGTGAGGCGAGGAACGAGAGCAGCATGCCCAGCTCGACGCCGGTCACCTTGCCGCCGACCGCGCCGAGCATGGCGCCGCCGGGGCCGGGGCCGCGCCGGTCCTGCATCTTGTCGAGCAGGGGCTTGAGGATCTCCCGGAATCCCGCGACGTTCGCCCGGATCCAGCCGGCCCGGTCGACGACGAGCACCGGGGTGTCATGCATGTCGCCCGTCCCCATCCGGGTGAAGGAACGGACGTGCTCCTCCGAGGACTTGGCGTGTTCGCGGAGCTCGGCGACGATGGCCCGCGCCTCGTCCCGGCTCACTTCTGGACCCGGCCGCACGAGCCGGGTCGCGGTCGCCACCGCGAGATTCCAGTCGACCATCTCCGCACCACCGATGCTCGTCATGCGTCAACGGTACGTGGTCGTGTCCGGCTGCGGAGGAGGTTGACCCCCCGAGGTTTCCCGGCTCGAGCCCCTAAGGGCTCACTGGAAGTGCCGTGCTGCGTCGTCGGGCAGCTGCGGCTCTGTCGTGGCTTGTCGCGGCCGCGCGGCGGAGCCGCATATCGACACAGCCCCGCGCCCCTTCGGGACGCTACCCGGCGGCGCTACCTGCACCCGCACCCCGCCACCGCCGACGCCATTCCGTCCAGTGCCGCCTGTGCCGCCTTCGGGTCCGTCGTGCCCGTGGTCATGAAGGCGAAGACCAGGAGGCGGCCGTCCGCGTCCACGACCGTGCCCGCGAGGGTGTTCACGCCCGTGAGGGTGCCGGTCTTGGCGCGTACGACGCCGGTGCCCGGGGAGTCCTTGGGGTAGCGGTCGACCAGCGTGCCCGTGAAGCCGGCCACGGGGAGGCCTGTGACCACCGAGCGCAGCTCGGGGTGGGCCGGGTCGGCGGCGCGGTCGAGGAGCGCCGCGAGCAGCTCGGCGGAGATCCGGTCGGCCCGGTCGAGGCCGCTGCCGTCGGCGAACTTCGCTCCGGCGAGCGGCAGCCGGACCTTGCCGAGCTGGGCGCCGATCGCCTTGGACGCGCCGTCGAAGCTCGCGGGCTCCTTCGCGGCGAGCGCCGTCTGGCGGGCCAGGGCCTCCGCGATGTCGTTGTCGCTGTGCGTCAGCATGCGCTCGACCAGGGACGAGAGCGGCGGGGACTCGACCTTGGCGAGGGATTCCGCCCGGCCTGACGCCTTCGCCGGGCCGGGGTCCTTCTTCGTCTCGATGCCGTGGTCCTTCAGGAGGTCCGCGAACTTCTTCGCCGCGTCCTTCGCCGGGTCGCCCGAGCGCGGGGCGGGCCCGCTCGCTGAGTCGTCGAGGCGGCCCTCGTCGGCCATCAGGGCGCTGACCGGGGAGAGGTTCTCGTTCGGCCCGATGGGGTGCTGCGAAGGCCCGGCGTACAGCGAGGTGTCGTACGACAGGGTCACCTTGTCGGCGCCGCGGTCCTTCAGGGCGCGCGCGGTGTCCTCGGCCAGCTCGCGCAGGCTCGCCGAGCTCCCCGCGTACGGGCCGTCCTTGCGGGCGGTGAGCGTGGGATCGCCGCCGCCGACCAGGACGACGTCCTTCGAGTCCGGCTCGATGACCGCCTTCGTGGCGATGCGGTGGTCCGCGCCGGCGGCCGTCAGCGCCGCCACCGCCGTGGCGATCTTGGTGGTGGACGCGGGCGTCAGGGTCTCGCCCACGCCCTTGCCGTAGACCCGCTCCCCGGTGTCCGCGTCGACGACGACGGCCGAGTGGTCGGGGCCGAGGGCCTTGTCCTTCATGAGCGGGTCGAGGACCCCCGCGAGCGCCTTCCCGTTCGGCACGGGCGCCGCCCCGCCCTTCGCGGAACCGGCGGGAGCGCCGAGCCCGCTGAGTACGGAAGGGGCGCTCGGGGCGCTTTCGGGCGCTCGTCCCGAGGTGCCCGCGCCGTGATCTGCGCCACCCCCGGCCTCCCGAGAAGCGGCCCAGTCACGCTCGGCCGTACGCTGACCGGAGGAGTCCCAAGGGCCCGCGGCGGCCACCGCCCCGGCCGCGATCGCGAGTCCGACAGTGGCGGCACCCGCCGTGACCTGCCAGGTCTTGAGTTTCGCAGGAGATTTGAGAGCGCCGTGGAGCTGGGCCGCCGAAGGCCTCGGAAGCCTTCTCAATAGCTGCCGGGTCTGCTGCCAAGGCTTGAGTTCAGGCACGACGACCAGCCCCTTTCGCGATCACACTTCTGCGTGAGGGACACTTAACCACCCGAAGTATGTGCTGATCATGGAGGAGCCACCCGTGGAGTTCGACGTCACCATCGAGATTCCGAAGGGTTCGCGGAACAAGTACGAGGTGGACCACGAGACCGGCCGGATCCGCCTGGACCGTCGCCTCTTCACGTCGACCAGTTACCCCGCGGACTACGGCTTCGTCGAGAACACCCTCGGCGAGGACGGTGACCCGCTGGACGCCCTCGTCATCCTGGACGAGCCGACCTTCCCGGGCTGCCTCATCAAGTGCCGCGCGATCGGCATGTTCCGGATGACCGACGAGGCGGGCGGCGACGACAAGCTGCTCTGCGTCCCGGCCTCCGACCCCCGCGTGGAGCACCTGCGCGACATCCACCACGTCTCCGAGTTCGACCGCCTGGAGATCCAGCACTTCTTCGAGGTCTACAAGGACCTGGAGCCCGGCAAGTCCGTCGAGGGCGCCGACTGGGTCGGCCGCGCGGACGCCGAGGCCGAGATCGAGAAGTCGTACAAGCGCGCCGAGGCCCAGGGTCACTGAGCCGCTTCGCGATGCGCGTGGGCCGCGCGACTCCGCAAGGGGTCGCGCGGCTCTTTCGTGCACCTGTGCGCATACTGAGTCGTGAGACCTCAAGCATCAATTGAGGAACCACGACAGAGAAAAACCACGTCCGCGAGAGCGGCGCCGGTTTAGGCGCAAAGAGGTGAGTGAGGCAGAAGTAAGTGGCTGAAGAGGATGCGGAAGACCGCAAGCCACAGTCGGACGAGGCACACAGCGCGTTCACCCAGCCCACCGGTGTAGTGCCGCAGCCCCCGGTGCCCGAGGACGAGTCGCAGACGACGTCCGAGTTCGCGATCCCGACGGGTATGGCGAGCCCCTCGTCGACCCAGGAGACCGAGAAGTCGGCGTTCACCCCGCCGCACACCTACAGCGCCCGCAACGCGCCGTCGGCCTTCACGCCCCCGCACGGCATGCCCCTGGTGAAGCTCACCAAAGAAGTGCCCTGGCAGGACCAGATGCGCACGATGCTGCGCATGCCGGTGACCGAACGGCCCACTCCGGAGGCGTCGCAGAGGCACGAGGACGACACCGGGCCCGCCGTGCCGCGCGTGCTCGACCTGACGCTGCGTATCGGCGAGCTGCTGCTCGCGGGCGGTGAGGGCGCCGAGGACGTGGAGGCGGCGATGTTCGCCGTCTGCCGCAGCTACGGCCTCGACCGCTGCGAGCCGACCGTGACGTTCACGCTGCTCTCGATCTCGCACCAGCCGTCCCTGGTGGAGGACCCGATCACGGCCTCCAGGACGGTACGCCGACGGGGCACCGACTACACGCGGCTCGCGGCGGTCTTCCAGCTGGTGGACGACATCAGCGACACGGACATCGAGGTCTCCCTGGAGGAGGCCTACCGGCGCCTCGCCGCGATCCGCCGTAACCGCCACCCCTACCCCGGCTGGGCGCTGACGGCGGCGAGCGGACTGCTCGCGGGATCGGCATCCGTGCTCGTCGGCGGTGGCGCGCTGGTCTTCCTGGTCGCCGCGTTCGGCGCGATGCTCGGCGACCGGCTCGCCTGGCTGTGCGCGGGCCGCGGGCTTCCGGAGTTCTATCAGTTCGTGGGGGCCGCGATGCCGCCCGCCGCGATGGGCGTCACGCTCAGCCTCGTGCACTCCCAGGAGGTCAACGCGTCCGCGGTGATCACGGGTGGCCTCTTCGCCCTGATCCCGGGAAGAGCCCTGGTGGCCGGCGTCCAGGACGGTCTGACCGGCTACTACATCACCGCTGCCGCCCGCCTCCTGGAGGTCTGCTACCTCGTCGTGGGCATCGTCTGCGGCGTACTGCTCGTGCTGTCGCTCGGCGTGATGCTGGACGCGACGAGCCTGAAGCCGGAGACGGCGTTCGTGGCGACGGACTCGCGCCCGGTGATCCAGATCCTGGCGTCGATGGCGCTGAGTCTCGCCTTCGCGATCCTGCTCCAGCAGGAACGTCACACCGTGCTGATCGTGACCCTGAACGGCGGCATCGCCTGGGTCATGTTCGGCGCCCTCGCGCAGACGTCGCTCGAGCTCTCGCCGGTCGCGGCGACGGCGATCGCCGCCGGGCTCGTGGGCCTGTTCGGGCAGCTCTTCTCGCGCTACCGGTTCGCCTCTTCACTGCCGTACGTCACGGCGGCGATCGGCCCGCTGCTGCCCGGCAGCGCGACCTACTTCGGGCTGCTCGCCCTGGCCCAGAACGACATGACCACGGGCCTCAACTCGCTCACCAAGGCCGCCGCGACAGCCCTGGCCATCGCGATCGGCGTGAACCTGGGGAGCGAGATCTCCCGGCTGATCCTCAAGGTGCCGGGCGCGACGTCCGCGGCGAACCGCCGCGCGGCCAAGCGGACGCGCGGCTTCTAGCGGCTCGGGGGTACGTGGAGCCGGTCAGCGCTTGGCGTGCCGGCCGCGCGGGGCCTGAGGGGCCTGGGGCGCCACTCCGGGGGCCTCGTCGCCGACAGCCCCCGCCTTCTTGGACTTGCTGCGCGCGCGCAGGAACTCGATCACGATCGGGACCACCGAGATCAGGACGATCAGGATGAGGATCGCCTCGATGTTCTTGTGCACGAACTCGACGTTGCCGAGCCACGCGCCGAGCATCGTGACGCCGGCGCCCCACAGGACGCCACCGATGATGTTGAACGTGATGAACGAGCGGTACCGCATGCCGCTGACGCCGGCGATGATCGGCGTGAACGTGCGCACGATGGGCACGAAGCGGGCCAGGACCAGGGACTTCGGGCCGTACTTCTCGAAGAACTCGTGCGCCTTGACCACGTTCTCCTGCTTGAACAGCTTGGAGTCCGGGCGGTTGAAGAGCGAGGGGCCGACCTTCTTGCCGAAGAGGTAGCCCGCCTGGTCGCCGAGGATCGCGGCGACGCAGACGAGGACGACACAGAGCCAGAGCGGGAAGTCCAGCTGCTTCGTCGTGATCAGCAGGCCCGTCGTGAACAGCAGCGAGTCGCCCGGCAGGAAGAAGCCGATGAGCAGGCCGGACTCGGCGAAGACGATCGCGAGCAGGCCCCAGACCCCGAACGTGTTCAGGAGGTATTCCGCATCCAGCCAGCTTGGTCCGAGCGCAAGCGTCGTCACGGTTCCGGGCTCCTGAGGGTGAGAGGTCGATGCTGCGGGGACGGCCGCCCAAAGCTATCAACGCGAGGTGACGTGCCCAGGTTCCACTCCACTTCCCAGGGTGCACTGTGCGGCACCTGGGACAAAGCTGTGTGCCATGGGTATCGAAGATTTCGGCGGCGGCCTCAGTCCGCAGTCCGCAGTCCGACGTACTGGTCGTGACGACGAACGACGTACCGGGCTATCGCGTCCAACAGGTTATCGGTGAGGTCTTCGGCTCACCGTCCGCTCCCGGCCAGATCGGCGCGGGCCTCAAGTCCATGATCGGCGGCGAGCTGAAGGGCCTCACCAAGACGCTGGTGGAGACCCGGAACCAGGCCATGGAGCGGCTCGTCCTTACGTAGTCACCGCGTACTCACTCGTGCCGTGCGGCGTTGGCTCGGATCGCGTCCCTCAGGTGCTCGGCGAGGCCCGGCCGCATGGAGTCGTAGAACTCCTTGAACCGCTCGTCGGACACGTACAGCTCACCGAGGCCCTGGTGGATCTCGAAGGTGCACTCGTAGAACCACTTGGTGATGTGCTGCCGGTGTTCCTCGGCCATGGCCACGGCCCGCTCGCCCGTCGCGGCCTCGCCCGCCTTCATGAGGGCGTCGTAGCGCTCTGCCCAGTCGGCGACCTCGGCCTGCATGCGTTTCCAGTCGTCCTTGGTGTAGCGGGCGGTCCGCCGCTGCGACTCGGCATAGGTGTCCGTGCCGCCCCAGCGCTCCTCCGCCTCCTGTGCGTGCCGCTCGGGGTCCTTGTCCCCGAAGACCTCGAACTTCTCCTCGGGTGTGAGGTTGATGCCCATCTTCCGTGCCTCCATGGCTGTCTCGACGGCGGCGGCCATCTGCTGGAGCCTCTCGATCCGGTCGGTCAGCAAGGCGTGCTGACGGCGCAGATGCGCGCTCGGGTTCGCGTCCGGGTCGTCAAGGAGCGTCGCCACCTCGTCCAGGGGGAAGCCGAGCTCCCGGTAGAACAAGATCTGCTGCAGCCGGTCCAGGTCCCCGTCGCCGTAGCGGCGGTGGCCCGCGTGGCTGCGTTCGCTCGGGGCCAGGAGCCCGATCTCGTCGTAGTGGTGCAGCGTGCGCACCGTGACCCCGGCGAGTCCCGCGACCTGCCCTACGGAGTAGCTCACCATCCGCTCCCTTCGCTCTCTGCGGTACGCACCTCAGCCTGGGTCCTCACGCCACGTGAGGTGCAAGTGCAGGCCCCGGCAGCGGGCCCTATCCTCGCCAGCAGGATCACAAAAGCCCCGTACCGGGACAGAAACCCTCAGCCCGAGGAGACCGCCCATGCCGTTCCACCGCAGCGAGGACCCGAACGGCGACTCCAAGGAGCGCCCTGTCGCGGTGAACCCCTTCTACGGAGAGGCCGACCCGGTCGGCGGCATGACCGAGGCGCCGCCCAAGCACCGCCTCGCCGAAGGGCCGCTGCCGCCCATGACGGCGTACCAGGTGGTGCACGACGAGCTGATGCTGGACGGGAACGCGCGGCTCAACCTCGCCACCTTCGTCACCACCTGGATGGAGCCGCAGGCCGACGTCCTGATGGCGGAGTGCCGGGACAAGAACATGATCGACAAGGACGAGTACCCGCGCACCGCCACGCTGGAGCGGCGCTGCGTGGCGATGCTCGCCGACCTGTGGCACGCGCCGGACCCGACGGCGGCCGTCGGCTGCTCGACTACCGGCTCGAGCGAGGCGTGCATGCTCGCCGGGATGGCGCTCAAGCGCCGCTGGATGAAGAAGAACGGCGACCGCTACCCTTCCGCCGGCGCCCGCCCGAACCTGGTCATGGGCATCAACGTCCAGGTCTGCTGGGACAAGTTCTGCAATTTCTGGGAGGTCGAGGCGCGCCTGGTCCCCATGGAGGGCGACCGTTTCCACCTGGACCCCGAGGCCGCCGCCGAGCTCTGCGACGAGAACACGATCGGCGTGGTGGCCGTGCTCGGCTCCACCTTCGACGGGTCGTACGAGCCGGTCGCCGAGCTCTGCGCGGCCCTGGACGCCCTCCGGGAGCGCACCGGCCTGGACATCCCGGTGCACGTCGACGCCGCGTCCGGCGGGATGGTCGCGCCCTTCATCGACGAGGACCTGGAGTGGGACTTCCGGCTGCCGAGGGTGGCGTCGATCAACACTTCGGGCCACAAGTACGGCCTGGTCTATCCGGGCGTCGGCTGGGCTCTGTGGCGGGACGCGGACGCACTGCCGGAGGAGCTGGTGTTCCGGGTGAACTACCTCGGCGGCGACATGCCGACGTTCGCGCTGAACTTCTCCCGTCCCGGCGCGCAGGTCGCCGCGCAGTACTACACGTTCCTGCGCCTGGGCCGGGAAGGCTACCGGGCCGTGCAGCAGGCGAGCAGGGACGTCGCCCGCGGGCTCGCCGAACGCGTCGAGGCGCTGGGCGACTTCCGGCTGATCACGCGCGGCGACCAGCTGCCGGTGTTCGCCTTCACGACGCGGGACGACGTCAAGGCGTACGACGTCTTCGACGTGTCCCGGCGGCTGCGCGAGCGGGGCTGGCTGGTGCCCGCGTACACCTTCCCGGCCCACCGCGAGGACCTGGCGGTGCTCCGCGTGGTCTGCCGCAACGGCTTCTCGGCCGACCTCGCGGAGCTGTTCCTCGCGGACCTGCGGCGCCTGCTGCCCGAACTGCGCCACCAGCCCCACCCGTTCACCCGGGACCGGGAGGCGGCCACGGGGTTCCACCACTAGGGCCAGACAGCTTCCTGCCTACTTGCTGAGCGCGCCGAAGCTGCTCGCCTACTTGCTGAGCGCTCCGAACTTCCGTACGGCCAGCGGCAGGAACACCCCGACGAGCACCACCAGCCACACCACCGCCATCAGTCCCGCATGCTCGGCCGCCCACGAAGTCCCCACCACTCCGGGGTCGTTGCCGAGGCGAGGGACTGCAGCATGTCGGCGACCGAACGGCCCACGAGGACCGCCCCGTTGGTCAGCGCCTCCATCCGGTCCGCGACCGGTGCGCTCGCCAGCCTGCGGTCGGCGTCCAGGGCGGCCGCACCGGGCAACAGGCGGGCCGCCTCCTCCAGTTGGGCCGCGTGCATGTCTGCTACATATCCGATCGCCGAAGCGCGCGGCAAGCTGGGGGACCTCGCCCCCAGAGCCGCCCAGCACGAGCACATCACCCTCACCGACCGCGGCGTACCGGCCGCAGTCCTCATCTCCCCCGCCGAGCTCGAGGATCTGGAGGACGCGCTCGCTCTGGCCCGCCTCGAACGCGACCGCGCCCTCGACCGCACCGAAGCGCCCATCCCGCACCACGAGGCACGCCAAGCGCTCATTGAGGCAGCTGGGGGCGGAGCTTGAGCCGGCAGGTGCCGTGGGAGCCGTCAGCCCTCAACACCGCCACCGGCCACCTCAAGACCGACCCGGACAGCCTCCAGGACCTCCTGACAGCCACCGACCGGCTCGCCGAAGAGCCCCGTCCGGCGGGATCACGGCCCTGGGGCATCGACTACCGCCGCCTCCACCTGGGGCGCTGGAGGATCTTGTACCGCATCGACACCGACGCCCGGACCCTTCACATCGAGCACATCAGGCGTACGGACATGTGAGCTCAGCGCGGCCCCGCCCCGCTCGCGTACGGGTTCTCCTGCCCCTCGGCGAGCACGCCGACGAACGGCTCGCCCTCCCCCGCGAACGTGTACGCCCCGCCCTCGATGCGCTCGATCAGGCCGCGCGCCCACTCCGCGCCGCCGTCGGCCGTGTGCACCCAGAGGTTCATGATCTCGCCGATGTGCCCGAGCTGCTCCGGGCCGTCCTCGGGCGTGTAGTACTCCGTGACGGACCTGCGCCAGGCCTCGATGGCGCCCACCCGCTCCTTGAGCAGCTCGACGGCCTCGTCGCGCGGCAGGTCGACGATGAAGCCGAGCCCCGCCGAGAGGATGTCGGGCCGCTGGTCGTACGAGGTGAGGGCGGACCGCAGCAGCGCGAAGTACTCCTCGGTGCCCGCCTCCGTGATCTCGTACTCCGTGCGCGGCGGCCCGCCCGCGGTGGACGGGGCGATCTCGTGCGCGTGCAGCAGGCCTTGCTTCGCCATCTGCTTCAGGGCGTGGTAGATCGAGCCGGGCTTGGCGTTGGACCACTCGTGGGCGCCCCAGTACTCCAGGTCGTTGCGCACCTGATAGCCGTGCGCACGGCCGTGCTGACGGACGGCACCGAGGACAAGGAGTCGGATCGCCGACATGAAGCCACCTCTCTTTCTAATCAACTTTGATTAGAGTAGCGGTATGGCCGAGACAATGATCCCCTTGCTCCCCTGCCACAGGCTCGACGAGACACTCGACTTCTACGAGGCCATCGGTTTCGAGGTGACCTTCCGCCAGAAGGCGCCCAATCCGTACGGCGTGGTCCGGCGCGGCGACATGGAACTGCAGTTCTTCCAGCTGAAGGACTACGACCCCAAGGCCTCCTACAGCACCTGCTACATCCTGACCGACGACGTGAACACCCTCCACGCGTCCTTCCGCGCCGGCCTCAAGCAGACCCTCGGCCGGATCCCGACCCGCGGCCTGCCCCGGATCGGGACCGTGCGGGACATGAGCTACGGCGTGCGGCAGTTCCTGATGACGGACCCGGCGGGCAACTGCGTCCGCATCGGGCAGCGCAGCGCCGATTCCTTCGAGCACGCGCCGGTGCCCAAGGAGCGGTACGCGCGTGCCCTGCACCAGGCCACCCTCCTCGGCGCGTCCAAGGAGGACCACGCGGCCGCGGTGCGCATCATCGACCGGGCGCTGGCGGCCGACGGCACCCCCACCCCGGAACAGCTCCGGGAGCTGCACGCCCTGCGGGCGGAGATGGCCGCACACCTTGACGACGAGGAGCAGGAGAGCCCTAGCCAGCCCCTGGCCAACCCCTAGCCCCAGCTCTCCCCGCGTTCCAGCGCCACCAGCTCGAAGGCCGTCTTGCCGTCGAGGGACTCGCGGATGATGTCGGCGTGGCCCGCGTGGCGGGACATCTCGGTGATCAGGCGGAGCAGGACCCAGCGCATCGATACGTCCTCCTTCGGGAACCACGGCTGGTCGGGGAGCGCGAAGGTCTCGTCGAGGGTGGGCAGGGAGCGGATGAACTCCTCGGTGCGGTCCGCCACTTGGGTCCAGTACGCGAGGGCCGACTCGACGGTCTCGCCCTCGACCAAGCGGAAGCACTCGTCCCAGTTCGCCTCCGTCCGCTCGACCGCGGGGTCGACTCCCTTGGCCCGCGCGATCCAGCCTTCCTCGACCTCCGCGACATGCTTGAGCAGTCCGGAGAGCGCGAGTTCGCTGGCGCTCGGCTTCGTCGCCGCCTGCTCGTCGGTCAGGCCGATCAGGGCCCTCCGGACGCCGCCTCGCTCGGCGGCGAGGAAGGCGAGCAGCGCGCCGCGCTCGTCGCCGGGGGCTTCTGCGTTGACGTGGGTGACCATGGGGTCCGCCTCTCCGAGCCTGTGGAGCCTGCCGGGCTTTCCGACACCACAGACGCTACGGACCCTTGCGGTCAGGTTCTGTCCGCAAGGGTCCGGGAGTTCTACGACGTACGCAGAAGTTCAGAGATCAGAAGGGGAAGCGCGACCTTGCGTGCTGCACCGAGATCCACTTCTGCGTCGTGAACGCGTCCACCGTCGACTCGCCGTTCAGCCGGCCGACGCCCGAGCTCTTCTCGCCGCCGAAGGGCACGATCGGCTCGTCGTGCACCGTGCCGTCGTTCACGTGGAACATGCCGCACTTCACTTGTCGCGCGAACCGCACGCCGCGCTCCACGTCGGCCGTGTGGACGGCGCCGCTGAGCCCGTACGGCGTGTCGTTGGTGATCCGCAGGGCGTCTTCCTCGCCGTCGAAGGGCACCAGGATCGCGACCGGGCCGAAGATCTCCTGTTGCAGGACCGGGGAGTCGGACGGCACGTCCGCCAGGACGGTGGGGTGCACGAGGTTGCCCTCGACGCGGCCGTGGATCAGCGCCTTCGCGCCCGACGCGACCGTCTGCTCGACGGTCTTCGTCACGGCGTCCGCCTGCGAGGAGTTGATCAGCGGGCCGATGTGCGTCGCCGGGTCCGCCGGGTCGCCGACCTTCAGGGACGCGACCTTCTCGACGAACTTGTCGGTGAACTCCGCCTGGAGGGACCGGTCGACAAGGATGCGGTTGGCGGCCATGCAGACCTGCCCCTGGTGCACGAACCGGCTGAAGACCGCCGCGTCCACTGCGTAGTCGACGTCCGCGTCGTCCAGGACGACAAGCGCGCCGTTGCCGCCGAGTTCGAGGATCGAGCGCTTGAAGTTCGAGGCGCAGACCGTGCCGACATGACGGCCCACGCGGTCCGAGCCGGTGAAGGAGATGACGCTGGGCACCGGGTGCTCGATGAACGCGTCACCGATCTCGGCTATGTCGGTGACGACCACGTTCAGCACACCGGCCGGAAGCCCCGCGTCCTCGAAGAGTCTCGCGAGGAAGGCGCCGCCCATCACGGGCGTGTTCTGGTGCGGCTTGAGCACCACCGCGTTGCCCAGGGCGAGCGCCGGGGCGACCGTCTTGAGGGAGAGCAGGAGCGGGAAGTTGAAGGGGCTGATGACCCCGACCACGCCCACCGGGACGCGGTAGAGGCGGTTCTCCTTGCCGTCGTCGGGCGACGGCAGGATGCGGCCCTCGGCCTGCAGCGCGACATGGACGGCCTCGCGCAGGAACTCCTTGGTGAGGTGGAGCTCGAAGGCGGCCTTGAGCCGGGTGCCACCCAGCTCGGCGACTATCGCGTCGGATATCTCGTCCTCGCGGTCCTCGATGATGCGCAGGGCACGCTCGAAGACGGCACGCCTGGCGTAGGGGTTGGTCGCACCCCACTCCTTCTGCGCACGCTCGGCCGCCCGGTAGGCCTGGTCCACCTCGTCGGCCGTGGCCACGGTGATCGACGCCAGCTTCTCCCCGCTGTACGGGTTGAAGTCGATGATGTCCCAGGAGCCGGACCCGGCCTTCCACTCACCGTCGATGTACTGGTGAGCCAGGTCAGTGAAGAAGGACATGAGACCCCTTGCCGCAGACTGTGCAGACATCTGATTTCACGTCATCGTACTGACGTTTCAGGTCAGTTGAAGTAGACCGCGGAGAAGATCCCGACTATCGGCCGGATTCGGGCTGTCGCTCTGCAACTGCCCAACTACCCGTTCGTACTGGGCCACTTCCTCTGCCTTGTCGAGATACAGCGCTCCGGTCAGCTGTTCCACGTACACGACGTCCGAGAGGTCCGACTCCGGGAAGCGCAGCATGGTGAACGCTCCGCTCTCGCCCGAGTGCCCGCCGAAACTGAACGGCATCACCTGGAGGGTGACATTCGGCCGTTCCGAGATTTCGATGAGGTGCTGGATCTGACCGCGCATCACTTCCCGGTCCCCGTAAGGCCGACGCAGGGCCGCCTCGTCGAGTACGCAGTGGAAGAGGGGAGCGCGTTCGGAGATGAGCAGCTTCTGGCGCTCCAGGCGCAGGGCGACGCGGCGCTCGATGTCGGCCTTGCTCGCACCCTTCATGCCGCGGGCGACGACCGCGTGGGCGTACGCCTCCGTCTGCAACAGGCCGTTGACGAACTGCACTTCATAGACGCGGATGAGCGAAGCGGCGCCTTCGAGACCCACATAGGTCTGGAACCAGCCGGGCAGGACATCGGAGTAACTGTGCCACCAGCCGGCGAGGTTGGCCTCTTTGGCGAGGGAGAGGAGGGCGACACGCTCCGACTCCTCGGTGACGCCGTACAGCGTCAACAGGTCCTCGACGTCCCTGGACTTGAAGCTCACCCGTCCCAACTCCATGCGGCTGATCTTCGATTCGGAAGCGCGGATCGAGTAGCCGGCCGCTTCACGGGTGATGCCACGAGATTCCCTCAGGCGCCTGAGTTGCGAGCCAAGGAGCATGCGCCGTACGACCGAGCCGCTCGACTCCCCTGCGGTCACTTCGCTCAATCCTCCCCATCACTTGGAAGCCAGCAGTCTGCCATTAAACGCTCCGGGCCGTACACGTTCGGTTACAGAAACGGAAAGCCTTCGGAAGTCCTCCACAAGAAGTCGTAGGAAGAAATGGGCAAGAAGTGGCACGGGAGCGGCCAAGTCCGGCGCGTGCACGTGCATCTGCCCTTGCATCTGCTGTACGCATTCGGAACCATGGTCCGCGCGCCACCTCTGTACCACCGACCGCGCCACCGCTCCATCGCTATGTACCGCGAAACCGGGGAGTGCCTCGCATGGGGACGAATGGATCGACCATGCTCGAGCCGTTACGGCAGGGGCTTCCCCCACTCGACCCCTCGGCAGTCTCCAGCGCGGCATCCTGCTCTCTGCCCGCCCGCTACGAAGCGGTGGGCAGCGCACGGCAGTTCACGCGCAAGACGCTGAACCAGTGGGAACTGGAAGAGCGCTTCGACGACATAGCCCTCGTCGTCTCCGAACTCGTCACCAACGCCCTCAGACACGCGCTGCCGTCCGACACCCCGCGCGACCAGAACCCGCCGGTGCGGCTGCATCTGATGCGCTGGACCTCGCGCCTGGTGTGCGCGGTGCGCGATCCCAGCGACGACAGTCCGGTGGCGCGCGAGACGGACGACGACTTCTCCGCCGAGTCGGGCCGCGGCCTGTTCCTGGTGGACTCCTTCAGCGACAGCTGGGGCTGGCACCCGCTCGCGGGCACCCTGCGCGGCAAGGTGGTCTGGGCGCTGTTCCAGCTGCCGTAGGCGGGCCGGCCGCCGTCACCGACGTGGGCGGGCCGGCCGCCCCGGCCTTGCCGTAGACGGGGCTAGGGCCTGTCCGATGGGTCAGGCCGGCCTTCGCGCCGGGTGCCGATTGACCCCGGCAGGACCCATCGGACAGGCCCTGACCGCCCATGTCGTAGACGGGCTAACCACCGATCAGGTGGTCGAACTCCCCGTCCTTCATCCCGAGCAGCATCGCCTCGATCTCCGCCCGCGTGTAGACGAGCGCCGGGCCCTCGGGGAAGCGCGAGTTGCGTACGGCGACGTCGCCGCCCGGCAGTTTCGCGAATTCCACGCAGGATCCCTGCGAGTTGCTGTGCCTGCTCTTCTGCCAGACCACCCCGTGAAGTTCCGTGGCCGCCATGCCGTTAAACACGTGGTGCACAGGTCGCTCCCCGGTGGTGCAATGCCCGATGTGGCTGTAGATGCAGTGGTCAACTGTCCCGGATCATAGCTGTGTTCACATGCCGATGCATGGGCAGATGCACGTGCACGCGGGGTGTTCCCTTGGTTACAGCTCTGTCAGCGCCTGCCCCGGACATCGCATGACATGCGAATCCCTTTACGTCTTAGGGAGAGACGCGTACCGCGCCGTTCTTGTTCCACCCCTGCGCGGGCACAAAAGGAGGCAGGGGATCCCCTACGGACTCAACCGTAGGAGATCCCCTGCCGATGCGAGGGATCCGGCGTGCCGGGCGCGGGTCAGCGAGGAGACCCGTACGGCAGCAGCGCCATCTCCCGGGCATTCTTGATCGCCCGCGCGAGCAGCCGCTGCTGCTGGGCGCTGACCCGGGTGACCCGCCGGGAGCGGATCTTGCCCCGGTCCGAGATGAACTTCCGGAGCAGGTCCGTGTCCTTGTAGTCGATGTACGTGATCTCCGCCTGGTCCAGGGGGTTGGGACGCGGCTTCTGGACGCGCGGATTCGGCTTGCGGGGGGACATTCAGACCTCCAGGAGGGTGTCGAAGGCGGGGGGCAGGTGTTTCCAGGCGTCGCGCCCTGCGGCGTACTCCTCGTCGGTCAACAGGCAGGACTCCAGGACCTCTTCGAGCCCCTCACGGTCCAGGCCCGGCGAGATGAAGACCAGGTGCTGGCAGCAGTCGCCGTGCTCCGGATGCCAGTCGAGCGCGGCCGCCGCGCGCCGCACCGGCGGCACCATCTCCCACGCGGCGTCCGGCAGCGAGGCCAGCCACGGCCCCGCGCTCTCCACGCACAGGGCGCCGCCGGCCGCGTCCCAGCCGAGCAGCGTGTCCGGATGGTCGGCCAGCCAGAACCGGCCGCGGCTGCGCGCCGCCGCGCAGGTCAGATCCTCCAGGGCCTGATAGAGCCGCTCCGGGTGGAAGGGCCGGTCCCGGTGCCATACGAGCGTGGCGACCCCGTGCTCGTCGGCGTCGGTCGGCAGCAGCGCACAGGACGGGTGCTGTGCCGCGGCGGCCGCCTCGACGTCGAAACCGGCGAGCGCGGCGCCCGCCAGGTCCCCATGACCGCTGATCGGGACCTGACGGGCAGTCGGGTGGAGCTGGGCGAGCAGCGCGCGGTCCTCGTCGTCGGCCTCGGGAGAGTCCGCGACGGCAAGGACGGGTGCGTACTCGAGCTGGCGGGCCCAGGTGTCGGCGACCGTGCGCTGGTCGGAGGCGGCGGCCGCGAGCCCGGCCTCCAGGAGGTCGTCGCCGTTGCCGAGGTAGGGCAGAAGCAGCGCCGGGTCGACGGCCGTGATCACGCCGCTCAGCCGCAGGCCCCCGTGCGCCGTGATCACCTCGGCCATCGCCTTGGGCTCGACGGAGTCCCACAGCTCGACGACCGCGAGCCGGGTGAGCCCCGAGTCCGCGAGCCGTTCGAGCTCCGGCACCAGGTCCTCGCGCAGCGCGCAGCACGCGCAGTCGTTGACCAGCGGCGCCTCGCCGGTGGAGAGCACGCCGGTGGCGTCGCGCACCGTGCGTACGACCGTGCCGTGCACGGCCGTCGCCAGGTCGTGGTGGAGCGCGACGCTGCCCGGAACGGTGGTGAGGAGCCGGTCGACGGCCTGCTTGCGGGCGTCGGAGTGCAGGCCTCCGACGATCGCGATGTCCATCGAGCTCATCGGCCGCGCTCACCGTAACGGCGCTCGAACCGCTCCACGCGGCCCGCGGTGTCCAGGACCTTGGCCGTGCCCGTATAGAAGGGGTGGCTCGCGGAGGAGACCTCGACGTCGATGACGGGGTAGCTGCGCCCGTCCTCCCACTCGACGGTCTTCTCGCTGGTCGCGGTGGACCGGGTGAGGAAGGCGAAGCCGGAGGACTTGTCGCGGAAGACGACCGGGCCGTACGGCGGGTGGATGTCCTTGCGCATGGCGGTCAGCGCTCCTCTCGGAAATCGACGTGGCGCCCGACGACGGGGTCGTACTTGCGCAGGGTCATGCGGTCGGGGTCGTTGCGGCGGTTCTTGCGGGTCACGTACGTGTACCCGGTGCCGGCCGTGGACCGGAGCTTGATGACGGGGCGGAGTTCGTTGCGAGCCATGGCGCTAGTGTATGAAAATGAATCCCGTTTTCAAAACGGTTCCGCAGGGGATCCCTTCCCCATGACCGAGAGGTGCGTCACCTTGTCCGCCCACTGCCAGCTGACCGGCGCGAAGCCGGGCTTCGGCAACCAGATCTCCCATTCGCACCGGCGTACGTCGCGCCGGTTCGACGTCAACGTCCAGAGCAAGCGCTACTGGCTGCCGAGCGAGGGCCGCCACGTACGGCTGCGGCTCAGCGCCAAGGGCATCAAGACCGTCGACGCCATCGGCGTCGAGGCCGCCGTCGCCCGGATCCGTGCCCGCGGGGTGAGGGTCTGATGGCGAAGAAGAGCAAGATCGCGAAGAACGACAAGCGGCGCGAGACCGTCGCCCGGTACGCCGCACGGCGTGCCGAGCTGAAGGAGGTCATCCGCAGGCCCGGCACCGCCGAGGCCGAACGGGTCGCGGCCCGGCGGGAGTTGGGGCGCCAGCCGCGGGACGCGAGCGCCACGCGCGTACGCAATCGGGACAGCGTCGACGGGCGTCCGCGCGGATACGTGGGGAAGTTCGGGCTCTCGAGGGTGAAGTTGCGTGATCAAGCGCACGCCGGATTCCTCCCCGGGGTGCGCAAGTCGTCCTGGTAGCTTGGCGCGCGATTCATTGAACGAGTCGGCCGGTGGCCAGTTGTCTAGGGGGACTTCAGTGCGCATGCACGTCCGGAACGTACGTATCGGTGCCGCGGCGGCGGGACTTGTCGCCGCTCTTGTCCTGACCGGTTGCAGCAGTGACGGCGACGACGGTGGCGACAAGGACAAGAGCTCGGCGGGTTCGTCCGCCGGGGCCGACGGGTCCAACACGCCGGACGAGGGCTCCGGCGACACCGGCGCCAAGGACGGGAGCGTGGAGGGCAGTTGGGTCACCACCGCCGACGGGAACCCGCTCGCGATGGTGATCGCCGGCAAGCAGGCGACGCTGCTCGGTGAGGACGTGCTGTGCAGCGGCACCGCGAGCGCCGACACCATCGAGCTCAAGTGCGCCAAGGGCGACTCGGGCCGTACCAAGGGCACGGTCGAGTCGGTCAACGGCACGTCGATGTCGGTCGCGTGGGAGGGCTCCGGGACGGACCAGTTCACGAAGACCGAGGGCGGGAAGCTGCCGGAGGGGCTGCCGACGGCGGAACTTCCGCAGTCCTGATTTCTCTCTTTTCTGCCGTCAGCGGGCGGCAGGGCCTTCGGGGCCCTGCCGCCCGTTGGTCTTTTCCTGTGCGTCGGAGCCGTCCAGGAGCATCGGGGCCGGGCTCGTGTCCAGGGCGTCGGAGAACTCCTCCAGGGTGGTGAGGAGGAGGCCCGCGCCTCTGCGGACGACCCGGTCGGGTACGCCTTCGCCGTCCCACTCCTCCAGGGCGGTACGGACCGCGTCCCACTTCGGTACGCGGCGTTCGCGGACCGCCTTGGCGCCCTGCTCGGTCGACTTGCGCAGGGCCTTGGCCAGGCGGGCCGCCGCGGGGACGGGGGTCGCGCCACGCTCGGGCAGATGGGCCTCCATCAGCATGGCCACGCGCCCGAGTTGGGCCAGTGCCTCCTCGGCGTCGGTGGCCGCGGCGCGGGAGAGGCCCCGGTGGCGTACCGGCTCGATCTTGGCGCGGTCGGACGCCTCATGCCAGGCGATGCGGGCGTCGCGGGCGGCGAGCAGCGCCTCGCGGACGTCGGGGCAGGACTTGCCCGCGGGGTCGGCGTAGTGGCCGACGACCGCGGCGGCGTAACGGCCGTCCGCGATCAGCCAGTCGGCGAGGCGGGTGCGAAGCCGTGGCGTCTCCCAGGCCGGGTACACGGCGTACGCGATCATCGCGAGGACGCCGCCGAGGAGGGTCAGGATGACGCGTTCCGGCACCGTCTGCGTCCACTGCTCGCCGCCCATGCCGAGCAGGAACACGACGTACGCGGCGACGCAGGCCTGGGCCGCCATCTGGCCCGTACGCATCAGCAGGTACATCATTCCGGCGCACAGGACGGCGAGGATCGCGGAGAGTCCGACGTCGGGGTGCGCCAGCTGGACCAGGCCGGTGGCCAGGGCGACGCCGACCAGGGTGCCGCCGAAGCGGGCCACCGCGCGTGAGTACGTCTGCGAGAAGTCGGGACGCATCACCATGACGGAGGCCATGGGGGCCCAGTAGCCGTGGCCGAAGGGGAGCCAGGTGCCCAGGAGGTAGCCGGCGGCGGCCACCGCGGTGACGCGGATCGCGTGGCGGGTGACGGGGGACTCGTGGCGGAGGTCGGCGCGCATGGCGCGCAGGGCCGCGGGGATCAGGGCCTGTCTCGTATACACATCTCCGAGCCCACGAGACGCTCAT
>NZ_SRIC01000279.1 GCF_004684775.1 Streptomyces sp. MZ04
GTTGCGGCTCGGGCCGGGTGCGGGGCGGGTCCACGGCATGTGGGCGCCGTCTGCGGCCCGCTGCGGGTGCAGGGCGGGGCCACGGCTTCGGGGTCCGGATGCAGCCCGCTCCGGGTGCAGCGCGGGTCCACGGCTGCGGGCGCCGCCTGCGGCCCCACTCCCGATGCAGGGCGGGGCCACGGCTTCGGGTCCGTTGCGGCCCGTTCCGGGTGCAGGGCGGGTCCACGGCTGCGGGCGCCGCCTGCGGCCCCACTCCCGATGCAGGGCGGGGCCACGGCTTCGGGCACCGTCTGCAGCCCACTCCGAATGCACGGCGCGGCGCGGCTTCGGGCACCGTTGCGGCCCGCTCCGGGTGTGGGGCGGGGCCGCGCCGGTATGTCCGTACTCGCCATCTCGGTCCGAGCGCCTGCTGCTGCGGCTGGGGAGTCCTGCGTACCGTGCTCCGTGCGGACACACCGACACGTCCCCTCGCGTCTCGATGCGCGGTGCGGGTGCGTGGGGGGCCGGGGGCCGTTCCTTGCCCTCCACTGCTGTGGGCAGGCGTTCCGCAGGGCGAGTGGGGTCTCCCCTGCTCGAGCGAAGCCGAGAGCTTGGAGTGGGGTCTCCCCTGCTCGGGCGAAGCCGAGAGCTTGGGGAAGGTGGGCACAGCCCCGGTGCCGGGTTCCGATGAAGCAGGCGGCGGGGGACAGCGCGTGCAGCTTCCCGCAGGGGCGCGCGCAGGCCAGGGGCCCGGGGCGCGCGGCTGCGAGGGTGGCGGTGGGCTCTGAGAGACTGGTCGGCGTTATGACTGAGACCGCACCCTTGCGTGCCCGCGCCGAGATCGATTTGGCCGCCCTCCGGGCCAATGTGCGGACGTTGCGTGCCCACGCGCCAGGCGCCGAGTTCATGGCCGTCGTGAAGGCCGATGCGTACGGACATGGAATGGTGCCCTGCGCGCGGGCCGCGATCGAGGCCGGTGCCACCTGGGTGGGCACCGCGACCCCCGAGGAGGCGCTCGCGCTGCGCGCCGCCGGGATCCAGGGGCGCCTGATGTGCTGGCTGTGGACCCCGGGCGGGCCCTGGCGGGAGGGCATCGAGGCCGATCTCGACATGTCGGTGAGTGGATTGTGGGCGTTGCGCGAGGTCGCGGCCGCCGCTCGCGAGGCGGGGCGCACGGCGCGTATTCAGTTGAAGGCCGACACGGGGCTCGGGCGGGGCGGCTGTCTGCCGGCCGACTGGCCCGAGCTCGTCTCGCAGGCGCTGCAGGCCGAGGCCGAGGGGCTCGTGCGCGTCACCGGGCTCTGGTCGCACTTCGCGTGCGCCGATGAGCCGGGGCATCCCTCCATCGCCGCTCAGCTCGCGCTCTTCCGCGAGATGGTCGCCGCCGCCGAGGCGAAGGGGATCCGGCCCGAGGTACGCCACATCGCCAACTCGCCGGGCACGCTCACGCTCCCGGAGACGCACTTCGACCTCGTACGTCCGGGCATCGCGATGTACGGGATCTCGCCCAGCCCCGAGGTGGGCACGCCGGAGGACTTCGGCCTGCGCCCCGTGATGACGCTCAGCGCCTCGCTCGCCCTGGTGAAGCACGCTCCGGGGGGCCACGGCGTCAGTTACGGGCATCACTACGTCACGCCCGGGGCGACCACCCTGGGCCTCGTCCCCCTGGGGTACGGGGACGGGATCCCGCGGCACGCATCGGGCACCGGACCTGTTCTCATCGGCGGCAAGTGGCGCACGGTCGCCGGGCGCGTGGCGATGGACCAGTTCGTGGTCGACCTCGGCGGTGACGAGCCGGCGGTCGGCACCGAAGCCGTCCTGTTCGGTCCCGGCGACCGGGGCGAGCCGACCGCAGAGGACTGGGCGCAGGCGGCGGGCACCATCGCGTACGAGATCGTCACCCGCATCGGTTCGCGTGTTCCGCGCGTCTATGTGAATGAGTGACCCGAGAAGGACGACCGGTTCGACGACTGAGTAGGAGCGGCACGTGAGCGAGACCAGCACGGGGGCGGCCGCCGAAGCGGTGACGGAAGTCGCCGCGGCGGCCGGGAACTGGCGCAAGGCCGGACTCGCCGGTGCCGCGATAGGCGTCGTCGCGGCGGGCGCCGCGGCCGGTGTCGCCATCGAGCGGCTGACCGTCGGCCGCGGCATGCGCAAGAAGGCACGGCTCGCGCTCGACGCCTCGGGTCCGTACGGATCGCTGCGCGGCATGCCGGGCAAGGCGTACGCCGACGACGGCACGGAGCTCTCGTACGAGGTCGACGAGATCGAGCCGGAGAGCGCGCAGGCGCCGCGCCGGCGTCGGCTCTTCGGGCGCAAGGCGCCTGCTCCGGTGACCGTCGTCTTCAGTCACGGCTACTGCCTGAGCCAGGACTCCTGGCACTTCCAGCGGGCCGCCCTGCGCGGTGTCGTGCGGTGTGTCTACTGGGACCAGCGCAGCCACGGCCGGTCCGGGCGCGGTGTCGCGCAGCTCGACGACGGGAAGCCGGTCTCCATCGACCAGCTGGGGCGGGACCTGAAGGCCGTCATCGACGCGGCCGCGCCCGAGGGGCCGCTGGTCCTGGTCGGGCACTCCATGGGCGGCATGACGACGATGGCGCTGGCCGACCAGTTCCCCGAACTGATCCGGGAGCGGGTCGTGGGGGTCGCCCTTGTCGGTACGTCGTCGGGGCGGCTCGGCCAGGTCAACTTCGGGCTTCCGGTGGCCGGGATGAACGCCGTCCGGCGCGTCCTGCCCGGCGTGCTGAAGGCGCTCGGTTCGCAGGCCGACCTGGTGGAGCGGGGGCGGCGGGCCACATCCGATCTCTTCGCGGGGATCATCAAGCGCTACTCCTTCTCGTCCAGGGACGTGGATCCGGCCATCTCGCGGTTCGCCGAGCGGATGATCGAGTCGACGCCGATCGACGTGGTCGCGGAGTTCTATCCGGCGTTCGCCGAGCACGACAAGGCGGAGGCGCTGCGGTACTTCGCCGAGCTGCCGGTGCTCGTGCTCGCCGGGGAGAAGGACATGGTGACGCCGAGCGAGCACAGCGAGGCGATCGCCGACCTGCTCCCCGAGGCCGAGTTCGTGCTCGTACCGGACGCGGGGCACCTGGTCATGCTGGAGCACCCCGAGGTGGTCACCGACCGGCTCGCGGACCTGCTGGGCAGGGCGGGCGCCGTGCCGGCGGCGGCGGATGCGCGGAGCTCCAGCGGCTAACGTGGTCGGCATGGAAGCACCGCACGACGCGACCCCCGCCACCACCCTCAAGATCACCGTCAACTCGCCCGAGCAGATGGGCGAGTTGGGCCGCCGCCTGGCCAAACTGCTGCGCCCCGGCGACCTCGTGATGCTCACCGGCGAGCTCGGCGCGGGCAAGACGACCCTGGCCCGGGGCCTCGGCGAGGGCCTCGGTGTACGGGGCGCCGTCACGTCCCCGACCTTCGTCATCGCCCGCGTCCACCCGTCACTCGGCGACGGACCGCCGCTCGTGCACGTGGACGCGTACCGCCTGGGCGGCGGGCTCGACGAGATGGAGGACCTCGACCTCGATGTCTCGCTGCCCGAATCGGTGATCGTCGTGGAGTGGGGTGACGGCAAGGTCGAGGAGCTCTCCGACGATCGGCTGCGCGTGCTGATTCACCGGGCGGTGGGCGATACGACGGACGAGGTGCGGGAAGTGACGGTCTCCGGTGTCGGGGCGCGGTGGCTCGAGGCGGACCTTACGTTGCTCTCGGCTTGAGCGGCTTGAGCGGCGTGAGCGGGCCGCGTATCTCGTACGTTCGACCTAACGTTCCGACAAGACGTCGGCAAGATGTTGCGTGCGGTGCGTCGCGCGTGGTCACATGGATACCGGTACTGGTTAGGTCTACCTAACCACGTCTGCCCCCGGAGCCCCCAGGAGGCGTCCATGTCGGCTTCTGAACGAGACGTGCAGCCCGCGCCGCGGAGGGTTCCGCCGAGGGCGTCCGGGGTTTCCGTCAGCGTGCTGTTGGCTTCTTGCGCGGCTGCCAAAGCGGTGTCCACGCCGCCGGTGGCTGCGCCGCCGGTGGCTGCGCCGCCGGTGGCTGCGCCGCGGGTGGCTGCGCCGCGGGAGCGGAAGAGCGCCTAGGGGTCTGCCTCGGCTTGTCCGTGCGCGGCTGTGGGATCGTCGTGGTTGCTCGCGCAGTTCCCCGCGCCCCTTCGGGGCGCTCCTGTCGCCCCGCGTGAGCGCCTCAGGGAACGACCACTACCTTCGCGCTGATCGTCGCGAACTCCCACATCGCGTTGCCGTTCTCGCGCGACTGGCGGATGCCGCCCGTCTTCTTCGACGGGTCCGGCTTCGGTGTCGAGCCGTCCACCGCCGAGCTGAAGCCGATCGCGATGCCGTCCACGCTCGTGAAGCGCACGACGTGCTCGATCGGCACGCCGTCCGATCCCGGGACCGCCCCCGAGCGCGAGGTGACGGCGTACGTCCCCGGTACGGGGTCCACCGTGCTCGGCGTGACCTTGTACGTGCGCTGCGCCTTGCCGGAGGCCTTGACCAGCCACACGCGGTCCTCGCCCACCGAGTAGATGACCCGCTCGCCCGTACCGGACTGCGCGGGGACCGCCTTCGGGTCGGCCTTGTCCTTGGGGGAGCGTGACGCGGAGGCGGAGGGGTTGGCGTCCGGCTTCTTGCCCGCCAGGTGGTCCGGCGCGCTGGCCGACGCCTGGTACGCGAGGAAGCCGACCGCGGCGAGCGCGGCGGCGGTGAGCCCGGCCACGAATCCCGAGCTGCTCCTGGACAACTGCGCCACCCTCTTCGTACTCCGCACGGCTACGCGTTGACGGTAGCAGCAGGTGTGCGGCTTCCCCGGTCGGCCGTGCGCCGGGCGCCGGAGCCGTAGGCTGTTCGCGTGCTCTTGCTCGCTCTGGATACCGCAACCCCCGCCGTCACCGTCGCCCTGCACGACGGGTCGTCCGTCGTCGCAGCCTCCAGCCAGGTGGACGCCCGCCGCCACGGCGAGCTGCTGCTCCCCGCCGTCGACCGGGTACTCGCCGAGGCGGGGCTCAGACTCGACGCGGTGACCGGCGTCGTCGTCGGCGTGGGCCCCGGCCCCTACACCGGTCTGCGCGTCGGCCTGATGACCGCCGACACCTTCGGGCTCGCGCTCGGTGTGCCGGTGCACGGCGTGTGCACGCTCGACGGCCTCGCCTACGAGTCCGGCATCGAGACCGGCCCCTTCGTCGTCGCCACGGACGCGCGGCGCAAGGAGGTCTACTGGGCGCGGTACGCGGACCCGCGCACCCGCCTCACGGATGCCGCCGTCGACCGCCCGGCCGATATCGCGGCCGAGGTGGCGGGGTTCCCCGCCGTCGGCGCGGGCGCGGTGCTCTACCCCGACACCTTCCCGGACGCCCGCGCCCCCGAGCACGTCTCGGCGGCCTCGCTCGCCTCGCTCGCCGCGGAGAAGCTCGCGGCCGGGGAAGAGCTGCTCGCGCCCCGGCCGCTCTACCTGCGCCGACCGGACGCGCAGGTCCCCAAGAACTACAAGGTGGTCACCCCCAAGTGACGTCCGTGACGACAGTCGTCCTGCGCGAGATGCGCTGGTGGGACATCGACCTCGTCTTCGTCCTGGAGAAGGAGCTCTTCCCGGACGACGCCTGGTCGCGCGGCATGTTCTGGTCCGAGCTCGCCCACGCGCGCGGCCCGCTGGCCACCCGCCGCTATGTCGTCGCGATGGACGGCGAACGGCTCGTCGGGTACGCGGGGCTCGCCTCGGCCGGCGACCAGGCCGACGTGCAGACCATCGCTGTGGCCCCGAGCCACTGGGGCACGGGGCTCGGCTCCCGGCTCCTGACCGATCTGCTGAGCGCGGCGACGGCCTTCGAGTGCGCCGAGGTCATGCTGGAAGTGCGGGTCGACAACACACAGGCGCAGAAGCTGTACGAGCGCTTCGGCTTCGAGCCCATCGGCTTCAGACGCGGCTACTACCAGCCGGGCAACGTGGACGCCCTGGTGATGCGCCTGACCGATCCATCAACCTCAGTGAATCCCGTGCAAGGAACCGACACCCATGGCTGACGAACCGCTCGTACTCGGCATCGAGACCTCCTGCGACGAGACCGGCGTCGGCATCGTCCGCGGCACCACCCTGCTCGCGGACGCCGTCGCCTCCAGCGTCGACGAGCACGCCCGCTTCGGCGGTGTCGTGCCCGAGGTCGCGTCCCGCGCGCACCTCGAGGCGATGGTGCCGACCATCGACCGGGCGCTGAAGGAAGCGGGGGTGAGCGCGAAGGACCTCGACGGCATCGCGGTGACCGCCGGGCCCGGTCTCGCGGGCGCGCTGCTCGTGGGCGTATCGGCGGCCAAGGCGTACGCGTACGCGCTCGGCAAGCCGCTGTACGGCGTGAACCACCTGGCCTCGCACATCTGCGTGGACCAGCTGGAGCACGGCACGCTTCCGGAGCCGACGATGGCCCTGCTGGTCTCCGGCGGCCACTCCTCGCTGCTGCTCTCCGCCGACATCACATCGGACGTACGTCCGCTGGGCGCGACCATCGACGACGCGGCGGGCGAGGCCTTCGACAAGATCGCGCGGGTCCTCAACCTGGGCTTCCCGGGCGGTCCCGTCATCGACCGGTACGCGAAGGAGGGCGACCCGACCGCGATCACCTTCCCGCGCGGTCTCACCGGGCCGCGCGACGCCGCGTACGACTTCTCCTTCTCCGGTCTGAAGACGTCCGTCGCGCGCTGGATCGAGGCCAAGCGGGCCGCGGGCGAGGACGTTCCGGTACGGGACGTGGCGGCGTCCTTCCAGGAGGCGGTCGTCGACGTGCTGACCCGCAAGGCCGTGCGGGCCTGCAAGGACGAGGGCGTGGACCACCTGATGATCGGCGGCGGCGTGGCCGCCAACACCCGGCTGCGGGCGCTCGCCCAGGAGCGGTGCGAGGCGGCCGGAATCCGGCTGCGGGTGCCGCGGCCGAAGCTGTGCACGGACAACGGCGCGATGGTCGCGGCCCTTGGCGCGGAGATGGTGGCCAGGAACCGCTCGGCCTCGGCCTGGGACCTGTCGGCGGACTCTTCGCTGCCGGTGACGGAGCCGCATGTGCCGGGCCACTCCCCTGCGCACGACCACGATCACGTGCACGAGGTCAGCAAGGAGAACCTGTACTCGTGACCGTCGCGCTGATGTGGGAGGCCCGCGCCGCCGAAGGGCGGGGCGAGGAGCTGCTCGCGTGGGCGCGCGCGCAGGTCCTGGACGGTGAGCCGGTCCGGCGGGAGAGCTTCAGTGCCCCGCAGGACCGGGTGCTCGTGCTGACCTGGTGGGACGCGGCGTACGACGCCGACCTTCCCGAACTGCCGGAGCCCGCCCCCGAGTTGGTGACGCGGGCCGTGCACAGGTGGCGGTTCGAGTCGGTCGGCGTGGACTGACACGGCGTACGACTAGTCCTGCTCGGGCACCCGCAGGAGCAGGACCACGGCCGTCAGCGCCAGGACCGTCGTGGCCACCGTGGACAGCAGGACGAGCGTGCCCAGCGTGCTGTCGAAGTACTGGCCGAGATCCCCTTCGGCGACGTACGAGTACAGGCCGCGCGCGTCCAGGTAGAGCGAGATGAAGGACAGCGCGAGTGCCGCGCCGCGGGCCGCCGGGGAGCCCCTGAGCAGCAGGACTCCGACCAGGAGCGGCGCGACGACGATGGACACGCTGTGGAAGGAGTACGGCACCGATGTGCCGTACGAGGCGTCGACGACGTCACGGAAGAAGCCGCCGACCCCGGCGTCGCCGCCCGGCAGGCCCATGACGAAGACCTCGGGGCGCGTGAGCCGGTAGACCAGCCAGGCCCCGGCCACCAACCCGCCCAGGAGCACACAGATCCCGGCCGCCGAGAACTGCGGGCGCGGGCCGGGGCGGTAGGCGGGTGGCGGCGGGCCATAGCCGCCGTACATGCCGCCGTACGCACCTCCGTACGCGGCGTACGGCGGAGTGCTCCGGCGTCCCGCGCGGGCCATCTCGGCCAGGATCGCGATGCCGATGAACAGGCCCACCACCCGGAAGATGATGAGGAGTTGGCCGTTGCCGAGGCTGTCCATCATCTGCCGGTAGGGCTCCGAGACGGCGAGCCCCACGAGTTCCCGCAGGGACAGACCGATCAGGATCACCGCGAGCAGCATCAGCGCGCCGCGTGCCACGCGGCGGCGGGCCAGCGCGATGCCGCCGAACACGAGCGCGGCCGCGATCAGCGCCCAGTCCTGCGGGGTCTGCGCCCAGGGAGTGAGCGGCACCCGTGGGTCGTAGAGCGACTTGAGGAAGTCCGTGCCGTCCGCGCCGCGCTGGTCGATCTCGTACCCGATGAAGCCGGCGGCGGCCGTGGCGTACAGGGCGACGGCCGCTCCCGTCCGCAGATAGGCCGGTGCCGTGTCCGGCCCCGCGCGGCCCGAAATCCCTTGCCGTACGCCTTCGTTCAGCTGTGCCATCCGATCCCCCGTGGTTCGCCCGGCAGTGTCAGGGGCGTCCCGCCTGCCCCAGGAGCCCGTCGATGACCGCTCCCAACTGTGTGGACACGTCGTAGTCCTCCGTCAGTTCCAGCCAGCGGTCGGCGAGTGCGGTCATGTGGGGCAGCTCCTCGGCGTCCGCGTCGTCGAGCATGTCGGGGAAGTGGCGCTTGCGGTCCGGTTCCCCGGCGCGGCGGGCCATCGCCTGCCGGAAGACCAGATCGCCGTACACGCAGTGCCAGATGGTGCGGTAGGCGGCGACGGCCTGGCCCGGGGTGAGTCCGAGCGTCATCGCCGAACCGACGATCTCCTCGACCATCCACAGCGCTCCCTTGTCGGTGAGATCGCCGAGGCTCAGGACCTCGACCACCCAGGGCATGCGGGCCAGCGTGCCGTGCATGTGCACGGAGACCGCGAGCATCCGGTCGCGCGGGTCGTCGGGCAGCTCGGGGCGGGGGACCGAGTCGGCCGTGCCGGACAGGGTGAGCATGAGGAGCTCGTCCTTGTCGCGTACGTGGTGGTAGAGCGCCATCGGGGTCGTGCCGACCTCCTTGGCGACCCGGCGCATGCTGAGGGCGGCGACGCCTTCCTCCTGGAGGATGCGGCGGGCGATGCCGACGATCGTGTCGAGGTCGATGCGGCTGGGGCGGCCGCGTTTCTTCTTGACCTCGCCGGGTTTCTCCGCGCCTGTTCTCTCTGTTTCAGCTGCCACGTCGCTCATTGTCGCGCCTGCCGCTGTGCCCCCGAACCCGGTGCGCAGCACATCTCGATTGATTTTCTATACGCGTATAGTAATGTCCCTGGGCATGGTGAAACCTGCTGACTCGACGCCCTCGCACCACCGCTGGCTGCTGCCGGTGCTGCTCACCGTGCAGTTCCTCGTCTCGCTCGACATGTCCGTCGTCAACATCGCGCTTCCCGACATCGGCGACGACCTCGGCTTCGGAGCCGATTCACTGATCTGGGTGGTCAACGCCTACGCACTGGCCTTCGGCGGCCTCCTCATGCTCGGCGGGCGGCTCGCCGACCTGGTGGGGCGGCGGCGCACCCTGATCGCCGGCTTCGCGGTCTTCGGCGCCGCGAGCCTCGCGGGCGGCCTCGCCGGCACGCCGGGGCAGCTCGTCGCCGCGCGGGCCGTGCAGGGCGCGGGCGCGGCGGCGCTCGCCCCCGTCGCCCTCGCCCTGATCACCGTCAACTACGAGGCGGGGGCCGCGCGTTCGCGGGCACTCGGGCTCTGGGGCGCGTCGGGCGCGCTCGGCGGTGCGGTCGGGGTGATGGCGGGCGGACTGCTCACGGACTGGGCCGGCTGGCGCTCCGTGATGCTGATCAACGTTCCGGTGGTCCTTGCCGCGCTCCTCCTCTCGCGCGACGGCGTGCCCGCCGACCGGCGCACCGGGCCCGCGCCGCGCCTCGACGTGGTGGGCGCGTTCCTCGTCACCGCGGGCATGACGGTGCTCGTACTCGGCCTGGTGCGTACGGAGACGTACGCATGGGGATCCGCCACGACCCTCGGCACCCTCGGCGCCGCGCTCGTGCTGCTCGCCGCGTTCGCCGTCGTCGAGTCCCGCAACCGCGAACCGCTGCTGCGGCTCGGCCTGTTCGCCCACCGGCCCGTGCTCTCCGCGAACGCGTTCGCGCTCCTGATGTCGTCGGGCCAGTTCGCCGCCTTCTACTTCACCTCCCTCTATCTCCAGGAGGTGCTTTCGTACGGTCCGACGCGGGCGGGGGCGGCGTTCCTGCCGTTCTGCGTGGGCGTCGTCGCCGGGTCGGTGATCTCGGCGCGGACCGTGGCGCGCTTCGGGGAGCGGGCGCTCCTGGTCACCGGCGGGCTCCTTGGGGCGGCGGGGCTGGCCTGGTTCGGGCTCACGGTGGGCGTCGACGGTACGTTCCTGAACTCCATCCTGGGTCCTTCGATGGTCGCGAGCGTGGGCATCGGCATGTGCTTCGTGCCGCTGGGCACGTCCGCGACGTCGGGTGTCGCCGCCGAGGAGACCGGCATGGCGTCGGGGCTGCTCAACAGCTCCCGCCAGCTGGGCGGCTCGCTGGGGCTCGCGGTCCTCGCCACGGTGGCGTCGGGGGTCACGGGGGACGGGCG